>MNZR01000170.1:14112-20160 GCA_001873705.1 Syntrophobacteraceae bacterium CG2_30_61_12
GCTGGTGAGTACCGGGGGCCGCAAGGAACTGGCGGTGCGGGTGCGGGTTGGTGACCCCGATCTGGAACTGGTGGCCGCGACCCGTTCGGAAAAGAGTGATCTGGTGGTGTTGGGCTGTACCGGAGGCGATCAGTGCCTTTGGGCGGATAACCCCCAGGTGCCGCAAAAACTGGTGGATGGAGCGGAATGTTCGATCCTTTTGGTGAAGGAAGCCCAACCGGTCAAGACCGTCTTCGCCTGTTTCGATGAATCGAACGTGAGCCAGGAATCCCTCGACATGATCAACCAGGTGGCCAATGCCTACAACGCCCAGCTGCAGATCGTCGGCCTGACCAAAGGCGGAGGCATCAACGCCCAAGTGTATTCCTGGCTCGACGTGGTCTATTATTATTACAAGAAAAAGGGCCTCCAGGTGAATCAGCGGCTGGTGGAAATCGACGCATTCGAAACCTTCATCAACCAGGAAGTTAGCGAAGGGCTGCTGGCCCTGTGGCTGGGGAAGAAATCGGTGCTCAACCGGTTCTTCAAGAAGAAATCGGTGGGCCGGTTCGTCCAGTCGAGTCGCTCTTCGGTGCTGGTGTTGCGCTAACAGACGTCCGCCCATAACGCCGCACGGCGTTGACCTTGATCGCGGCAGTCGCGCCGTGCCGGCAACCGCATCCGCACACCATTGTGGCGGGTCCTTCCTGGTTAGTGCCGGTGAGGTCGGTTCACCACCCGGCGCGGCGCTCGCCCGGCACCGCCTGAGACCACCCTGGGAATCTCCCGGACGGCATCCCCATTGGGCCGGATCGTCATCCAGGAAGTGCCGGGCTGAGTGCCACTACAGTCGGGCCAAATAAATCCACAGGAAAACGATCACCAGCGTTGCCACGGTTACGGGCACCCCCACCCGGGCATGGCTGCCGAAGGAAATGTTGACCCCGTAATGCCGGGCTTCCTCGATCACGATCAGGTTGGCGATGCTGCCGATCACCACCAGGTTGCCGGCAAAGGTGCTGGACAAGGCCAGCAGGTACCAGGCCTGGGTGTTCGCCGGATCGAGGAATTTGGTGAGGAGCATGACCGCGGGGACATTGCTGGTGAAGTTGCTGAGCAGGGTTGAAATCAGGGTGAGGATGTAGGGATCGGTGGGATCAATGGCGAGGACGGTCAACCTGGTCATCAGCCTGGCGGGGATCCCCGTTGTTTGCAGGGCGCCAATGATGATGAACAGGCTGCAGAATAAAGTGATCAGGTGCCAGTCCACCAGGCCGAGGATCGCTCGGGTTTTCATCTTGCGGCTACAGAGTAGACAACCGGCCACGGCAATGGCGCTCATTTCCCTGGGCACCGGAGTGAAAAACAACAGCAGCAGGATCGAAGCCGCAATCAGTCCTTTGCCGCTCTGATGCCGATCCAGTTGCGGCCAACCGTCCGCCGCCACGTTCCGGGGTGGATTGCGCACCGCCATGCCGGTCCGGCAGCAACCGATCAGGATCAGGTAGGCCGCGGCCAACGCCGCCAGGCTGGGAGGCAGGCACCAGCTCAGAAAACCGCCGAAATTTAAGTGCGCCAGTTGGCCGATCAGCATGTTCTGGGGATTGCCGATGATGGTCGCGGCCGACCCGATGTTGCTGGAAACGGCCAAACCGATCAGGTAAGGCACCGGGTCGAAGCCTCTTCCGAGAAGCGCCACGGTGACCACGGGAGTGAAGGCAAGGCAGACGATATCATTGGCTAAAACGGATGAAAACAGGGCGCTCACGGCCATCAGCAGGAGCAAGAACCATTTGGGCTGATCCATGTACCGGGTGATGCGCAGGGCCGCCCAGGTGTAGAACCCGCCCAGGCGGAATTGGGCCGAAACCACCATCAGGGCGTAGAGCAGCAGGATGGTGGAGACGTCGATGGCCTGGAGGGCTTCGCTGGTGGTGATGGCGCCGACGCCGATCATGGCGATGGCGCCGAGCAGGGCGATCCCGGTCCGATCCAGGGCCAGCCCGGGGACCCGGCCGAGAGCGATGCCCAGGTAGGCAAGCAGGAAAAGAACGGCAACGGTGGTCTGCATGAATCTCGCAAGCTGCCCTCCGGGCGGAACCGGGCAGCGTGGGCGTGAATCGGGTCAGCTCTGAACCGGGTTCGCTCCCGCCTTTTGATCCTGATAGAAGCGCAACAGGAAATCAGCGTCCTTGGGTGACAAGTCGAAGCGGCCGATCGCCTCCTGGGCCAGGTTCGCAATAGTCCGCTTGGGGTCCTCCTGGAGGGATGCACACACCCATTTGATGGCTTTACGGATGGCGTCCCCTTCCGGCATGATGGTGGTCATGAAGCCTCCTTGTTGTGATTGAGAACCACGATCCGGCTCACCTGTTTCGAGCGCCATCCTGATACTACAAGTGGGGTCCGGTTGGCAAAGGAATATCCCTGTGCCGCACTCAGCGGCCGGTCGTTGCCGCCGTTGCCGACTGCCGCCACTGCTCCCACAACCGCGGGTGGCGGCGGCGCTGCAGGGCTCGCCGCAGGCGGCGCACGCCAAGTCTTTCGGCCACTTCATAGCCTCGAATGAGATGCCGCCAAATCGGCTCATCCTCTCCGGATTTCTCCCTGCGGGCGCAGAGCAGGCGGCGCAAAAAAGGATGCTCTTGATTGTCATCATAAAGATACAAGTTGGGCCGCCGCAACTGCTCGAAGGCGGCGATCTGCTTGATGGTGGCGACATCCAGGGCGTCCGGCTGGTAGCTCACGGGGTGGAGGAACTGGTCCGGCGTCGCCAGGGGATCCGTGGCAAGCAGATAGTTGGCGATGGGGGTCCCCTTGTAGATCCGAATACCGACCGAAATCACCACCAGATCCCGGGGCGAAATGGCGCGATCGATGGTATCGAAGGTTTCCCGGAGGGTTTTCAAGGTTTCGCCGGGGGCGCCCAGGAGCATGAACCACATGGTGGGAATTTGAAACGATTGCACCAATTCCGCCGTTCGCAGCACCTGGTCCAGGGTGAAATCCTTGCCCAGGCTACGCAGCATCGCGGCGCTGCCGGCTTCGACGCTGATGTCGATTTCGGTAAAGCCGGCTTCCTTCATCAGCTGAAACAGTTCTGTGTCAATCGCCCCCGGGGTGATGCCCATGGTTCGGAGCTTGAGGTCAAGATGCTTGCCGATCAGGGCTCGGAGAACGTCCTTGGCATGGTCCAGAGGACGGTTGAAGGTGCTGTCGGTGAATTCAATCCGGTGGATAACGGTTTCCTTTACCAAGGTTTCGATGTCATCCGCAATCAATGCGGGATCGCGCAGTCGGTAGCGCCGGCCTTCAATTTGGTTGTAGGTGCAATAGACACAATGGAGCGGACAGCCCCTTTTGGTCTGAATCTGGATCGTGCATTCCAGGTTGTGATAAGGCGTGAGATCGAGGTATCGACCCAGGTGGACCGTGGACAGCGTATTCAAGTCCGGCACTCGAGCCGGGACCGGGTCGGCCCGAATAGTACCGTTGATCCGCCGCACCAGACCGGGGATGCCCCCGGGGTCGGAACCGGTTGCCAGATGCTCGAGCCATGCCGGCATGGCGATCTCCCCATCGCCGCGAATCGCCCATTCGAGGTCCAGGTAGTCCAAGATTTCAGGGGCGCTGATCCCAACCGCCGAGCCTCCGACAATGATGGGGCCGGAAAAGGCCCGCCGGCATGGCAGAACCACTTCATTCTTCACCTGTTCAAGAAGAAATATCGTATTGCAACCGACTCCATTGTCGATATTGCGGATGCTGATCCCCAGCGCCTCGGGCTGAAACACCGCCACGGCCTGGTGAATATCCGCTGCCGGCCGCTTGGAAAAGCAAAGGTCCAGGACCTCTACCGTGTGGCCGGCTGCTTCAAGGGCCGAGGCCACACAGCACAGTCCAAACGGTATCACCGGTTCGGGGTGCCGAAACCGATTCGAATTAACCAGCAGAACGCGCATGCCGCCTCCTCGCCTGAGTCCTGGGACCCCGCACAAGGCCAGGACCGGATTGGTCATTTACTCAAGGATTGTCCGTCTGGAGCGAGGATGGCAAAAGGGTTTTCGAACCCTGGTGGTTCCCAGTAAAAATCGCTCCTGAACGGTGTTCGATGCGAATCATGCCGGTCGCTCCGGTCGCTCCAGTCGGTCCGCGACGCCGCGGTCGAACGCCCGAAACCGTGCCGTGTTCATCCTCGATCATCCGGTTTTACGATGGCCTTTTATCCAAACGATCAGTCGAGCATGTATTTGATATCCGAGGTGTGGGTCGGGTAGGCCCACAGGACTTTCTTCAGGTCATCGGCACTGAGATCGTTTTTCATGGCCAGGGCAAACACGTTGATCATTTCGGCGGCGTTGTGCCCGAGCAGATGCGCCCCGAGGATACGGCGGCTGGTCTTTTCCATGATCACCTTGTAGGCGGCGTGACTTTGGCCGATGCGTCGGGAAGAGGGCCAGCCGGAGGCATCTCCGAAATTGATCTGATAATGATCTCGGTCGGAATCGAGTTCGGCTTCGCTCATCCCAATCCGGGCGAGTTGAGGCAGGCTGAACACCACCGAGGGTACCTGGCGATGGTCGGCCGACCGGTGGTTGCCATGGAGGATGTTGGCAGCCGCCACCTCGGCTTCCATATCGGCCACCGGAGCCAGTTGCGGTGGCGCCGCCGCGGCGTCTCCGATGCAGTAGACCGCCGCATTGGACACACTTTGCAGGTAATCGTTCACGGTCACTCCCTGAGCGCTGTATTCGACCTGAGCACGTTCCAGATCCAGCCGGTCGATATCCGCAATGCGTCCGGCCCCGTGGACCACCAGGTCCGCTTCATGGCGGATGGAGCCGTCGGCACCGGCCCGGATCACCAGGCGCTCGGCTTGGCGCTGGATAGTCTGCACCGGGGTACCCAATTCCAAGTGAATGCCCAGTTCGGTCATGGCTTCGAGCAATTCACCCACCAGGTCCGGATCGAATTCCGGCAGCGGCCAGTCGAGCATTTCAAGGAGGGTCACATGGGCGCCGGCGACAGCGGCGACACCGGCAAATTCAATGGAAATGTAGCCGGCTCCAACGAACACGATGTCCGCCGGCAACTGATCCAGTTCCAGGAAAGCATCGGAGGTGATCAGGTGCTCCCGGCCGCTGATCGGCAGCGGCGCCGGGCGGGCACCGGTGGCAATGACCAGGTGCCTGGCGCTGAGCACGCGATCGCCGACTTGAACCCGGGTTGGTCCGATAAATCGCGCACGACCGTGGATGGTATCCATACCGGCCTTGCGGAAGCCGGCCTCCGTTCGCTCCGGCACCGGGTCGGTAAAGGCTCGTTTCTGCCGCATCAGCGCCGGCCAATCGAGTTCCGTGCTTGCGGCAACGCCTTTGCCTTGCAGGTGGCGGGCGAGAACCACCGCTTCCGCCGCCGATACCAGGTATTTCTTGGCCTGGCAGCCCCGTATGGCGCAGGTTCCACCGAACGGCCGCTCATCCACCACGGCCACCTTCTTGCCGGCGCCGGCCAGGGGGTAGGCCAGAGTGTAACCGGCGGTGCCGCTTCCGATCACCACCACGTCATAGTCTTGTTCCATGCCTCGTCTCCATGCTGAGTATTGTCCAAAACGGGTGCCGGCCCTGATTCACTTCACGCTTTGCGGGAGAAGAAAACCGGTGCAACCGGGTGAATCGAATTGCCGTGCCGTGTTTACCTTCCAGCACATGGTACTGGTATGCGATAATGAATTCAAGGGATGCCGGTGGGATCGGTTCAAGAGCGATTTTTTGGCTTCAGGCAATGGGCTGGTGGAATTATTACAAAGCCGCGAAAATTTTTATTGACAGATCGGTGAGGGTGAGTAGAATGGCCAACTTGTCGGGGGCGAACGCCGCTGGAGAGGTTGGAAGCGGTGAAAAAAGTTCTTGACCGAACCGGGAAGGTTTGGTAAGCTCAAAGTTCGCTGCCGATGGTAGCTGTTCCTTGAAAACTAAATAGTGAGAGAAGTGCTGGGCCTGAACGAGAAAGGACGCGGTACGGGAGACCGGACCGTGGCAAGATAAAACTGGAGAGTTTGATCCTGGC
>MNZR01000169.1 GCA_001873705.1 Syntrophobacteraceae bacterium CG2_30_61_12
CTAGGATCGTTGTCGAATCGTCGGGTAGCTCCCGCTGGTCGCAACCCGACCTACCAGCCGGCTACGGGACCTTCTGGTCGCTGCCAAGCCGTCGGGTAGGTCAGGGTGTGCGGAGCATTCCCTGACGATCCGGTGGAGACGCGCGGATCTAGGATCGTTGTCGAATCGTCGGGTAGCTCCCGCTGGTCGCAACCCGACCTACCAGCTACCAGCCGGCTACGGGACCTTCTGGTCTCTGCCGAGCCGTCGGGTAGGTCAGGGTGTGCGGAGCACTCCCTGACAATCCGGTGGAGACGCGCGGATCTAGGATCGTTGCCGAATCGTCGGGTAGCTCCCGCTGGTCGCAACCCGACCTACCAACCGGTCGCAACCCGACCTACCAGCCGGCTACGGGACCTTCTGGTCTCTGCATCTTTGGGCGGCTACAGACAGGGTCCCCCAAATCCGTTATGAGGAGCGAACTTGTTCCTCCATGTGGTTGCGCACAACCATTTGGAATGATTTACAGCGTGTCCCATTTTCATATAAAAGCAGGTGGGAATGACGATCCGGTGTTATCCTGGACTGAACCATGCGCGGTGACAAACCGAGCTTCTTGACAGGATCAGCACGACGGGCCGGATATACATCCATCCCGTCTATCCCGCTGATCCCGTCAAGAAGAGCTCTACCACAATAGCGCAATTCATGGCCGCGCAAGGTATGTCGTCATCCCAAACAGCAGCCGAGGGATCCCGAGATTTTCCCCCTCGGTGGAAATGACAGCGAGTCCGATTCATCGCCGGTCACGGCAGTTTCCTCAGACAACCCCCTGCCCTTTCAACTGGGCCAGCTTGTTGCTCGAATATCCGAGCAGGTCCAGGTAAACATACTCGTTATCGGCACCGACCTTGCGACACACCCATTTGATCCGCGGCGGCGTTTCCGACATCTTCACCGGGGTCCCCTGGATCAGCAGTTCACCCCAGGGGGCCTCGGTGATTTTCACCAGCGCCCGCCGCTCGTACCAATGTTCGAGTTCGATGGTTTCCTCGGGCTTGAGGATCTCCCCCGCGACCGTGACTCCGGGGCCCTTGTAGGCCAGCCACAAGGCCACCAGTTCCTCGCGGGTCTGCTGGAGGGTGAATTTTTCGATTTCCGCGATGATCTCGATGGCCTTTTGCGGGTCGGTCCGGTCTTTCACCGTGGGGTAGGCGTCCACCAGGTCCATCCGGTCGATGATCGAACAAAGTGCCTTCCAGTTGGGGTCGGCATAGCCGGCCAGAAACAGCATGCCGTCCTTGCAGCGCACGTAGCAGTACGGGTGAGCAGCCGGTTCGATGTTGCCCGGCCGTTCGATCACCTGTCCGGTCATGTGATAAAAATGGAGGGCGTAGTTGTTCAGGCACATCAGGGCCTCGGCCGGACTGATGTCGATGAACTGGCCGCGCCCGGTCAGGTCCCGCACATACAGAGCGGTCATCACGGACAATCCGGCGAAGGCCCCGCCCGCGTACCAGCCCATCCAGTTGCCCATTCGCGTCGGCACCCGGGTGTGTTCGGGAAAAGCGGTCATGCTTTCCGGAATCCCGGTGGTGGAAACAAAGCCCGAAAGCGCTTGAGCGACGGTGTCGTAGCAGTGCCAGGAAGCTTTCTTGGCTGTGTCCGAGAGTTCGCCGCTTTGGCCGAAGGTGTTCAGCGCCACGTAAACCAGCCGCGGATTGAGTTCACTCAGAGCGGCGTAGCCCAGCCCGTGGGCTTCCATCCAGCCGGGAGGCGACGTTTCGATGAACACATCGGCCTTTTTCGCCAGCGCCTTGAGAATCGTTGCCCCCTGGGACTGGCCGCGGTCCAGGGTGATGTGCTCCTTGTTGCGGCCCTCAATCAGATAGGGCAGCCCGGTGCCCTGGATAAATTCCCCGAACGGGGTCATCTTGCGTGCCAGATCGCCCTCGGGTGGTTCGATCCTGATCACCCGTGCCCCCATCTCGGCCAGCAGCGAAGACGCATAGAGCCCGGCGAAGCTGCCGGTGCTGCAGTCCAGGACCAGCACGTCCGAGAGGGCTTCCGGCTTCCAGCTCGCCTGGTCCGGATCGGTGTTTTCCCTTGCCCAAGTCATCCAATCCATCGTCACCCCTCCCCTATTCCCTGAACAGCAGTCCTTGTTGACCATCCCAGCCCACCGGCGGTTTCGTGAACGCCATCTGTTCGTTCCACCGACCCACCACGCCGTTTTCGTAAAGCGCGGCCACTTCCGCGGCGGAGCAGCCGACCATTTTACGCAGCACGTATTCATTGTCGAAACCCACCGGCCGCATGGACCAGCGGATCCGCCCCGGAGTATCGGCCAGGTGCAACGCCATCGGGTAGCAGAGGTCGCCCCACAGGGGATCGTCGAATTTCCAGATGGAGTGCCGCTGGTTGAAGTGCGGGCTTTGATGGAGGTCTTTCACATTCATCACCTGAGCCACGGCAAAGCCATGTCGTTCACCCAGTTCCCGAATTTCGCCCGTTTTTCGGGTCCGGGCCCAGGTCTCGATCGCTTCATAGATGGTTTCCGCCTCCACTAGGCGCTGTTCAATCGGCTTGTAGACGAGCAGATCCGGGCGGTTCATGGCCAGGCAGAGCCCTTCGAATTCCGCCTCGCTGAACCCGGCCAAGGCCACAAAGCCGTCTTCCACCCGGACGATGCACGAAGGCACCACGGCCATGTCGCGGTTGCCGAACCGCTCGCGCCGCTTCTTTTTCAGAAACCCATAGAGCCAGGTCCAGTCCATGCAACGCAGCAGCACCTCGGCCTGGGACAAATCGATGAACTGGCCCTTGCCGGTCCGTTTGCGATGATACAGAGCGGCCATGGTGTAGAAGGCAGCGACCGTTCCGCTCAGGAAATCGCCGATCCAGGCCGACGATTTCACTCCCATGGCATCGGGAAAACCGGTGATCTCGGCGAGGCCGGTGATGCCCTGGGCGTAGGCATCATAGCTGGGGCGGGTGGCCAGCGAACCCCAGTTGCCGAACCCCTGCATGCTCAGATAGACGATGCCGGCATTCAGTTCCCGCAACTGCCGATAGCCGATGCCCCACTTGTCGAAGGTGCCCGGCTTGAAGTTTTCCATGATGATGTCCGATGAAGCCGCCAGCCGCTTGATCAGATCGAGCCCCTCCGGTTTGTGCAGGTCCACCGCCAGGTAATACTTGTTGGCGCTGGCGCACATCATGCCCGGCGAAATGTTTCGGGGGAACTGACCCTGGGGTCCCACCGCCCGGATCAGCAGGTCTCCCGCTCCCGGGATTTCCACATGAACCACTTCCGCCCCCAGTTCGGCGAGCAGGGTGGAGGCCCAGGGCCCGAGAATGATCCGGGTGATATCCAGGATCCTGACGCCCTTGAGCGCTTCGCCTTGCTCGAACAATTCCTCCATGGATCGAAATGTCATGGTCTCTCCTCTCTTGCCGATGCCTTGATCCGATCGGTCATGAATCTCTCCTTACTTACCATGCTCGTTGCGGGTCCTTACCGAGAAACTAGAGCTTTCCCGCTGGCTGCCCAGCGCCGGCCGCCGCCGATCAGTCGCGGGCGATGATCGTGGTCATGCCCATGCCGCCGCCCACGCACAGGGTGGCCAGGCCCGTTTCCACCCCGCGCCGGAGCATTTCGTACATCAGCGAAATCACGATGCGCACACCGGTGCAGCCGACCGGATGCCCGAGGCCGATACCGCTGCCGTTGACGTTGGTGATGGTGCGATCGAGGCCGAGCCCCTGTTCGCAGGCCAGATACTGGGCGGCGAAGGCTTCGTTCACTTCGATCAGACCGATATCGTCCAGGGTCATGCCGGCCTTTTTCAGCGCCTTTTCAGTGGCCGGCACCGGTCCGTAGCCCATCAGCCGCGGTTCCACCCCGGCCACCGCGTGAGCCACGATCCGCGCCAACGGGGTCAGGCCCAGTTCCCGCGCCCGCGCGCGGCTCATGATCAGGGCCGCGGCGGCACCGTCGTTCAGGCCGCTGGAATTGCCCGCGGTCACGGTGCCGTCTTTCTTGAAAATCGGCGGCAGGCGATCGAGATCTTCCAGGGTGAGGCCGAACCGGGGGTGTTCATCCTGGGCGAACACAGTCACTTTGCCCTTCTTGCCCGGGACCTCCACCGGCATGATTTCATCCTGGTACCGACCGGCTTGGATCGCCGCTTCCGCTTTTTGATGGCTTTCCAGGGCCAACCGGTCCTGGGCCGCGCGGGAAATGGCGTATTTTTCCGCCAGGTTTTCCGCCGTTACCCCCATGATCATGGGCTTTCCCATGAGCCGGCTGCCGGAATGGAGCATTTCCCAGACCGCATCGGTCACTTCCTGGTTCATCAGCCTCAGGCCCCAGCGCGCGTTGGCCAGGTAATAGGGGGCGGAACTCATGGATTCCACCCCACCGGCCAGCACCACCTCGGAATCCCCGCAGCGGATCTGCTGGGCACCGCAGTTGAGCGCCTGCATCGCCGAGGAACACTGGCGCTGAATGGTGAAAGCCGGCACCTCCGGCGGGAAACCGGCGAGCAGCGCTGCGGTGCGAGCGGTATTGGCTTCATCGAAGCACTGGGTGCAATCGCCTAAAATGATATCGTCGAGCAGGGCCGGATCCAAACCGCCGGCGCGCTTCAGCACCTCTTGCATCACCCGGGCCGCCAGATGCGATGCCCGCATGCTCTGGAGAGCGCCGCCGAATTTGGCGATCGGCGTGCGCGCCGCGGCTACGATAACCACGTCTCGGTCATTCATTTGGTTTTTCCTCTCTGGTGGTACGCCCGCGGTGATAAGCGTAGGGGGCGGGTTTGAAACCCGCCCATCCACCGCACGGGCACGGTTGCGGCACCCTACAGCGTGCGTGAAATCACCAGCCGCTGGATTTCGTTGGCGCCTTCGTAGATCTGGGTGATCTTGGCATCGCGCATCATCCGTTCCACCGGATATTCCTTGATATAGCCGTAGCCGCCCAACACCTGAACGGCCTGGGTGGTCACCCACATGGCCACATCGGAACAGAAGCACTTGGCCATGGAACCCATGCGGATCAGTTCCGGGCTGAGCCGGCTCATGTCCTTCGGCTGGGTTTCGAACATGGCACAGGCCTTGTACAGGAGCTGGCGCGCGGCTTCGGTGCGCATGGTCATGTCGGCCAGCTTGAAGCCGATGCCCTGATGCTGAATGATCGGCTTGCCGAAGGTTTCCCGTTCCTTGGCGTAGGCGATGGCATATTCCAGAGCCCCGGCGGCGATGCCGAGGGCCTGGGCGGCGACCCCGAGGCGCGACAGATCGAGGGTCTTCATCATCACCTGGAACCCGGTCCCGTCTTCGCCCAAGAGGTTGGCCGCCGGTACCCGGCAGTCTTCGAAGATCAACTCCACCGTCTCCGACCAGCGGATCCCCATCTTGTTTTCCTTCTTGCCCACCGAAAACCCGGGAGTGCCCTTTTCCACCACAAACACCCCGGCGTTCTTGTGGGTCGGGAGCGCGGGATCGGTCACCGTGTAAACGGTCACCAGATCGGCCACCCCGCCATTGGTGATGAAGGTCTTGGTACCGTTCAGGACGTAAGAGTCACCATCTCTTACGGCGCGGCAGCGGAGGCGGGCGACATCGCTGCCGGCACTGGGTTCGGTCAGGGCGAACGCCGCGATCTTTTCCCCGGTGGCCAGGGCCGGCAGGAAACGGGCCTTCTGCTCGGCGTTGGCGGCTAGGAGAATCGGCAGCGAGCCCAGTTCCTGGTCGGCGATCAGCAGCCCGCAGGCGCCATCCTTTTTGCACAATTCTTCCACCGCGATGGCGAGCGCCAGCATGCCGGCTTCGGACCCACCGTATTCGCTCGGGAAATCGATCCCGTAGAGACCGTTTTCCCGCAACAGATCCACCATGTCCCAGGCGAATTTCGCTTCTTCATCGCGCTTCTCCGCTCCCGGCGCCACTTTTTCCCTGGCCAGACGCCGCACCATGTCACGGAGCATGGTTTGTTCTTCGGTCAAATCGTATTGCCGCATGGTTCACCCCCTCCCCTGCTATTTTCGGTAGTCGTAAAACCCGCGTCCGCTCTTACGGCCGAGGTGCCCGGCCCGGACCATCTTGCGCAGCAGCGGTGCCGGCCGGTACTTGTCTTCCCCCAGTTCCCGATGCAGGCCTTCCAGCACCAACAGCAGCGTGTCGAGCCCGACCATATCGGCCAGGGCCAGCGGACCGATCGGATGATTGGCGCCGAGCATCATGGCCCGATCGATGTCCGCGGCCGCGGCCACCCCTTCGGCCAAGACGAAAATCGCCTCGTTGATCATCGGGCACAGGATCCGATTGACCGCGAAACCGGGCGCCTCGCGCACTTCCACCGGGGTCTTACCGGCTTTTTCCAGCACCGCCCGGCAGCAGTCAAAGGTTTCATCGGTGGTTTCGAACCCGCGGATCAGTTCCACCAGTTGCATGACCGGTACCGGATTGAAAAAATGCATGCCGATGAGCTGCTGGGGACGTTTGGTCACCGCCGCCATTTCGGTGATCGATAGCCCCGAGGTGTTGGATGCAAACAGGGTCCGGGGTGGGCACAGTTGATCCAGTTCCTGAAACACCGCCTGCTTGATCGCCATCACTTCCACCACCGCCTCGATCACCAGGTCCACGTCGGCCACCGCGTCCTTGAGATCCACCGTACCGCGCACCCGAGCCAGAACCGCGGCGGCCGCGGCCGCTTCCAGCTTGCCCCGGGCCACGGCCCGTTCGAGATTACCGCGGATGGTGGCGAGGCCTTTATCCACGAAGCGTTGTTCCAGGTCGCGCATGGCCACCGTGTAGCCCGCCCGAGCCAGGACCTGGGTGATCCCGGCGCCCATGATGCCGGCGCCTAAAACCGCTACTTTATTGATTTCCATGGTTTCCTCCTTGTTGTTGTTGCGGATGGTGATGGTGCCTTTCCGATCCTGCGTATCCTGCACCAGGGGCGGGGTAACCCCGCCCCCGCGGCATCGATGTACTTCCCGTGGCCGGCGCCGGCCGCCCTCACCAGGTGGCCAGCAAGGCGAGATAAGCGTCCGCCAGTTGATCGATGGTCTGTTCCCCCTCGCGCAGCAGCCCCTGAATCGCGATCCCTTGAACCGTCCCGAGAAAAACGATGGCGGCGGCTTCCGGATCGCTCACCCGGGGATGCCGGCGCAGCACCCGGGCGAAGGCCTGGACAAACTGATCGTAGATTTCCTTCAGGCGCTTTTCGATGGGATGATTGCTGCCGGCGAATTCGGTCGCCAGTGCCGCCAGACAGATGGTCGCCTCGGGCTGGCGGCGGAAGTGATCGCACATGATCCGCACCATTTCCTCCACCACCTGGCTGGATCCCACCTCGGTCCGTTCCAGGTATTGGGAATAGATGTGAATGCCGCGGGCCAGGCGTTCGATCACCGCATCAAGCAGCGCTTCCTTGGTGGGGAAATGGTGGAACACGGCGCCGGAAGTGAGGCCGATCAGGCGGCAGATATCGGTGATGGTGGTTTTGTGATAGCCATGGCGAGCGAACAGTTTGGTCGCGGCGACCAGGATTTTCCGGTGGGTATCCTGGGCCCTGGCTTCTTTCTTGGATGGGGATCGAGCAGTCGGTTTCATGGCGAGTGAATAGTGCATAGTATCCACTATGTCAATCGCTATTTTTCCGGTTGGAGGCGGCTCCTGACCCTTCCCGCGCGCGCCCCGGGATGCTATGCTGCGCACGAGGCCAGATCGCCGATTTTGGTTCACCGCAAAGACGCAAGGGACGCCGAGATTGGCCAAGGTTCTTATTGCAAGATAAGGTCCTTGCGTGTCTTTGCGCTGTTTGCGCCCTTGCGGTGAAAAACTCGGTTTGTGACCGCTCGAGGTATATCAAGGCCCCATCGATGCCGCCATCTCGGCGCCGGCTCAGGCCGGTCGATGCACGGCCGAACCCGGATCGCGGACGATCTGGATGGACCTGATCGATTCACGGCGAACAGAAAGGAGCACCTCGATGAAGCGATGCAGCCGCTGCCAGGCCGAACTCGAAGCTTCGGAGACTTTTTCCGTTGGCGATGCACTGCTCTGTGAAGACTGCTACCTGGAACGGATGGCCCAGCCCAAGGCTTGCGATCCCTGGGCGGTCTATTCGGCCAAAAAAACCGCCGAGCATTATGGAGAATTGACCCCGGTGCAGCAGCGGATCCTGGACCTTCTCGCCGCCGAGGGACCGCTTCCCGCCGCCGCCCTCCGCACCCGCCTCGACTTGACCGAAACCGAGTTCCGTAATCAGTTCGCCACCCTGCGCCATATGGAAAAGGCCAGGGCCTGCAAACAGGGCGATCAGGTCTGCTACACCCTGTTTGCGGCCGATTAAACAACCGAGTCGAGTGCCGGGGTGAGCCGCCGGGTCGGGTACGAAGTTAAGCCTTTATCGCAAGGACGCCGGGGACGCAACGATACGCAAGGAATCATGTTCACGAGGTTCATCCTTCGAGGACCTTGGCGATCTTGGCGGCTTTACGATTGATTCAAGGCTTGTTCGCTGAACGGCGATGTCAGCCGAATGGAAATAGGTAATCATTCGGCATTTCTCGCGAAACACCATCCTGTCATGGCCGCGGTCCAGAACCCTACATCTTGGAAAGGTCCCGCTCGTCAGCGCAGTTGCCAGCCGGCCTCCAGTCTGGTGCCGCAAGCGGGTTGCGATTCCAGCAGGAACTCGCCGCCGGAAAGCTCGGCGCGCTTCCTCATTCCGGCGAGACCAAAGCCCTTGCCGCCCTGAGCCAGCGATTCCACCGCGGCCAGTTGAAATCCCTTGCCGTTATCCTCGATCACCAGCCGCAGCCGCTTGTCCTCGTGGGTCAGCCGCACTGTCACCCGATCCGCGCCGCTGTGCTTGAGGATATTGTGCAGCCCTTCCTGGACCAGCCGGTAGATCACCACCTTGAGCGGCTCGGGGATTTGGCTTTCAACCACATCGATCTCGCGCTCCAGGGTGAAGTCCGGATGGACCGCCAGCAACTCCCTGAAATACCAATCAAGGGTCGCCTTGATGCCAAGATCGGAAAGGATCGATGGCCGAAGATCCATGCTGATTCGGCGCACTTCCTCCACCGCCTGCTGGATCACCGGTACGATACCGCGCAGCGGAGTCAGATCGACCGCCGGGGTGCTTCGGCGGATTCGTTCGCAGGCGCCTTCCAGCCGGAACTTGATGGCGGTAAGATACTGACCGATGCCGTCGTGCAGTTCATGGGCGATCCGCTCCCGTTCCTGTTCCTGCGCGTCCAGCAACTGTGCGGAAAGGGCCTGGAGTTGCCGTTCCGATTCGCGCAGGCTCTGCTCCATGGACTTGCGCGGCGAGATGTCGAGGCTGTTACCGAGGATCGCCGCCTCACCCTGATAATCGATCACGGTTGCATTGCGCATCAACCAGATGGTGCGACCGTCCTTGGTCAGTCCCCTGGCTTCATATTCCCGCGGCGCTTTCAAGCCCTGAAAACGGCAGGCCATGAACCCGAGCAGCATCTCCCGGTCATCCGGATGCACCAGCTGGTGGATTTCCATGCCGATCAGCTCGGCCCGAGAATAGCCGTGGATCTCGGCGAACCGCTGATTGGCGAACACGATCCGACCCTGAACATTGATATGAATGCCCATCAGCGAGTTTTCCACCAGGCTGCCGTATTTTGCTTCCGACAACCGGCGGGCCTGTTCCGCTTCCCTGCGCTGGGCGATTTCCCGCCGCAGCTGCTGGTTGGCCTCCAGCAGCTCCGCGGTGCGCTCCAGGACCCGTTGTTCCAGGCCCTGCTGCTCGTTGCTCGGGGCCCCCACCGGCTCCGGACCGCCGGGAGCTTCCTCGATCACCGCCAAGATCCGAGGTGAGCCAATCACCTCCAGGCTGTGGAAATTTCCGTACACTGGGCGGCCGGCGGTGGATGCAGCCGGCCCTGGCAGGCGCAACCTAATCCGGTGCCGCATCCGAGTGCCGCTCAGACGATCCAGAGCGGTCAGGTCCATGCCCGGATGCAGATCGAACAAGCTCCGAGCGGTCAATTCCTCCAGGGTGAGCCCGTACCAGGCGAGCGCTTCCGAATCGGCATCCAGGACTTGGGCGGTTGCCCGATCGAGCAGTAAAATCATCGCAATAATTCCCCACCAGCAACCGCCGGATCAAACCGGCTCGGTCAATGTCTCCAGTTGCTCTGTTGCGCGCCGATGCATTCCTGTTGCGCGCCGGCGCGCCCATTGTCGCCCACCGTCCGAACTCAGACGCCGATGATCAAGGGACCGTGCCCAATCCAATAAAGCACCAGCGCATCCAAGCCGATCAGGCGTGCCCAAGCCAACGCATCCGTTCTTCCGCCGCGGAAACCCGCTCCTGTTCGAGTAACGCACGTTCCTTCCGGAGTTCAATCAACTGCTCCTCCAGACTTGCCGGGATCGAATCATCGGCCTTGGTTCCGCGCGTTTCGGCGATTCGATCCTTGAGCTCGCGTACCCTCGTTTTCCACTCCCGAATCCGAGCCAGTACCCTCTGTTCACGGGGGGTGAAAATACCCGGCTTTTCCTTGCAAGTGTAGTTGTTCTGAAGTTCGTCCGCGGTGGTGCGGCAACCGCGGCCCGATTCCCCAATCGTCTGAAAGATCGTTGTAGCCGTCATGATGCCCTCCTGACTCCATGAGCCGACCTGATTCCACCCGGCATAGGGTTCACCGACCGTCAGCCCGGCTGGTTTTCGCGACATCCGGCCTGGTTCTCCGCATCGACCTGGTTCAGTATCACGGGTTTTCGTGACCCTGACCGACTGCCGTTAAGATAGTGACCGAGCGACGTGATCGAAACCCCTCAAAATGGCACCCGTGGCATTCGTTCGCGCCGTCCCACCGACGGACCGCGAACGCTTTTCTTTCCTCCAGGCGACTGCTCCGGCCTTGCGACAGCCGCCGCCTCAGGCGTTCGCGGCCTCTCCCGGTGCCGCCAAGAGCCCGTCCACGGCTTTGAGAAAGCGGCCGTAAAGCAGTGCCTGCCGAGCCTGCCACTGGGTGCGAAAATCCGCCGGGACCAGATTTTCCTCGACCGCCAATTGCTGCAAGCGGCTGATCACCAGGTGTCCCTTCACCGCCTGACCACAGCTCTGGGTGCAGCTCTGACACTGAATGCAGAGCCAGAGCGACGGCGAGCGCAGCAACGGTTCCTTGATCCCCATATTGGCCATGCGGATGATCCGCAACGGATCGAAAACCGAGCGATCGAGACTGATCGGGCAGGCGTTGCTGCATTCTTCACAGGCAAAACAGGATGAGAGATTGGTGCCATAGCCCAGATAATCCCCGGCCCGGCGCGGCAGGCCGGCATCTCGGTCCGAACCCTGAAAGGGTGTTTGCCGTACCGCAGCCGGTGTCGGTCGAGCGGAAGATTGGTCGAGCAGATCGGCCGCCACCTGGCGCCGCGCCCCCTGGAATTCCCGGTGCAACTGTTGCAATTGCCCGTGCATGGCCGCCGGAACCACCCCGGCACGGACCGCTTCCTGGCGCAGGAATCGAATCAGGGCAGCCGGCTTTACGCTCATCGGGCAGACGTGACTGCAGCGATTGCAGCCCAGGCAGTACCAGATATCCGGCAACCGCAGGAGTTCGTCCAATAACCCAAGGTTGGCCATCCACACCAGCTTGCGCGGCTGGAGTTTGTTGGTCGCCCGGTTGACCGGGCATTCCGTCACGCAAGATGCACAGGTGTAGCACTGATTGATGTCCGCCCGCACCGCCTGATTGATGGAACGGCGCAGGGAAGCTTGCGGATTCACGGCTGCCAGCATGAGTCAAGGCCTCTTTTCTCCGGCGATCCACCGGTCCCGAAGGAACCATCCATAAACAATCGATCTTATTTCCTATTGATAAGGTATCATATCGAACAAGCAAGGTCAAAGCTCCAAAAATTTCATGATTCGGTCCCGGAGAGATAGTGGGAAATCCCGCATTCCAGGCACATGCACTCGATCCGGCAGCTCATCTTTACCATGCACGGGAACAGATTGCCGATTACAGTTTCCGGGAACGGACAACCCGTCTCGCGCTATCCGGAAACGGTCAGGCGATCAGGGGCCGGGAGCAGCCCCGGGCAGCCTGAGCGGGCAAAAGCTCTTGATCATCGAAGAACTTTTGGCGACAATGCGGCAATTGCGCCGTTTCGACCAGTCGGAAAGTGATTGACCCGCCTTCAGTCAGGGACGCGGGTGTCTTCATGTCCACACCAACGCCGCCGGTGGCCGGCCCAATAACCAGCTCGGTTGCCACGGCGCTTGATCATCAGGGAACACTGGCTGCACACCGAGAGAAGGAGGCTAACCCGCCATGGCAGACCCCCAAACGCAATGGGAAGTACCGGTTTCGGACCTTCGCGTTACCATTGATCCACAGACGCTGCCCTTCGATACCACGGAACAGCTCGAACCCCTGACTGAAATCATTGGTCAGGAACGAGCCCTGGAGGCTTTCCGCTACGGGCTTGGGGTCAATAAGTCCGGCTACCATATTTTCGTTACCGGGGCCTCGGGTACCGGGAGGCTCACCACCACCATGAAGATCCTGGAACAGATGGCATCCCCGGAGAAAATACCCGGCGATGTTTGCTACGTTTATAATTTCCAAGACAAGGAAGCGCCTAAATTGATCCAACTACCGGCCGGCAGCGGCCGCCGGTTCAAGAAGGACATCCAGGCGTTCGTGGAAACACTGCAAAAGGATGTGCCACACCTGTTCGAAAGCGAAGACTACGTCAACATGAAAACCCAGGTCCTGGAAGAATACGAAAACCGCGGCAAGCAGTTTTTCAAGGAACTGGGCAATAAACTCAAGGAAGAAGGCTTCGCCATCATGCAGGTGCAGATGGGTACCGTCACCCGGCCGGTGGTGATGCCCATCGTCAACGACCAGCCCACCCCGATCGAAAAACTCGAGGAACTGGTCGATCGCGGCGATTATCCCAGGGAAAAATTCGAAACCATCCGCACCAAGCAACGCCAGTTTACCGAACAGGTCGACCGAATTTTTCTGGAAATGCGCGATATGCAGCGCGAGGTGCAGAAAAAACTGGAGGAGATGGACCGTTACATTTTCCTGAAAAGCATTGAAGCCCCACTCTCCAACCTCAAGGAAAAATACCAGCAGCCCAAGGTCATCGCCTACCTCGACGCCATGGCCGAGGACATGGCCGATAATCTGGACATCTTTCGCAGTCAGCAGGCCCAGCCCGAACCACCAGCGCAGCAGTTCATGCTGATGGGCAAAAGCAATCCCTTCCATCCCTACCAGGTCAACCTGCTGGTCGACAATGGGGACACCAAATCGCAGCCGATCGTGGTGGAAAACTACCCCAACCACAAGAACCTGTTTGGTTCCATGGAACGAATCGTGGACCGCTCCGGGGTCTGGACCACCGATTTCAGCCGCATTCACGCCGGCTCCCTGCTCAAGGCCAACGGCGGCTTCCTGGTGCTCAACCTGATGGACACCATCATCGAACCCGGAGCATGGCCCAATCTCAAGCGCGCCCTCAAGTGCAACCGCCTGGAATTCCACACCGTCGATCCGTTCTATCTGTTCACCACCAGCGGACTGACGCCGGAACCGGTCGATCTGGACCTGAAGGTGGTGGTGGTGGGCGATGCCCGGACCTATTACCTGCTCAATGCTTACGATGAAGACACCAAGAAGATTTTCAAGATCCGGGCGGATTTTTCCAGTTCCATGAAACGCGATCAGGAAACCGCCGATAAGGTGGCCCGTTACATTCGCCTGAAATGCGACGAGGAGGCCCTGCTGCCCTTCGATCGGACCGGGGTCGTCGCGGTGGTGGAGGAAGCGATCCGCCGAGCCGGGCGCAAGGAAAAGATCACGGCCCATTTGTACCAGTTGAACGAAGTTCTGGTGGAAGCGGATTTCCACGCGCGGGGCGCGGGCGCCGCGGCCGTTTCCGGGGCACGGGTGGAGCAGGCGATCCAAAGCCGCATGCACCGGGTCAATCTGATGGAAGAACAGATCCAGGAAATGATCGATCGGGGGACGCTCCTGATTGATACCGACGGCGCCGTGGTCGGCCAGGTCAACGGCCTTGCGGTCTATTCCATGGGCGATCATGCCTTCGGGAAACCCAGCCGAATCACCGCCGTCACTTCGATGGGCCGGGCCGGGATCGTCAACATCGAACGCGAAGCCGATCTGTCCGGGCAAACCCACAACAAGGGGGTACTCATCCTGAGCGGTTATCTCCGCGGCCGCTATGCCCAGGACAAGCCGCTCGCCATGACCGCATCGCTTGCCTTCGAGCAGAGCTATTCCGGGGTCGACGGGGACAGCGCGTCGTCGACGGAAATCTATTCGATTCTCTCCAGCCTTTCCGGCCTGCCGATCCGACAAGACATCGCGGTGACCGGTTCCGTCAATCAGAAGGGCGAAGTGCAGGCGATCGGCGGCGTCAATTACAAGATCGAAGGATTCCACGACTGCTGCAAGGCGCGCGGACTCACCGGCCGCCAGGGGGTGATGATCCCGGCCAGCAACGTGCAGGACCTGATGCTGCGAAAAGACGTGGTCGACGCGGTGGCGGCCGGGAAGTTTCACCTTTACGCGGTGCCAAATATCGATCAAGGGATTGAAATCCTGACCGGGGTCGCGGCCGGGAGCGTGGATGCCGACGGCAATTTCCCTGAAGGCACGGTTCATCACCTGGTCCACAATCGGCTGCTGGAACTGGCCAAGGGGCTCAAGGAATTCGGTGACGACGGCGAACGGAAAGACCAGAACGGCAACCGAGACAAACCCACCGGATGCCCCGGATGCCACTAAGGAGCAGGATCATGGCCTACTTGATTCCCTGGAAACGAAGCGAGATCGTTGCTCTCAGACGGCAGATCGACCACGTGTGCGAGCGTTTTTTCAGTGACCTGTCCGAGCGTTTCTGCCGCTCCGAGTTGATCACCGACTGGCATTTTTCCGAAGCTGAAGACCATTTTCTGCTGGCAATCGAGATGCCCGAACTAAATCCGGACGATCTGGAAGTCACCGTCACGGCTGACACCCTCTCCATCCAGGCCGGCAAGGAAACGGCCGCACCCCAACCGGGCGAAGCATGCCGCCGGCGGTGCCGGGCCCTGCGCGAGGTGAAGCTTCCGGCCCGGATCGATGCCGAGCGGGTGGAAGCGACCTATGCCGAAGGCGTGCTCAAGATCGTGCTGCCGAAAACCGCCCGCGGCAGCCGCGTCATCCCCATCCGTGGATCCGCGTAAGGATCATGATCGCCCATGAGCCCTATCCCCTTGGATTGCACCCTTGGATCTCCGGGGCATTCTCAACTTTCCTCAGGAAGCGGTGTGGGTGAAATCTGGTGGAAGAGGTTGGTCGGCGGTAGGGATACGCGACCGCATGGATTGCGAAATCACGGAGAAAGGACGGGACCTTGAGAATCGGGCGCAATGAGCCCTGCCCTTGCGGCAGCGGCAAGAAATATAAAAAATGTTGCATGGGCCGAGACGAAGGTCCGATCGCCATTGCCGATTATCAAGTCAAGGGCGCCTACTCAAGCCTGATGGAGAAGCTCCTCAAGTGCTTCGAGCGGCACTTCAAGGGCGATTGCATGGAATTGGCGGTATACGAATTCCTGCTCTGGCCCGAGCAGTTGATGAAAGAGGAGATGCTCGAACTTTTCCACCCTCTGGTTTTGCACTGGCTATTTTTTTCTTGGGCATTGGATCCGACCCTGCTGGAGGAAGAGAAAGGTATTGATGCCGAAGGACCGTCTCTCACCACCACTGCCGAACTCCTTCAGGAAGAAGCCAGTGAGAACCAGCTCGGTTCGCTCGAACAGGCATTGCTGGAGGAGGGCATGGACAGCCCCTTGAGTTTCTGGGAAGTTCAGATCCCCGTGGGCAGGCGGGAAGTGGTTCTGAAGGATTGTTTTACTCTCCGCGAGGTGACGGTGATCGACGGCAAGCTGGCGAAGGCATTGGAGCACGGCGATATCCTCTACGGCCCGGTGCTGACGGTCGCCGGGCGTTCCATGTTGGCGGCGGTCGCGCCGATAATCATGCCGCCGATGTGCAAGCCTGAAATCATCTCATTGCGCGAACACTTGGTGGAAAACGGTTCAGCCGTGGATCCGGAGACGCTCATGGATGCCGAGGATGACTTGAGGGAACTCTTTTTCCATCTGTTTGAACGGAGGACCAAGCCACCGACCCTGACCAATACCGACGGCGATCTTTTGGCCCCACACACCATCCGCTATCAGGTCGATGCTCCGGAGTACGCCCTGGAACAACTCCATTCCCTGTCCGTCAACGAAACCCATGAGGAAATCCTGGCGCGCGCGACAAAGAATCGGGCGGGGCGTTTACGCCAGGTGAGCTTCGACTGGAGCCGGGAGGAACACGATCATCCCCAGGGCTGGACCAACACTGTATTGGGAAAAATCGCCATTGACGGCAAACGCATGGTCGTCACGGTCAACTCGGCGGAGCGGGCGGCGAGGATTCGAGATGAAATCGAAGGGCGGCTCGGCCGCCATGCGCTGCATAAGGGCACATCCGTGCAATCGCTGGCAAGCCTGATGAAGGAACATGCTGCGAGGGATTCGTTCGAGGACCCCAATCAGCAGCCTCTAGATCCGAACACCATCCCGGAACTTCGGCAGGCCCTGGACGACATGTTGATCGGGCACTGGCGCAAGTGGGTCGATATGAACATTCCAGCTCTCGGCGGCAAGACCCCGCGAGCGGCGGTCGCCAGTCCTTCCGGCCGTGAGGCGGTAGTCGCTCTATTGCTCGATGCCGAACGCCACGCGCGGCGCGATCCACGGACTGGGAAGGCCAATCTGCAAGGCATTGCTGAAACCCGCCATACGCTTGGCCTGGAGTAATGCCGACCGGGGGCGAGAACCATCTTTCGCCGGCCGGCAGGACCGCCCGAGCCGGCGGGTTTGGTGCCACCTCTAATGAGAAAACCTTGACTCGCAGACTAGCGCGGCGGCGATGGGCACCATACCCGTGGAGGCTGAAACGTTACCGTCCGTAGGCCCCGATTGAAGATAATCTTCCCGTGGAGCGGCTTCCAGCCGCGACCGACACACTTCACCCGGCAACAATCAGAGCTTTTTGATGGGACCGACACGATGAGCCGGATACTCATTCATCCTGTCAATCCCAGTGACCGGGAACGTTCACAAGGAAGCATGAAAATGTGGGGCTGTCAGTGTTGGTCAAGGAGTGCGGAGCGTTCCCCGACGATCCGGCGGAGGACCGCGGATTGGAGACGCCGCCGAATCGTCGGGTAGCTCCCGCTGGTCGCAACCCGACCTACGAATTCGCTCATTCATCTGGGCCAAAGTGGTGGAGCGTGTTCATTTCCGATACCGGACGGCCGTGCCGACGGCTTTCAATCGCCCATGCCCGGATCGTTGACCACACAGAACAGCAGTCCGCCGCGGATTTCAATGGTGGCGGTTTCCCGCCGGAGAATGTTGCTGATCCCCAGGGTGCTCCCGGCCTCGATATCGTGCTCGAAAAGCGGATATTCGAACCCATCCAGGGTCACTCCGCGGACCGTTTGACCGGCGGGAATCAGCGAGACTTGAACGCCCGGGCGGCCGTGGATGGCGAATGGGATACCGGCCCGCACCAGGGCGATTTCAGTCGGTCCGTCCATCAACTTGATGGACACCCGGGAAAACCGGACTTTGGTCAGAATCATCAGGTTCCCAAGGGTCATGTCCCAGCGCAACCCGAGCGCGCCGAACACCGCGATTTGATCGGCACCCCGTTCCAGGGCCAAATCGAGTGCCAACTCCAGATCGGTTTTGTCCTTGTCGCGGGGATAGCGGCGCAATTCGACCCCCTGATCGCGAAGCGCGATCAGGTCCTCTTCGGTGGTGGAATCCAGATCACCCACCAAGATATCCGGCACGATCCCCAACGCCCGACAGTGGCGGGAACCGCCGTCCGCCGCGATGATCAGCGTGGCGGCATGGACCCAACGAATCAGGGGCCCTGGTTCGGACACCATGGCATTGGCGATGATTACCGCGATTGTGCCTGCTGTTGTATTGGTCTGGTCTGCCATGATGATCCCTTACCCAAACCGGTGAAATCCGTTAAGCTGTCGCCGCCGCGGCGAGGTTATTTTTTGCACGGTAACAACCTGAGTTTTTTACCGGATCGACTGAATGAGCCGGATGTCCATGCATCCTGATATTCCTATCGAGAAAAACGCTTCCACAAGAGTCCAATTTGCGGCCACGATAAGTATGGCATGAAGCCGGGCCAAGGTGAATTTCTTGTTCCTCGCCGGTTCCTGAAACAAGGCGGAACCATTTCGGCCCTCAAAACCGCCTTTTCAATCCAGCGGTTTTGATGCATTCCGCCGGCGTCGTTCCGCCACCGGCCAGGACCGACCGCAATCGATGTGAAGCCGCGGTCCAACTGGAGAAACTCATGAAAGCAAATGGCCCCAGTGAGACGGCACCGCACGTTGCCATGCATCGCGCCGCCCACCAGGTGCTCGACCAGCCGAGGGTGTTCGACGACCCCTTGGCCCTGCGTGTTTTGGGCACCGAACACGCGACCCAACTGGAAACCAACCCCAGATGGTCGGCACAGACTCCGCTGCCGCGAACACTGGAAGCGCGCCCAATTCGACCAAGCCGGAATCCCGGTCCCGGATGCACTGGTTTTCGCTCCGGTGGATTTCGAGACCCAGACGATCGCGGGAGGTCTTCCGCAAGCCGGTTTCGATCCGGGGAAAGCCACCTTTATTTCCTGGCTCGGGGTCACGCCGTACCTCACCAAACGCGCCATCACCGATACTTTGAAATTCGCTCTGGCCTTGCCGCGCGGTAGCGCCATCGTGTTCGATTACATGGTGGATCCGACGCTGCTCAGTCCACCCGCCCGCCGCGCCTTCGACCGCCTGGCCCAATGGGTGGCGGCAACGGGCGAACCCTTTGTGAGCTGGTTCGAGCCCTCGTCGCTGGAAAACCTGCTGCTACAAACGGGGTTCCGTCAGGTCACGGACCTCGGGCCGGAAACCATGAACGCCCGCTACTTTCAGAACCGCGACGACGGGTTGCGAGTCGGCAGCCTCACCCATGTGATGAACGCCCAGGTCTGAAAAGCACCTGAATCCGTGGCGGGAAAATGCCGCGGATATTGATTGGAGGAGTTGCCGGCGCCGGAATCTCCTCGCGCAAGCTGCGCCGCCGCGGACCGCTCCGGGTTTCACTGGGGTGCGCCGTGCTGGTCGCCTAGAACGATGAAATTGCGAAAGATACCCACGAACCGCACCCGCCGGTCCCCGAATTCGGCGTCGTAGAGGCTGAAAAACACGAAGTCCCGGCGGATCGTTTGCGCAGCGACCACGCTCCCGCCCAACTGCCCCAGGAGCGATCCCAGCCAGCGGCCCGCGGGCGGTTCCTGCTGCCGGCGGAGTTCCCGCATCATGGTCTGCCGCACAAACTGGCGGTAGTCGTCCTGGCTCGGATTGGTATAGGTCAGGAGTCCCAGCACGGCGATCAGGATCAGGGTGAATGCCAGGGTCTTCATGGATGCTGGTACCTCCCGTTGATGTAGCCTTCATCGAGCAGGCCCGGAACAATCGGGAGCAGCTCCGGGTCCGGCGCCCGCAACCCGAACAGCCGCTCCACCAGCAGCAGCACGATGCGAAAGGTGGCACCCCAAAGGATATCCACCTGGGCCCCGTTCTGATGCAGAAAGCAGGGGAAATCCTCGGTCCGGCGGTTGATCTTGCGGCTGAGTTGGGGGCTCACGTGCATCCGGTAGCGGGCGTGACGACGCGGATCGAATAGTTCGCGCAGCGGAATGGCGACAACCTTGGCCACTTCCCAGTTGGGAACAAATTGATTCTGCCCGTTCACCCAGCCCACCAGCGGCTGGATCACCCGCCGGAACAGCAGCAGCCGCTGCGGCGGCAGGACCCCCAGAAACTGGACCCGAAACGGGTTGAGACGCATTT
>MNZR01000250.1 GCA_001873705.1 Syntrophobacteraceae bacterium CG2_30_61_12
GATTGCAAGGTGAACTCCACTTCCGGGTGGTCCTTAAAGCGTTTGATGTCTCGATGATTTCTGGACGAAAAATGGGTCATATCAGGAAATTCACTTGGGTTGATCATCGTGAGCCGGGATTCAGACTCGCGTCTCCAGTTCCGCCACCATACAGAAAAGAATTTTGATCGCGATCATTATTGGTTCCCGGTGGTCAACTCGCTCCCGATAACGGACGAGAGGCTGGAGGGCAGCGTAGGCCGTCTGGTGCCTGGCCGGTTGGGATTCCCAACTGCTTTCTCCCGCGGAGGCGCTGAGACGCAGAGGGAATCATTCGTCCAGGCCATTGACGCAGCGGGTGATCCCGGCCTTCATCAAGGCTTCGCCGAAGTTGAGCAGGTAGCCGAGCTTGCATCCGGTCAGCCGCAGGTAGGTCTGCACTTGCTTCTTATGCGCCGCTGTGACCCGCTCAACCGACTTCAATTCCAGGATGACCTTGCCGGCGACGACAATGTCCGCTCGAAAGGCCTCGTCGAACCGGATATTTTTGTACCGAATCGGTACGGGAACTTGCCGTTCAACCCGCAGCCCACGATCCTGTAGTTCGCGGGCAAGGACGACCTCGTATACCGTTTCGAGCAGTCCCGGCCCAAGTTCGCGGTGCATGACGATGGCCGTCTCAATCACGATCGTCCCAATCTCATTTTCAGTCATTCTCTGCGCCTCCGCGCCTCTGCGCGAGATTGTTTTTCCGTCCCATCCCAGTGGTCGTTGAGCATGGAGAGGGTGCGGATGATGGTAATGGACGAGCCTTGAACTTCGATGGTGGATTTCTTTTGCTTGCTCATGGCTGCAGCCCCATCTTCTTGAGGTGTTCATCGACGCGGGCGGCGGCGTTTTCCTTATCCACCACCAGGATGCAGGCCGGGATGCCGGTGCCGTAAAAGAGGTTGGCGGGCAGCCCGATGATGCCCTTGATAAAGCCCTGGCGGACGATGCGCTTGCGGATATCGGCTTCGGCATTGCCCCGGAACAAGACCCCGTGGGGATGGATCACCGCGCCCTTGCCGGTGCTCTTGAGCGAGGCGAGGATGTGGAGCAGGAAGGCATAGTCGCCATTCTTGGCGGGGGGAATGCCGTACTCGAAGCGGCCGTAAGGGTCGCCCGCCACGTTGACCCCGTTGCTCCAGGCCTTGTTGGAAAACGGGAAATTGGCCACCACGAAGTCGAAGGTCTTGAGGCGGCCGTCGTTTTGCTTGAAGTGCGGCGCGGCCAGCGAATTGTCCTGCCAGATTTCCGCCGTCGGGCAATCGTGCAGGACCATGTTCATCTTGGCCAGGGCGGCGGTGGCGTTATCCATTTCCTGCCCGTACAGGGCCAGGTCCAGCCCGGTGCGGTTCCTGGCTTCGTCGTGGGCCTTGAGCAGCAGCGAACCGGAACCGCAGGTGGGGTCGTAGATGCTTTGGTTGGAATCGCGGGCGGACCCAAGGCCGATCACCATGGCCATGACCCGGGACACCTCGGCCGGGGTGTAGAACTGCCCCTTGCTCTTGCCGGATTCGGTGGCGAAATGGCGCATCAGGTATTCGTAGGCGTCGCCCAGCAGGTCGTCGCCCTCGGCGCGGTTGCCGCTGAAATCCAGCCCCTCGAAGATCGCCACCAGCCTGGTGAGACGGTCCACCATCTCCTTGCCGGAACCGAGCTTGACCGGATCGTTGAAGTCCGCGAGGGTGATCACCCCGTTGAGGTTGTTGTCCCCGGCGCCGGCCAGCCGGGCGATGATCTTGTTGATCTTGTCGCCGATTTCCTTATCGCCCTTGAGCGCCGCCAGGTCGGCGAAGCTGCCGCCGGGCGGCACATCGAGCATCGCATCCTTTTGTCCGGCATATTTATCGGAGACGTACTTCACGAACAGCAGGACGAGCACGTAATCCTTGTATTGGGATGCGTCCATCCCGCCCCGAAGTTCGTCGCAGCTTTTCCAGAGCGAGCTGTACAGTTCGGATTTCTTGATGGCCATTGAACGATTAACCCCGCAAAGCCGGTACCCAAATGGTCAACGAATGTTCAAGTTCGCGGTGGAGATCATTTCCGCCGGGCTATTTTGACAGGATTTACCGGATTTGTATCGGCTTAGGATCAAGTTTTTCATTGCCAAATGCGGGCAGGATGCCCGCGCTCCCGGGAAAAAACCCACAAGGATTGAAGGATTCATGCTCAGCGAGCAGACATGATTTTCATGATGGTTATGGCCTTTCCCTCGATCCTGTGAATCCTATGAATCCTGTCAGGGCATTGAGGCCTGGAAGCAGGCGGTCCGCTGCCCTGGGTCCCGGTCCAAGGGCCTTCCGGCCGCCGATTGAAGACGCGCGGAACGATCGGCCGCGCGTTTCGATATGCTCCCATAACGTTCGGCACGCGATGGGGCGCGATGGGCTTGAAACTCGTGCGGCACCAGGTCATTTCTGATCTTGTCGGACCCCCGAGCCCGCCACGAATAACCTGGTTTTCGGCGCCGCCAGCCCATGGCGCTTCATCGCCTGGTCCACCGCCCGGCGGACGTCGGCCAGGCATCAGCGGCCCTTGGGGTTGTTCTCGGCGCAGCGGCAGCTTCCGGCCACCGCCTGGCCGGTGATCCCGAGCCATGCCATCGCGCCGACCAGGTTCCAGAACGTGCACAGCCATACCACGGCGGGGTTCCCAATGTGAAGCAGCAAGGGGCCGGCGCACAACTTGATGCCTTCGGCTTGGGTCAAACGTATTTGGTTTGCCCAAGGGTTGATCGGCACGGTGGTCCATGTTAAACAACCATGATCAAAAAGTATAACATCTCGTACCATTCGGGGGATGACGGTGCGTTCGCAATGATTGCAGACGATCAGGCAGCACCGTTGGGAGTGCGCCCCGTCAGGACGTTCCACTGGTTGCCGACCTGAGGCTTGGGACCCAGCGGAATCAGCGACGGTGGGGGCTGAACGGTCACCACATCGGTGCCAAAGGTTGCCCAATATGGAACGTTCGAAGGTCATGCAGGCGAAGGTCTCCGCCAAAGGCTGGGTGGTCATTCCCGCAGTGCTCCGCAAGCGCTACCAGCTGCATCCGGGAACCGTGGTGGAATTCAGGGTGGAAGGCGAAAAGCTTGTGATCGTGCCTGAGCACTCGGATCCGGTGGAAGCGTTGTTCGGGAAACTGGCGGGCTGGGTTTCCCTGACGGAGGCTCTACTGGAAGAACGGGCCGCGGAGTTGGAACGTGAAGAAACCGATCTTCGTGTTGGATAGCTTTGCGCTGCCGGCCTATTTCCAGGCTGAACCGGCCGCTCTGAAAGTCAAGGAGATCCTGAGACAGGCGCGGGACCAAGAGGTGACGGTTTTTCTCAGCCTCATCAGCCTTGGAGAAATCATTTCACGGTTGAACGCAGGTTGGGTGAGGAGTGTTCCCGCGAGATTTTACACGATGTCTTGGCCTTGCCCATCCGGGTGGCCGAAGTCACCAGCCATCGAGTCTTCGATGTAGCGCACATCAGAGCGCAATTCCCCGTTTCCCACGCCGACGCGTTCGCTGACGGTCTGGCTCGGGAGATGGGTGCAACCGTGATCACCGGCGACCCGGAATTCGAACGGGTGAAGGCCCTGGTGGATATCCTCTGGCTGTGACCCGATCTTCGACCCGTTTGCCCGGAAGAAAACGGACCGCCGGACGAGAGTCTACGTACCGTGATCGCCTGGCTTGCAATCCGGTTCCGTGCTGGAAAACCCGGTCCGCTTTCCGGGGTTGATCCGGCCTCCGCGCCTTAAAGCGGTGTTATGAGGATTGCCGGGGGAGGGCATGCCGGGTCGTTTTGGCCAATCGTTAAAGGTCGATTATGAGAACCAAAGCCGCAAGGAGATGAAAGCCATGACCATCGAGAAGGAAAAGAAACCCAAGATCCAGGCCGGACAGGTTTTCACTGTAAGAGAGCAGGTTGAATATGGCGAAGGCGCGGTGGTCAGTCGCACGCTGATTGAAAACAAGGCGGGCACGGTCACGCTGTTTGCCTTCGATGAGGCCCAGGGCCTGAGTGAACATACCGCGCCCTTTGACGCCCTGGTCCAGGTGTTGGAAGGCGAAGGCGAGTTCACCATCGGCGGCCGGCCCAACCGGGTCGGCACCGGTCAGCTCATTTTGATGCCCGCCGGTATTCCCCACGCGGTGCGGGCGAACACCCGGTTCAAGATGATGCTGACCATGCTGCGCCCATAGATAGAGGGTGTTTTTTCGCAAACCACGGCTTCGGGCGATGGTTGAAGTGAACGGGGGGGCCGGCGTGATGGCTGGACACCCGGCCGCTGGCGCCTGTTATCTCCATGTCGCTCATAATCAAATGCGGGCAAGATGCCCACGCTCCCGGGAAAGCGCCCCCAGGACCGCCTCACGAGATGGCCGCCCGCGCCCGCCG
>MNZR01000090.1 GCA_001873705.1 Syntrophobacteraceae bacterium CG2_30_61_12
GCGGCGCTCATCGCGGCTACCGCGGCTCTGGTGGCGGTTGCCGTCAATGCCGTTTCGATTGCCGCCATGCTGGCGGGCCTGGCCGTTATGCTTGGCATCTATGTGATCTCGCGCCAGGCTCCCGCCATAAGCGCCGCGCCTTGGCGCGACCTGGCTCCGTTTCTTTTCATTTTCGTCGGTCTGGCCGCGGTCAATCTGATTCCGCCGCTCCACCGGCTGGCCTTCGATCGCCTGGTGGTGCGGATCGAACTGGTGCCGGGTCACGGCGTTTTCTTGCGGCCTTGGTTTGACGCCTACCTCTACATCGGCCTTGCCCTGCTCCTGGCCGTCCGGATCCATCGGCCAAGCGCCACCGCGTTCCGCAACTCGATGGCTCAGGCCGGCCGCAAGGCGGTCCCGGCCCTGGTCGCCATGGCCCTGTTCGGCGCCATGGGCCAGGTGGTGGCCTTTTCCGGTTACAGCGCCGATTTTGGCCGGTTCGATCCCAACAATAATCTGGCGCTCACCCTGGCCGGCGGCCTGATCCGTTACACCGGCGGCTGGTATCCGCTGTTTGCCCCGGTGCTCGGTTGGGTGGGGACCTTTCTGACCGGCTACGGGGTCGCTTCCATCATGCTGTTCGCCCGCCTGCAACTGGAAACCGCCGCCGCGCTGGGGGCCTCGCCGCAACTGCTGGCCGGGGCCCTGGCGGTGGGGGCGAGTATCGGCAGCGTTTCCAGTCCGTTCAAGATCGCCATCGCCACTCCCCTGTGCGGGGCCGAAGGCCGCGAAGGGGAAATACTCCGTCGCACCATCCCGCTTGGGCTGGCGGCAGCGCTTCTGGTCGGTCTCCATACCCTGATCGCCATTGCCCTGGCGCGTTGATTCAGACCGTTCGTAACCGTGAGAAAGCGCCCATGAGTTCCGAAGAGATCGTGACCATTGTGGATGAACACAATCGGGTCATCGGTTCCGCCCCGCGCCGCGTGATGCGCGCCGAACGCCTGATCCATCGCGCCACCTACATCCTGGTGTTCAATTCCGGCGGTGAAATCTTCGTGCAAGAGCGCACCACCACCAAGGATATCTATCCGGGCTACCTGGATGTGGCCGCGGGCGGCGTGGTGCAGGCCGGGGAAAGCTACCAAACGGCGGCCCTGCGGGAACTGGAAGAAGAACTGGGGGTGCGGGCGGAGCACCTGGAGCGCCAGTTCGACATCTTTTATCAGGCGCCGAACAACCGGGTCTGGGGCCGGGTTTTTTCCTGCATCCACGAGGGTCCCTTCCGGTTGCAGCCGGAAGAAGTGGCGAGCGGTCGATTCATGGACCCAAGGCTGGTGCTGACGCCGGATGAAACCCGCCGGTTCACCCCGGACGGCATCGAGATTCTCGCCCGCTACCTGGCCGACCGAACGGCCTCCGGCGCTTGCGACTGATGCGGATAGCGTTGGCTCGGCGTTGATTTCGGTGGACTTCTTCTGCTGATTGGGTTATGTTAGCTCAACCACAGAACCAGAGGAGGGACCATGGGCGCATTGAGAGAACCGAAGGAAACCTATTGCGGTAGAACGTTCAACGGCGAGGACCTCAACCTAATCCGGGAGATGATCGCGGACTGCATGGGCCTCAGCCGCATGGAACTGGCCAACACGGTGTGTGAACTGCTCAATTGGCAACGCCCCACCGGTAAGCTGAAGGCCAAGGAATGCTTCGACTTTCTGGAGTATCTGGATGAAAAGGGCCGAATTCAGCTTCCCGAAAAAATGAAATCCGGGCGCCAGAAGGGCTACGCCACGCGAATTCCTCAGACCGCCCAGGGTGATGAGCGACCGCCCGTGATCGGAACGGTGAAGGACTTCGCGCCGATCACCCTGCGAGTGGTGAAGACCGATGACCAACAACTGCTGTGGCGGGAACTGATCGGACGCCACCATTACCTGGGGTTCAAGGTCCCGTTCGGCGCCCATCATCGCTACCTGATCGAGGCGGCCAGGCTGGATCCTCCCACCGTGGGCTGTTTGCAGTTTTCCAGTCCGGCCTGGAAAATGGCCGATCGCGACGACTGGATCGGCTGGGACGCCGACACCCGCAAGCGTAATCTGCAGCGTATCGTGAACAACAGCCGCTTTCTCATTTTGCCCTGGATCCATATCAAGAACCTGGCCAGCACCGTGCTCGCTCTCGCCAGCCGGCGGATCGGAAAAGACTGGGAAGAACGCTACGCGGTGGCGCCGGTGCTGCTGGAAACCCTGGTGGACCCGGCCCGTTACAGCGGCACCTGCTACCGGGCCGCCAACTGGATCTACCTCGGCACCACCACCGGCCGCGGTCGCATGGATGAAAACCGCGCCAAGCCGAAGCCCAAGGAGCTGTTCGTCTACCCCTTGCAGCGAAAATTCCGCGCCGAACTGCTGGCATGAGAAAACGCGTCTATATCGCCTACACCGGTGGCACCATCGGGATGCGGCGGAGCGCCTCTGGGTATCGGCCCCACCCCGGGTACCTGGCACAGTTGATGGCGGCCATCCCGGAGTTGCGGCATCCTTCCCTGCCCCACTACCAAATCCATGAATACCAGCCGTTGCTGGATTCGGCGGAGATGGCCCCGAACGACTGGCTGAAGATCGCCGCCGACATCGCCGACCACTATCGCGACTACGACGGCTTCCTCATCCTTCACGGCACCGACACCATGGCCTACACCGCTTCGGTGCTGCCGTTTCTGCTCGGCGGCACCGGCAAACCGGTGGTCCTCACCGGCTCCCAGGTCCCACTTTGCGAAGTGCGAAACGACGCCCGCGACAACCTGATCACGGCGCTCGTGATCGCCGCCCAGTTCCCCATTCCCGAGGTGCTGCTGTGTTTCGGCAGCAAACTGCTGCGCGGCAACCGGGCGGTCAAGGTCGATGCCGACGGTTTCGACGCCTTCGATTCGCCGAATTTTCCGGCCATCGGCAGCGTCGGCATCGAGATCACCGTCAACCGGGACCTGGTGCTGCCGACGCCGGAGCGAGCAACCATCCCGCGACCGGAGCTGAAAAGCATCCCGAGGGTCGGTGCGCTGCGCCTGTTCCCGGGGATTTCCGCGGAACTGGTGGAAGGGGTCTTGAAGCCACCACTGCAGGGCCTGGTACTGGAAAGCTACGGCGTGGGCAACGGTCCGACCCGCGACCGCGGGCTGATGGCGGTGCTGGCCGAAGCCGACGCCCGCGGCGTGGTGATCGTCAATTGCGGCCAGTGCCTGAAGGGCACCGTCAGCCAGGACAGCTACGCCACCGGCAGCGCCCTGGCTCAGGCCGGCGTGGTAAGCGGGTTCGATCTGACCACCGAGGCGGCCCTGACCAAACTGTTCTGCCTGCTCAGCCGGAATTTGCCACCGACGACGGTGAAATCCCTGATGCAAACCAGCCTGTTTGGGGAACTCACCCCCACCGGTGGAGCCGGTTGAACCCGGATAGGTCGCTATCGCTATCGGTATCGCTATCGGTATCGGTATCGGTATCGGAATCGGTATCGCAATCGCTATCGGACCCCCATCCCGCCTGAACATGGCGGCAACGGCGGTGGCGATATTGCCCGAACAAGGCATTTCCGAACCATGCCAAGATCAGCGGAAAGCAACCGACCATGGTCAAGGCTAAAGACTATCCCGTGACCGCCGCGATCCGCCACCTGCGTCGGGCGAAGGTGGCGTTTCTGCCGCACGCTTACCCCTACCAGGACCACGGCGGCACCCGCCATGCGGCCGAATGTCTCGCGGTGCCGGAGCACCAGGTGATCAAGACCCTGGTCATGCGCACCGACCAGGGCCGGATTATTCTGGTGCTCATGCATGGCGATCGAGACGTGTCCACCAAGACCCTGGCCCGGGTGCTCGAGGTCAAAACCGTGGCTCCGGTCGCCCCGAACGAGGCCGAAAAGGTCACCGGCTACCAGGTGGGCGGCATCAGTCCGTTCGGCACCCGGCGCCGGATGCCGGTGTTGGTGGAAGCGGGGATCTTGGAACTCGATCGGATCTACATCAACGGCGGCAAACGCGGCTTTCTGGTGGAACTCCACCCCCGGGACCTGGCTCTGGCCCTCACCCTGGAACCGGTGGCGGTGGCGATCGAGAGCTAGCCCCCGCACCTTATCGTCAGGTTGCTCCCGCTGGTCGCAACCTGACCTCGTAGCGGCGCCGCCCGGTTGGTCATTTCGCGGCTCGGTTGGTAGTGGCGCCGTCAGGCGTTGACGGCGCATCCGAAAGCACGGTCGCCGGGCTTCCGCTCCGCGCCGATCGCCCCGACAAGGCCCTCAACCCACCAAGACGCCCTGACGGGACGCACTACCAACAAAAACGCACACCCTGCAATGCGCGCCGCGGACGGGCGCTCGTAGCGGCGCCGCCCGGTTGGTCATTTCGCGGCTCGGTTGGTAGTGGCGCCG
>MNZR01000318.1 GCA_001873705.1 Syntrophobacteraceae bacterium CG2_30_61_12
CCTTCCAATTCCCCTCGCCGACGAACTGTTGGACCGCCCTCACCACATTCTCATCAGCACCCTTGAGATGGAGCACCATCGGTTCGATGGATTTCCGCTCCATGTCCGGAGACAAGAGCCCTTGCAAGTAAAACTCCGAGTGTTCACGGTGCTCGCGACGCCCAAAAAGAGGGGCATAAATCGCGTGGTACTCCTTGAGCGGCGTCATCAATCGGCTGACGTCCCGACGAAGGAGCTCCGAATAGTCCACGGTTTGGATGACATTGTCGTTGACTTCCATGGGATCCTCCCATTCTGAGGGTTAGAGATCCCATGTTCCATTAATGCATAAAAGTTGATTTGTCTACTTTTTTCAGCTAACTGTTCCCAGTGAAATGTCTCGTTGTAGTACTAGGAGCCCAAATATTTTATATTGCACTCGTGGCCATGCGGTTTCAACTGTCGGCTTCGAGCTTGAGCAGCTCGGTGCGTATATCGGTGAAAAAGGAAGCCGGGGAAGATGAGAGGCGTGTGCTGGGTGGTGCAAGCGGTTCACCTCAGAATGCGCTCGTCGAACAACATGTCCCAGCAAAGACCGAAACCGCTTGACCGGAGACCATCATCTCCCCTACAATGCAACTGAGTTGCATTTATGCCGGTAACCGCTCCTTACCGAATGGTGCGGCGTTGATCGAATCGAGGAGGATTTTGATGATGAGAACGATAGCCCTGAACGCCGGAAGCTTTGCCAAAACCTTCGCCTGGATCCTCACGTTGGCCGTTGGCGTGGTAGTTCCCGGAGCGGTTGCGGCGACTCCGTCGGCGTCCGCGCTGCCGGTGGTGGTCAGCGTGCTGCCGCAGAAATACTTCGTTGAACGGATCGGGGGAGCGCGGGTGGCGGTCACGGTGATGGTGCTGCCCGGGGCCAACCCGGCGGTGTACGAGCCCAAACCCCAGCAGATGACCGAGCTTGCCGGGGCCGCGTGTTATTTCAGTATCGGCGTGCCGTTCGAGCGGGTGTGGCTACCCAGGTTTCAGGCCGTGAACCGCTCGCTGCGCCTGGTGGATACCGGCGCCGGGATCGCCCGGCAACGCATGGCGGCTCATCATCATGAACATCCGGCGGGGGACTCGGACGATCATGCGGACCACAACGAGGCGATCCTCGACCCGCACATCTGGTTGTCACCGCCGCTGGTGCTCCAGCAGGCCCGCACCATCTGGATCGCCCTCAGTGAAGTGGACCCGGCCCACGCTTCGCTCTATGCCGCCAATTTCCGCGCCTTCGTTAACGAAATTGCCGAATTGGATACCCGGGTGCGCGACCTGCTCGCGCCTGTTGGCAATGAGCGAGCGTTCATGGTGTTCCACCCGGCCTGGGGTTATTTTGCCTCGGCTTACGGGCTGGAACAATGGCCGGTGGAACTCGAGGGCAAGGAGCCCAAGGCGGCGGAGCTCCAGGAGATCATCGAGCGCGCAAGGACCCGGCAGGTGCGGGTGGTGTTCGTCCAGCCCCAGTTTGCAAAGCGCAGCGCGGAAACCATTGCGCAAGCGATCGGCGCCCGCCTGGTGACCCTCGATCCCCTGGCCGAAGCCTGGGCGGACAACCTGCTGCAGGCGGCGGCGGGCATTCGGGCGGCGCTCCTGCCGCCGACCTGAGCGGGATCGCGGTGAGCGCTTTTCGACCGCCCGGCACCGGTCATCTCCTTTGAGGTGGTGATGTTTGAGAAGAGCGGACGTTCCCGACCCATTTGGATTGCACCCCATTCAAGCACATGACTTGCCCGCGGTTCGCCGTTCGGTTATGGTGGCGGCTATTGTGCTTTGCCGGTTTGAAGACGGCTGCCGCCGCCGGCCGGCCGCGCTCAACCCGGAGACCATCGATCACTAATCCTTCACGGGCCTGGTTCATGCTCAAACCATCACCAAGTCAAGCAATCGCACCTCCGCCGGGGCCGGTTCCCGCCGCCGGATCGGCCATCGAGGTGGATGGTCTGTACTTCGCCTACGATGGGGAGTGGGTCTTGGAAGACGTTCATCTGAGCATTCCCGAACGCACCTTCCTCGCGGTCCTGGGCCCGAACGGCAGCGGCAAGACCACGCTGCTCAAGCTCCTGTTGGGAATCCTCAAGCCCGCCCGCGGCCGGGTGCGGGTGTTCGACAAAGCGCCCGAGCTGGTTTCCGAACGCTTCGGGTATGTGCCGCAGAACACCAACATCAATCAGAGTTTTCCGGTTTCGGTTGGCGATGTGGTGCTGATGGGCCGTCTGGGAAGGGGATTGCGCTTGCGCCGCCGCACCAAGCGTGACCAGGAACTGGTGCGCACCGCCCTGGAACGGGTCGGCATGTGGAGCAAGCGCGACCGCAAAATGGCGGCGCTTTCCGGCGGCGAGCGCCAGCGCGTTCTGATCGCCCGAGCCCTGGCCGTGGACCCGCGGGTCCTGTTCATGGATGAACCCACCGCCAGCGTCGATGCGGTGTTCCAGACGGAACTCTACAGCCTGCTGAAAACCCTCAATGAAACCATGACCATTGTGGTGGTGAGTCACGATCTCAGCGTGCTTTCCAGCTATGTGGGCGCGGTCGCCTGCGTCAACCGCAAGGTTTTTTACCATGACTCGGCGGAACTCACCACCGAGATGATCGATCGGGTCTACCATTGTCCGGTGGAATTGATCGCCCACGGATTCCCGCACCGGGTGCTGCGGGATCACCGGGATTCGTGACATGTGGTCCATCCTCCAACTCGAATTCATGCAGCATGCGCTGGCGGCGGGAATGCTGGCGGCGCTTGCCTGCGGTGTGATCGGTCCCCTGGTGGTGGTGAACCGCCTGGTGTTTCTGGCCGGCGGCGTGGCCCACGCTGCTTTTGGCGGCATCGGCCTGGCCTTTTATTTCGGCTTTGCACCGACCGCTGGGGCTTTGAGCTTCAGCCTGGTGAGCGCCATGGTCATGGGCTCCATCACCAGCGGCCGACGCCAGCGCTCGGACACCATCGTCGGCGTGCTGTGGGCGGTGGGGATGGCTCTGGGCGTGGTTCTGATCGATCTCACCCCGGGCTACAACGTGGATCTCATGAGCTATCTGTTCGGCAGTATCCTGGCGGTGCCGGCCTCTGATTTACCGGTCATGGCGGCGCTTGATCTGCTCATCGTTCTGGTGATCGGATTATTTTATCGGCACTACCTGGCAATCTCCTACGATGAAGAGTTCGCCCGGGTGGCGGGGGTGCCGGTGCGACTGCTGTACTTCGTGCTGCTGGCTTTGATCGCGGTGAGCGTGGTGATGCTGATCCGGATTGTCGGGCTGGTGCTGGTCATTGCGCTGCTCACCATTCCCGCCTACATGGCGGAGCAACGGACCGGGTCCCTGTGGACCATGATGATGGTCTCGGCCGCGCTCGCCATGGTGTTCACCATTGCCGGACTGGGTCTGGCGGTGGCCGCCAACCTGAGTTCCGGAGCGAGCATCATCCTGGTGGCGGCGGGTTGCTTTTTTCTCGACCTGGTGGTTACCCGGCTGCGCCAGGGCATGGGCCGCCCCAGCGGCGCCGCCAGCTGAGCCGAAAGCCTCCATCCGGAGCGGGCGCAGGCGAGATCAAGCCCAGACGGCAGGAGAGGACAGGCATGTGTCGTCAATGTGACTATGTGGGTCTCATCGAGGCTTCCGGGCTCAGCCCTTTGCCCAACCGGGTTCAGGTGATCGCAATGATCGGAAACAGCTCCGCGCCCCTCAGTGCTCAAGAAATCCACGACGGCCTCCGGATCAACAGCAGCATCAACCGGGTGACGCTCTACCGAATCCTCGATCTGTTGGTGGAGTACCGGCTGGTGGAGCGGATGAGCGCGGGAGATCGTTCCTACCGCTACGGTCTGGCGGAAAACCCCAACCACCCCAGCCATCCGCATTTCTATTGCACGCGCTGCGGCCGCATGGAATGCCTGGAGCCGCGCAGTCTGGAGCTCAATCTTGCGGCGGTGAGAGAGGCACTCGGCTCCCGAATCGATCGGGTGGAAGTGCGCCTGGACGGCATTTGCAAAACCTGCCTGAGCGGTTCCAACGCTGAGCGAGTCCGCTGAGCGGGGGTAACCAGCCAGAAGGCTGCGCCGCATTCCCGGGCGCTTGGTTGGTAGTGCGCCCGTAAGGGCGTTGCGGAGTAGAACGCCCTTACGGGCGCAATCTGACTACTGCTAGTGTGGGGCGGGCAGCGTTGGGATCTGCGGCAGCGGTTCACTCCGTTGTTGCAATTGGAACCGGCGTGTGGTACCCAACAGCCGAATTTTCGGGGCGTAGCGCAGCCTGGTCAGCGCACCTGCCTTGGGAGCAGGGGGTCGGAGGTTCAAATCCTCTCGCCCCGACCAACACCAACCACCATGGTCATTCCGTCGACCCTCCCAGCTTGCGAATCAGGGACCCTCGGAACACAAGCCGGGGATTCACGGGAAATCTCAGTGGACTGAAAAGGCCGCGGCACTTCTGCCGCGGCCTTTTCCTTGGGTTGGTGTGCCAACCGGGGA
>MNZR01000286.1 GCA_001873705.1 Syntrophobacteraceae bacterium CG2_30_61_12
CGCGGAGGCGCTGAGAGCGCGGAGAAGAGCCCTGAAATCAACCTCCGCGTCTCTGCGTCTCCGCGCGGAAATGAAACTTTTAAGCCTTCACAAGTATAACTATACTGCGCACGGGAACGAATTGCCGATTTTAGTCCACCGCAAGGACGCAAAGGGTGGCAAATGCTTTTATTGAAAGATTATGTGGGCAAGATGCCAGCACTCCAGGGAAAGAGTCCACAAGAAGTGAAGGATTTCATCCTCAACGAGTATAGGAGCGGATCAATTACCAGGCAGCGACACGGCATCTCTCCGCTGTAGGTCAGGTTGCGACCAACGGGAGCTACCTGACGATCTTGCCGCGATCGCCTCACCACCCAAGTTAGAGAGCGCCGCGCGCACCTTGAGCTACGATTGTGATGCTCCATCCGCCGGCCATTGGGTTGGCTGCTGGGATTCCGCGCGGCCCCACAAGATTATACTGGTTTAGGATCAGATGTTGCATTATCAAAAGCGGGCAAGATGCCCGCGCTCCCGGGACAGAGCGCACACGAAATGAAATTTTTCACCCTTAACCGGTCTAAGTCTCGATGCCCTTATCATCGTTTCGGCCAATTTGAATAAGGATTGACCAAGGAGTTCACGGAGAACACTGAGAAAGCCCCTTCTTTTCGAAGCCTTCTCCGTGACCTCCGTGCTCTCCGTGGTGAATCATTCCCATAAAGTGGCCGAAGCGATGATCATCGCCAGTCTCGATATCGAGTCCCCATGCCTCGGAAGGCGGTCCTTGCCTTGGCGCCGGCCGATCGGCTACAATGGTATCGTTCGGTTGGCCCTTTCATGCCCCGCGAAATTCCCGTGAATTGATTTCCCGACTGTCCCGACTCAGGGTTTGCCAATGGCTGAAGAGCTTTCCAGCGCACCCGCCAGTGAAGACAAACGGCACGCTCGCGCTCTCGACACGGTGCTCGAGGTGAGTCGATCCCTGCACCAGTTTCTTGACCTGGATCGACTGATCGCGCATGTCATTGGCCTGATCCGCAAGCTGCTGGAGGTGGAGGCGGTCACCATTTTCGTTCACGATCAGGCGCGCGACGATCTGGTGATTTCCTGGGTTGAAAACACCGATGCGTCTGCCGGAGAAGCGGTGCGCAAGGCCAGGGTGCCGATGGTCGGGAGCATCGCCGGGGACGTGTTTCGCACCGGTGTTGCTCAACAGGTGGAGCGGGTCGCAAGTGACGTTCGCCATTACGACAAGCTCGATCAGTTGGCCGGGTTCCGCCCCGGGGCCATGATCGCCGTGCCGCTTCCGACCAGAGACCGGATGCTCGGCGTTCTTGAGGTGCTCAATCCGAAACGGGGGGCGTTCGCACGCGGCGATCTGGACTTCCTCGCCAGCCTCTGTGGGATCATCGGCCTGGCCCTGGACAACGCTCGGGTGGTGACCGAACTGGAACGCGCCTATCGGCGCCTGCGGGAAATCGACCAGGCCCGCTCCCGGCTGTTTCGCAAGACCCGTGATGAAAACTTGCAACTGCGCCGGCAGATCGAGAGCCGCAACCGCTTCGACCGGATCATCGGCTGCAGTGACCGAATGCTGGAAGTCTTTCGCCTGTGCGAAAAGGCGATCGATTCCGATATCACGGTGCTGATCGAGGGCGAAACCGGGACCGGTAAGGAACTGATCGCCGGTTGCATCCATTATAACAGCGCGCGCAAACGGAAACCGTTCATCACCGAAAACTGCGGTTCCATTCCCGACAGCCTGCTCGCCGCGGAACTGTTCGGCCACGGCAAGGGCGCCTTCACCGGGGCGGCCGGGGCCCGGCGCGGGCTGTTCGAAGCGGCCGACGGCGGCACCCTGTTTCTGGATGAAGTCGCGGAAATGTCCATGGACATGCAAAAAGCGCTGCTGCGGGTGCTCCAGGAGGGGGAAATCCGACCGCTCGGTACCAATCGGCAACGGCCGATCGATGTGCGGATCATTTCCGCCACCAACCGGGACCTGACGGCCGAAGTCGCGGCGGGACGATTCCGCGAGGACCTCTATTACCGTTTGAGTGTATTCCGCATCGGATTGCCGCCGCTGAGGGAGCGGGAAGGGGATGTGCCGGTGTTGGTGGATCATTTCATCGGCGAGTTCAATGAGAGGCTCGGCAAGCACATCACCGGCATGAGTCCGGAAGTGCTCCAGTGTTTTTCCCTTTATCCCTTCCCCGGCAATATCCGAGAACTCCGCAACGAAGTGCAGCGGGCGATGGCCATGGCCGAAGCCGGCGGCAAAATCGAAATGGAGCATATTTCCCAAAGAATCCGCGGTCAGGTGCCGGTGGCGTTCAGCGCCGACTGCGGATCTGGGGACCTGAAAGAGATGGTGGAACAGCTGGAGCGTTGCGTGATCGGCGCCGTGCTCGGTCGGCATCACGGCAACAAGACCCGGGCGGCCAGGGAACTGGGCTTGAGCCGCTACGGGCTGATCAAGAAGATGCAGCGTTACCGGATGTGAGCCACCGGCAAGCAGCGGCCGTCCGCATCCCTTTCTCCTACTGCCGGGATCCCGGCGCCCGGCCATGATCATCATATCGGCCACTGCTAAAAGCTCTCACCACGGAGACAGGGACAACACGGACAAAGGCCTTTCATTCCATGGAATTTGTTCGTGTCGCGTGGGCTTCCGTGGCAGTATTTTCTTGAAACTGCCCCAATGATGATCAAGGCTCGGCGCCCGCCCGGTTTCAGTCCGCCGCGTATTGTTGCATATAGCGCTGCAACCGCACCTTGGCCGCCGTGTTTTTCGAACTCATGAACCGCACCTTGCCGAAGATCGGGCGTTCGGGCCCCCAGGCCCGGTCGTAGCGGCCGAGGATCCAGAAAATACCGCTGGTGGAATTGGGATCGCGGCCGTCCAGGGCGTATTTGTTGTTGAGTTCCAGCATGATTTCCAAGGCCTCTTCGGGGCTGGGCGACCAGTACAGAATCTTTTTCCCCCACAGCATCCGCAGATAATTGTGGATGGTCCCGTCCCGGACCAGTTGAGTCTGAGCCGCGTTCCAGAGCGGGTCGTGGGTGCCGGCCTGGGCGAACTCATCCAGCCGGTAGCGGTGCGGGCGCGGGTCCCGGCGATGCTGGTGAAGGGGGTCTTGGGCCCAGGCCGGGAGCGATTCGAAGCGGTCGTAATCGACTTGCCGGGCGCACCGGTTGAAACCCACCTCGCGCCAGGTGATGAGTTGGTCGAGAAAGGCTTCAGCCGATTCACTCATGCCCCACCAGCCCTGGCGGCGGCCGTCGGCCTTGAACGAAACGGCGGCCGGCGACCAGCCCTGGTGCTCGGTGATGGCGGAAAATACCTGATGGGCTGCAATGTGGCCGAAATGAAGATAAGGCGAAAGCCCGCTGGCGCCGTCCCGGTCCGGGTGGTTGCGATCGCTCCCGTAGCGCTCGAGTTGTTCGGCGATGAACTGCTGGAGACGGCGCTCCGCGGCAGCGGCCCCACCGGGCACCGCACCCGGGGGAACGCCGTGATCGATGGGAAAGGCGCCGAGATCGCCGGCCGCTCGAAGCAAGTCGCCGGCATTCAGGCGCGGCCAGCGGCGAATGATTCCCGCTTCCGGTTCGGCCGCCGGTACCTGCGGCAGGTGGTTAAGGGGGTCGGGAAGCGGTGCAGGATCCAAATGATTCAGCAGGTGCTTTTGCAAGGTGCGGCGGAACGAATAGGCGGTCGTGAAAATCCGGTCGGAGGCGCGCAGCGGCAACAGGCCATTACCATCGATCGCTTCCACTTTGACCGCCAGCCGCGCAGCCGCCGCCGCGGCCATGCGCGGCAGAAAAAAGGCGGGATAATCGTCGGTGACCACCACCGCGGCGCGTGCGGCCAGGGCTTCCAGCAGACCCTTGCCGGCGCCGCGGGACGGCTCCAGATAAGGATAGTAAAGGGCTGGTGAGGTTGCCAGGGCGCGGATGTTATCGATCATTCCGTCCACCACGAACCGGTGCAACCGGTCGGACGCCCAGGGATAATCACAGCGGAGCGCCTCCAGGATCAGCAGTGGTCGGGACAGGTCCCGCGCCCACTGGACCGCGCGTTGCAAAGCGAAGTTGTGGCGCAGTCGGCGCTGGGCGATCATCCAATAGAGGACGTAGTCACCGTCGGAACGTATCGGTTTCGAATTGAGTGCGCGAATCCTAATACTACAACGAGACATTTCATTGGGAACAATTAGATGAAAACAGTAGACAAATCAACTTTTATGCATTAATAGAACATGAGATCTCTAACCCTCAGAATGGGAGGATCCCATGGAAGTCAACGACAATGTCATCCAAACCGTGGACTATTCGGAACTCCTTCGTCGGGACGTCAGCCGATTGATGACGCCGCTCAAGGAGTACCACGCGATTTATGCCCCTCTTTTTGGGCGTCGCGAGCACCGTGAACACTCGGAGTTTTAC
>MNZR01000236.1 GCA_001873705.1 Syntrophobacteraceae bacterium CG2_30_61_12
AAAACCACCCCGCGCCGGCGGTGGGCCGGTGCGGGGCGTGGTGGAATGCGGCCACGCGCCACCGGAAGGGGGGAGGGAAGCGGGGCGCGCGGGCTCGGAACCGGTCCCGCCGGAGGCCGGCGGGACCATTGGTGCCGCCGGTTTAGATGTCGTAGTAGAGCATGAACTCGTGCGGGTGGGGGCGCAGGCGCACCGCATCCACTTCCTTTTTGCGCTTGTATTCGATCCAGGTCTGAATGACGTCTTCGGTGAACACATCGCCCTTCAGCAGGAATTCGTTGTCGGCCTCGAGCGCGTTCAGGGCTTCATCCAGGGAACCCGGAGTGGACGGCACATGGGCCAGTTCCTCGGGGCTCAGGGCGTAGATGTCCTTGTCCAGCGGTTCGCCCGGATCGATCCGGTTTTCAATGCCGTCGAGCGCAGCCATGAGCACCGCGCTGAACGCCAGGTAGCCGTTGCAGCTCGGGTCCGGGAACCGGACTTCGATCCGTTTCGCCTTGGGCGACGGCGAGTACATGGGGATCCGGATGGACGCGCTGCGGTTGCGGCTGGAATAGGCCAGATTGACCGGGGCTTCGTAGCCGGGCACCAGACGCTTATACGAATTGGTGGTGGGACTGGTGAGCGCGCACAAGGCCTTGGCGTGTTTCAGCACCCCACCGATGGCGTGGAGCCCCATTTCACTGAGCCCACCGTACTTGTCGCCGGCAAACAGCGGGGTACCGCCTTTCCAGATGCTGAGGTGGGTGTGCATGCCGGAGCCGTTGTCGCCGAACAGGGGTTTCGGCATGAAGGTGGCGGTGCGGCCGTGCTTTCTCGCCACGTTCTTGATGATGTACTTGAACCACATGAGATAGTCGGCCATCCGCACCAGGGGCGAAAATTTCATATCGATTTCACACTGACCGGCGGTGGCCACTTCGTGATGCTGGCATTCCACCGTGATGCCCACCTTTTGCATCTGCAACACCATTTCGGTGCGGATGTCCTGCAAGGTGTCGGTCGGTGGCACCGGGAAGTAGCCTTCCTTGTACCGCTGCTTGTAGCCCAGGTTAGGACCTTCGTTGCGGCCGCTGTTCCAGATCCCTTCCGCCGAATCGACGAAGGCGTAGGAAAACTGGCAACCTGAATCGTAGCGGATGTCGTCGAAGACGAAAAACTCGGCTTCCGGTCCGATGTAAGCGGTGTCGCCGATGCCGGTGAATTTCAGGTAGGCTTCCGCCTTCTGCGCGATGTAGCGAGGATCGCGACTGTACTTTTCCTTGGTGATGGGGTCCACGATATTACAGATCACCACCAGGGTCGGCACTTCCATGAACGGATCGATCACCGCCGTGACCGGGTCCGGAACCACCAGCATATCGCTGGCATTGATCGGCTGCCAGCCGCGGATGCTGGAACCGTCGAAACCGAACCCGTCTTCGAATGAACTCTCATCGAATTCGCTGATGGGCACGGTAAAATGCTGCCAGATCCCGGGAAAATCCAGGAACCGAAAATCCACCATCAGCACGCCCTGTTCCTTTGCAAAAGCCAGCACTTCTTTCGGGGTCATCAAAGATTCCTCCTGTTGACGTTTATGTGAAACGAAATCACTTGATCGTTGTCCGTCTCCGGCCACCTAAGCAATAGGCTTGCCAAAGTTCCGGAGAACGGCGGCAACCGGTTTCATTCACTAGAGAATCCTCATCTTCACAGGGTCCGCTTCCGGTATCGCCCGACTGGGATCCAGGCGGAGTGCCGGGCTCTGCGACAAAATTGAACCCGATCCGCCCCCCTTGGCCCCTTCGGAAACCCCGGAAAGCTTGCGTAAACGTTGCTCCATAAGGACCTGCCGGGGCCAAGCCGGGTTCGGGCGGGAGGCGCAAAATTGTATCGAGACGGTGGTTCAGCAGGCGGCCAGGCACTCGAGCAGGCGCGCGCGCACCCGTTCGTGTTTTTCCGGGTCGAGGAGTTTGTTGCCGTCCAGATCGGTGAGGTAGAAGACATCCACCACCTGGGCTCCCGGCGTGGAAATCTTGGCCACCTGGATACTCAGGTTGAGTTCGAAAAAGGTATTGGAGACGGCGAACAGTATCCCCGGTCGGTCCCAGGTGTAGACTTCCACCACCGTGTAGAAATCGGAAGCATCCTCGTCGATCACCACCCGATCGGGCTTGCGCATGACCTGCTTGCGCGGCCTAAAACTCGAGCGCCGTTCCCGCTCGATCAGGGTTTCGAGATGAGCGCGCTCGGTCAAGACCGCTTCCAGATCGGTTTGCACCCGCTGCCACAGTTGCTCCGGGTGGAGCGGATCGGGCAGTTGTTCCACGGTGATCACATCGAGGGCGATCCCGGAGCCGCGGGTGAAGAGTTCGGCGGCGAGGATATTGAGGCCCTGGGTCCAGAGCACCCCGGCGATGCAGGCGAACAGGCCGGGACGGTCGCGGGCCGCCAGGGTCACCTGCCACAGGTCGCCCGCGGTCGGTTCGGCGGCCACCATCGCGGTCCGGTCGCGGAGGCCGAGTTCCATCTGGTAGTGGTCGAGTATGGCTTTCGGGCTCTGGGCCAGGAGATAGCGCACCGAAAGGCCGTCGAGCCAGCGTTCTATTGCCGCCTGCCGTGGGTCGCCCTGGACCATGGCGAGCACCTGAGCCTGGACCTCTCGGGTGTGCTGCTGCAGATCCGGCGCCCGCCAGTCGCCGCGCACCAGGATGTGGTCCACCTTGAGGAACAATTCGCGCAACAGCGATGCGCGCCAGGTGTTCCAGGCACCGGGTCCGGTGGCCCGGCTGTCGGCTACGGTCAGCAGGTACAACAGCCGCAGCCGTTCCCGGTTGGCAATGGCGAGCGCGCAGCGCAGCACCGGCTTTTCATCGCCCAGGTCGCGCTTCAGCGCGGTTTCGGCGAGCAGCAGGTGATTGGCCACCAGGGTTTCGAGCAGATTCACTTCCTCCGGGTCCAGGCGCAGCCGGGCACCGATCTCTCTCGCCATAACGGCGCCGCGCGCGGAATGATTCTTGCCCTGGCCCTTGCCCAGATCATGAATGAGGGCGGCCAGAAACAACACGCGCGGGTGTTCCACCTGAGCGAAAACCTCCGGAAAAGCCAGGCGGATCGGCTCATCATCCTGACCCAGACGCATCCGATGCAGTTCGCCGACCGTTCGCAGCAGGTGTTCATCGACCGTGTACAGATGATAGACGTCGTGCTGCACGCGGTAACGCACCGGCGCGAATTCCGGAATGAAAACCTGCAAGAAGCCGGTTTCCATCATCGCTTTGAGCACGCGGAAGCCGTGCTGAGAATCTTGCAAGAGGTCGAAGAATTGGCGGATCACTTCCGGGTTTTCACGCCAGCCGAAGTCGAAATGGGGCAGGTTGGCGCGAATGATCCGGCCGGCATGGTGATGGAAATGGGCGCCGGTCTTGGCGGCCTGCCAGAAAAACAGCATGAGCGTTCCCGGGCGGCCGGCGATCAGTTCCGGTTCCAGGAACTGCAAGCGGTTGTTTTCCAGCAGCAGCGGTCCTTCCAGAATGCGCCGCCGGCGTAGCCTCCTGGCCACCGCCGACACCTGGCTCTGTTCCAGCCGTTCCAGCAAAAACGAGGTCACCCGCCGGATGCGCGCCGTATGCCGGTAGTAGAAACGCATGAAAGCTTCCACCGCGGAACCTTCGCTGCCATCGATGAAGCCGCAGCGGCGGGCCATCTGTTCCTGCTCGCCGAGCAGCAACTGGTCCTGCCGTCTTCCGCTCGATTGATGCAGCTGCAAGCGCACTCGCCAGAGAAAATCGTGCGCGCCCTCGAGCCAGCTTTGTTCATCCTGATCCAGCCAGCCTTCCTGACGGAGCGCCGCCAGTTCTCCGGCCTGCAAGAAAACCATTCCGATCCAGTGGATCATGTGCAGGTCGCGCAGCCCGCCGATGCCCTCCTTCACCTGGGGCTCCAGCAGGTAGGAACTTTCGCCGTAGCGGCCGAGGCGCGCCGTACGGTAGTCCAGCAGCCGTTGGAGAAAACGCCGGCGCCGCTGCGTCCCATAGGCCTTGAGCAGCTTCTCGCGCCAGGATTGGTAGAAGGATTGGTCGCCGGCAACAAAGCGGGAAGAAAGGTAGGTGGTTTCCACCGAAAAATCGTCGCGGATCAGCTCATTCACCGAGGATACCGAAGCGGTGGCGTGGCCGACTTCGAAATCGGCATCCCAAAGCCCGTAAACCAGGTCGTGAACCACCTGTTCCAGCTCGGGGGGCAACCGGCGCTGATACAGGAACAGC
>MNZR01000067.1 GCA_001873705.1 Syntrophobacteraceae bacterium CG2_30_61_12
TGCCTGTTTCATTCGCAATGAGGCCTGGCAGTCGCGATTGGCCATTTACGCCGATGCGGTCGGCAAGGCCCCCGAACATCCGCGAGCACATGCCAATCTCGCAAGTGCGTTGGTTCGGGCAAAACAGTTCGAAGCCGGCATTGCCGAGGGGGAACTCGCCATCTCGAAAATGCAACCGCGATTCGAGAAATATTTCGTCGCGACTGCCGCTATTCTGACGGGTTATCTGGGATTGGGGAGGTATGAGGAGGCCATCACCCGGGGTGCCGCATTGATCGAAGGCGCGCCGCCTGGGAGTGACGCGGCGAGTGCGCCGCATGTGTTCCTGGCCTTGGCTGAAGCATACCGACTGAGTGGGGACCTAGCGCAGGCGTATTCCAAGGCCGCCACAGCTTTTGATATTTCAATGCGCTTGCCGGATAGATACCAAAAGACCGGCGCGGTGGTGATGATTTTGACCAAGATCCTGGAGGATGCCGGGCGGCTTGAGATTGATATCGACGGTGATAACCTGGCGGACCCAGGAGAAACGCCGAAACTGACCTGGCTTGCGAAGCGTTTCGAGGCCTGGGGTGATCGAGCCACGGCGGTCAGGATGGCCCAGGATTCGGTGAGAGACTTCCCTGATAACCAAGAAGCGCGGCAACTGTTGAACAGGTTGAACGATCTGGAAACCCGGAATCGTTTGCAGGCGGCGAACTGGTCTTTCTCGCAAAAATATTCCTTACCGAAAAGCCTCCGATCCGGATTTGATCTGGCCATGACTTTAGCCTATTGGTCGAGAAAGTATGCCGGCCCCGGGCACGCGATCAGCAAGCATTTGGGCCGGTGGGGCCTGAACCGTGCAGCCCACGTGAGGCCAAATTCTCCGGACGTTTTGTTGCTGCGTGGATGGTACCTCTTGGACGATGACTCTCCGGCCGGCGCCCTCGAAGCCGCTCTTGACGCGGTTGCGGCAGATCCTGGATATGCCAAGGCCTGGGCCGGAATCGGTTTTTTCGCGGCGGCGGCGGGGAAATGGGAGATGAGCCTAGAGGCTTTTCAGAAGACGCTGGAACTTTATCCAGGATGCCCCCGGAAGGATGACTACGAAGGTTTGCTCCAAGATTTGCGGCGGCGTAAGGAAGGGGATATCCCGGGGCGGGAAATTGATTTCAGCGGTTGACCTCTGATCCATCGATCACGGGAAAAGGATTGGATACATGAGGAAGGAACCTGGCTTCACCCTGGTTGAGTTGATGGTGGTGATCGGTATCATGGCGATCCTGGCGGCAGTGGCTATTCCTTCTTATATCAATTACAAGAACCGGGCGATTCAGTCGGAAGCCATTGAAGCCCTGCTGCGCTGTAAGATGGACCAGGAAGTCTACTGGGCCGAAGCCAACGTCTACGCGGGGAAAATCGGCTGCCTGCCGTCGTTCGGTGGCAGTTGCGGGGCCGCCAACGCCGGCACTTACGTGTCCCCGCACGGCTACAAAGTGCGGATCCAGATCGCCAACGCCAGCAGTTTTTCGGTGATGGCCAGTTCCCAATTCTACAGCTACGCCGCCGCCGATACGATCAGCATCGACGAAAGCGCCGAGCAGCCCCGTGTGTCGAACACGGAGGCACTTAAATTCTCCGTGTTCAAGTGGTTGTTCGATTGACACGATGCCGGCGTTCGGGCAAGATCTTTATGAGATATTTGGGCATGGTTCGGAAAACCCTGGTTTTGGCTAACCGTTGCCCCCGTCATTCCCGCAATCCTTAAGCGGGAATCCAGTCTCCTGTCTAGCTGGATTCCCGCTAGAATCATGCGGGAATGACGATCCGGTGTTACCTTCAATTGAACCAAGCCGATATTCGACATAGCGACCTTGCCGCGCGGGCGTCGCATGGGAACGCGGCAGCCGGCCCAATGGCCACCAGGGAGATCATCACAACCGTAGGTCAGGGTGCGCGCGGCGCTCCCTGACTTGCATGGCGAGGACGCGGTGGCCGGATCGTGTCAGGTAGCTCCCCTTGGTCGCAACCTGACCTACGGTGGGCATCACGCCGCGGGTTGGGGTGGTGGTTCTGCCCCGTAACCGGTCGAGCCTTATGTCGAATATCCAGCATCATCAAGGGATTCGAGGATCTTCTCGGATCATTGTGCAGCATCAATGGAGTCTAAGGGAAAGGAGCAAGGCATGAAAGCAAGATGGTCGGTTTTAACAGCGTTGGTTTGTGGTTTGTTGGCGTCGGGGTCGGTTCATGCGGTTACCCTGGAGGAGATCCAGGCTGCCATTCAACAGCGTGGCGCGGCTTGGACTGCCGGCGAAAACAGTATCTGGAACAGACCTCTTTCGGATCGCCGCGGCCTCGTTGGAACCATTCTCGAGGGCAACAACGCGGATGTCCCCGCCGCGACCTCGGAGCTGCAAGCCCTGCCAGGGTCGTTTGACTGGCGGTCTCAGGCGATGGTCACGCCCGTGAAGGATCAGGGGCAATGCGGATCATGCTGGGCATTTGCCGCGGTCGGGGCGCTGGAATCCTCGCTGCTGGTCAATCAGGCGGTGGTTGGCGTGGTGCCGGACCTGTCCGAGCAGTTTGTCGTATCCTACAATCTCACGAATCACGGATGCAATGGCGGATCACTGGGGAACGTATCAAATTTCTTGCAGAAAGTCGGTGATCCTTTGGAGGAATGCAAACCATACGCCGCAACCAGCAGGAAATTGCCTCGGCCCTGCCAGGAATGGAGAGACCAGGCAGCGGGTATCGGCGCCTGGGGCCCGGTCGCCAAGGATGTGAATGCGTTGAAGGCGGCGGTCTATCAAGGTCCCGTGGCAACTGGGTTTTACGTCTTTGAGGATTTCTATGCTTATACGGGCGGCGTCTACACTCATGTTTCCGGTGAGCTCCTCGGTGGTCATGCCATCTTGGTGGTGGGCTGGGATGATGCCGACCAGTGCTTCATCGTGAAGAATAGCTGGGGTCCCGACTGGGGTGAAAGCGGCTATTTCCGGATCGCTTACTCGCAGATGTTGAACGAGGTTGATTTCGGCGCCGATTCGGTCGCCTATGTGAACCCCTGGACCATCGACTGAGAGCAAGCCGCGACAGCGGATGCCATGGCGGCGCTGGGGGCAGCGCCGTCATGGCGACAGTTATCCGCTTGCGGGTGGACCTTTTATCGCCAAACGCGGGCAAGATGCCCGCGCTCCCAGGGAAGAGCCCACCTCAACGGCATGGATCATTACCGTTCCATCTCGGTCATGGGGTGCGAAGCACTCCCTGACGCTGGGGCAGAGGCGAACCGTCGGGTAGTTCGCGCTGGTCGCAACCCGACCTACCAGGGATTTACCTCGGGTTGGCACACCTTCTCCCAAGTCCGTTAGAATCGAAATATACATGTGAAGGCCTAAAAGGTTCATTTCCGCGCGGAGACGCAGAGACGCGAAGGTTGATTTCAGGGCCCTTCTCCGCGCTCTCCGCGCCTCCGAGGGAATACAAAACATAACGTCTCAAGCCAAACAGGTATATATCTCGGCCCTGTGTTTATCTGCTCTGATGATTGTTCACTCTTGTGGTGTCGATCCATTATCCCACCATTCTTCCCACGAGGCCTTGCCGCTTTTCACCACCGACGGGTTGAGCTGGTGGATTTCAAGGATTTCCCCGGTGCTGGACTGGACGTAGGCCTTGGAACCCTGCTCGCGGCCGGTATGGATGTTGGGGGTGATGGCGACGCCTCGTCCAAGCAACCGCGTCTTCAGTACCTCATGCGCCTGGGTCCCGTCCTGTTGGGTGACGGTGCGGGTGCCGAGGCCGATGACCGACTGGGTATAGGCCGTGCCGGTACCGTAATAGAGGGCGTAGAGGTAGCTTTCGCCTTCGAAGCGGCAGGCATCGAGTGACGGCATGTAGGTGGTGAAGGTGAGGATATCCCCGAGGATCGTGGCCTGTCCCAGGTTGCGTTCGCCGGCGGTGGCGAAGTCGAGGAGCCAGCCGGCATCGTCCTGCACCGCTTGTTTGAGTTTACCGAAATCGGCCACGCCCGCAACCCCATCCACCGTGGTGCCACCTTCGTAGACAACGGCATCGCTCACATCCAGCAGTTTGGCCGGAGCCACCGCGGCCCAGGTGAAGGACTTGGCGTGGGTCACGGGATCGGTCGTCATCGGTTCCTTGATCCCGTAAAAAGACTCCTGATCGGCGGCGGTGAGTTGATTGGTGGCGTCTTGGCGATTGAAGAATCGCCCGGTGCCGAAGAACACCCAGCGATTGGCGGCGCTGTCCATGGCCACGGCGGGAGCGGCGGTGATCGGCTGACCATCGT
>MNZR01000049.1:0-2978 GCA_001873705.1 Syntrophobacteraceae bacterium CG2_30_61_12
ACTGATCAAGGACCCGGGCACCTTCAGCGGGTTCAAATGGTCGTCGAAAGGGGGCCCCCCGGTCAAGGTATTCAGTGGCACGCTCTGCCGGGCCACCATCACGGTGTCCGAACAGGCGCCGATCGCCCTGTTGATCCCGGGGGTGAAAAAGGCGGTCCTTGGCACCGCGGCCGGCTCCTAGCAGGCGGCGGCAACCACGGGGAGATGGCCCTATGGATCCGTTGGAAAATATGGTAGACGCCTGCATTCATGCCCGTTCAGGTTGATGAAGGCCGTTCGTAGGCCCAGTTTGAAGATGGTCATCCAGTAGGAACGGCTTCCAGCCGTGACAGCGGCACCGTCTTGGTTGGAACCAGCGCCATCAAGAATGAAGCTATCAAGTCCTAAGGTGAGCACAGTTGAGGATGAGATCTTTACTCATTAGATGCAGCGGGCAAGATGCCCGCGCTCCCGGTAAAACCTCCTCAGGATGCGAAGGATTTGACCGTCAACGCGTTTCAAATCGTCACAGCCATGCCGACGATGGCTCGCTGCTGGGCGGTATGGGCGGTCGCGATGGGAGATTGGTCATGCGCTCGCCCGATGAAGTCAAGCGACGGGCTGCCCTGAGCGAACCGGGAAGGCCTCGGCCATGACCCGTTCCGGGAAAGTGCGTAGGGTCCCGACCGTTCTTCAGATGGAACCGAACGAGGCGGGCGCCGCCGCTCTGGCCATGGTACTCGGCGCCTACGGCCGGTTCGTGCCGATGGAAGAAATGCGCGGCGCCTGCGGAGTGACCCGCGACGGGGTGAAGCCCGAATATTTACTGCGCGCCGCCCGTGCCTACGGCCTCGAGGCCGAACTCCGTGAAATCCCGGCGGCCGAAGCGCTGCGGTTGGAACCGCCGTTCATCGCCCCGATCGATTTCGGCCGCTACGTGGTGGTGGAAGGACTGCGCTCCGGGCGGGTCCACCTGAGAGACCCGGAAACCGGCCCGCGGGTGCTGCCCTGGAAGGAGTTCGAGCAGGTCTACGACGGCCTCGCTCTGCGCTTCCGACCTTCCCCCACCTTCACCACCGCCGGACAGCCCTGGAGCTTCAGCCGCGGGCTTGGAACCCGCCTGGCCGGCGGCCGCATGGCCCTGGTCTACGTGGTTCTGGCCGGATTGTTCCTGGTGGTTCCCGGGCTGGCCATCCCGACCTTCAGCAAGATCTTCGTGGACGAAATCCTGGTCGGCGGGCTCGACCGCTGGCTGGCTCCGCTGCTGCTGGCCATGGGCCTCACGGCTCTCCTCCACGGCGCCCTCAACTGGCTGCAAAAGTTTTATCTGCTGAGGCTCGAAACCAAACTGGCCCTGTCCCTTTCGGCGCGCTTTTTCGACCATGTCTTCCGGCTGCCCATCGAGTTTTTCCAGCGCCGCTACGGCGGCGAAATCGTCAGCCGGGTGATGATCAATGATCAGGTGGCCCAACTGCTCTCTCGCGAACTCGCGGTCACCGCGCTGGCCGCCGTAATGATCGTGTTCTACGCCCTGCTCATGCTCCGCTACGACGTCGTGCTGACCCTCGCCGGGATCGCCGTGGTGACCTTCAACCTGTTCGTGCTGCGGCTGTTTTCCCGGCGCCGCACCGATCTGGTGCATCGGCTGCTGCAAGACCAGGGCAAGAGCCTGGCCACGGCCATGACCGGCCTGCAGATGATCGAAACGCTGAAAGCCAACGGCGCGGAAAGCGAATTCTTTTCCCAATGGGTGGGCTATCAGGCCAAGGTCAAGAACGCCGAACAGGAACTGGGGGCCGCCTCGCAAGCGCTGGCCGTGATCCCGCCGCTGCTCACCGGCCTCAACAATGTCCTGGTGCTGGCGCTGGGAGCGCTGCGGATCATGGAAGGGGAAATGAGCGTGGGCGGGTTGGTGGCCTTTCAGAGCCTGATGTTCAGCTTCGTCGGCCCGTTCAACCAACTGGTGGGTCTGGGCGCCCGACTGCAGGAACTGAAGAGCGGGATCTGGCGCCTGGACGATGTCCTGGCGGCGGCCACCGATCCGGGCCTGGAACACCCGGCCGAAGGGGGACCCGAGACCGCCCCCGGCGCCGCTCCGGAAGCGGGCAAACTGAGCGGGGAAGTGGAGCTGAACAACCTCACCTTCGGCTACAACCGGATGGAACCTCCCTTGATCGACCGCTTTTCGCTCACCCTGCGACCGGGTTCCCGGGTCGCCCTGGTGGGCCGTTCCGGTTCCGGCAAGTCCACGGTGGCCAAGCTGGTCACCGGTCTGTATCGGCCCTGGTCCGGTTCGATCCGCTTCGACGGCCGGCCGGCCGCGGAAATCCCGCGGGCGGTTCGGACCCACTCGATCGCCCTGGTGGATCAGGACATCTTCATGTTCGAGGGCACCATTCGCGACAACCTGACCCTCTGGGACCAGACGGTGCCGGCGGCGGATCTGGTCCAGGCGGGGCTCGATGCCTGCATCCATGAAGACATCGCCGAGCGCCCGGGCGGTTACGATTCCAAGGTGGCCGAGGGCTGCGGCAACTTCAGCGGCGGCCAGCGGCAGCGGCTGGAAATCGCCCGCGCTTTGGTGAACCGCCCCGCCATCCTGGTGCTGGACGAAGCCACCAGCGCCCTCGATGCGCACACCGAAAAACGGGTGGACGAAAACCTGCGCCGACGTGGTCTCACCTGTCTCATCGTGGCCCACCGGTTGAGCACCATCCGCGATTGCGATGAAATCATCGTGCTGGAGCACGGCCGGGTGGTGGAGCGAGGCACCCATGAAACCATGAAAAACGCCGGCGGTCCATACGCCGCTCTGATTGCGGCGGAATAGCGAAACGGGGAAAACCGAGCCGGATGAACCGCATCGAATCGACCGTTCCCACCTGGTTCAGCAAGCTGGGAGAACCGCTCCCGGCCGGCGCCAACCGCCCGTTTTCGCTGCTCGACGGGGGTTCGGTCTGGCTGCCGGCGGCCGGTCGCCTGGAAGTGTTTGCGGCGGC
>MNZR01000049.1:2984-7233 GCA_001873705.1 Syntrophobacteraceae bacterium CG2_30_61_12
TTCGGCCGCCGCACCCACATCGCCACCGTCACGGCGGGGGAGATCCTGGTCGGAGTCGCCGTCGATTCGTCCAACCCCAACCCCGATCGGGCCGCGCTGATCGCCGTGGGGCAACCGGACACGCTGCTCTACCGGATGGACTTTGCCGCCTTCCAGGACCTGGCGACCGATCCGGAGCGGGGCGATCAGGTGCTGAATTTGGTGAATCGCTGGCTGGAACGGTTCACCTTCGGCTTCACCGGCACGGTGAAACCGGCGGCGGACCTGGTATTCACCGCCGCCGGCGGCGCGCTCCTGGTGGAACGCGGCCGGACCGTTCGGGCCGCAAGTGGAATGGTCTGGGTGCGGCTGGAAGGTGCCGCCCCGCCGCGCCTGGAAACCATCGCACTGCCGGCTTCGGTCCTGACCGCGCCCTTCCCACTGAGCGCCGACTGCCGCCTGGTGGCCGCCGAAGCGCTGCGCCTGACCTTAATCGAGTCGCCGCCCGGCGATCGCTCCGCCGCTCTCTGGCAGGGCCTTGCCGCTTATCAGCGGGCGCTCTGGACCGGCCTCGAAGACCGCCTGAACACCGCCGCCACGGCCGAAGCCGACCGATTGCGCCACCGCATCGATCGCGACCAATACCGCCGGCGCCACGCCCTGGAACAACTGGCGGCGGTGGTTACCGATCAAGCCCCGGAACTCACCCGGTCTCGCTTGGACCCGCCACTGCTGGCCGCCTGCCGTCTGGTCGGCCGCCATCAGGGGATCACCATGCGGGAGGCGAATCAGGGGCTCGAAGCCCCCACGCTCCAGGCCCGGGTCGAAGCCATCGGCCGGGCATCGCGGGCCGGGGTCCGCCGGGTTACCCTGGAGGGCCCCTGGTGGCGCCGCGATAACGGGGCCATTCTGGGATTTCTCGCCGGTGACCAACCTGGCGACCAGCACCCGGTGGCCCTGCTGCCGCAACGCGCCGGCGCCTACCGGCTGCTGGATCCGCAAACCCAGAGTGAACAGGCGGTGGATACCGCGGTCGCCCACCGGCTCGCACCCACCGCCTATATTTTTTACGCCACCTTCGCCGACCGCGAGCTCACCCTTCGGGAAGTGGTGCAGCCGGCCACCCGCGGTATAGGCCGGGAGGTATTCAGCGTGCTCACTCTCGGCGCGGCGGGAGCCACCCTCGGTCTGCTGCTGCCGATCCTCACCGGCATTTTGTTCGATTCGGTGGTGCCGGAAGCTTCCCGCGGGAGACTGGGCCAACTCACGCTGATCCTGATCACCTGTTCGCTGGTCGCGGCCGTGTTCGAATTCACCAAAGCCATCAGCATCTTGAGGCTCAAGGGCAAGATCGAACCGGTGATCGAGGCCGCCGTGCTGGATCGGGTGATCGCTCTGCCGATCCCGTTTTTCCGCCGCTTCAGCACCGGAGACCTGACCAATCGCAGCCTCGGCATCTGCGCCATCGGCAAGCTGCTCTCGGACGTGGGCATCCAGGCCCTGCTGGGCGCGGTGTTTTCCTCCCTCAACTTCATCTTGCTGTTTTATTACGATGCGCGCCTGGCGCTGATCGCCGTCGGCTTCACTGTGCTCGCGGTGCTCGCCCTCGGTGCCGCCAGCGCCTATCAGGTGCGCTACCAGCGGCGTTTGAGCGCCATCGAAGGCACGCTGTCCGGGATTCTCTTGCAGTTGATCAACGGCATCGGCAAGCTCCGGGTTTCCGGCACCGAAGACCGGGCCTTCGCGGTTTGGGCGGAACGCTTCGCGGCCAAACGCCGAATCGAATACCGGTCGCGCACCCTGCAGAACCTGCTCGATACCTTCAACGGTTTTTTCCCGATCCTCACCGCCATGGCCATCTTCGCCTATGTGCTCCTGGAAGGTTCGGAAACCTTCACCACCGGCCGGTTCATCGCCTTCAACGCCGCCTACACCAATTTCCAGGCGGCGCTCCTGCAGATGGCGGGGGCCTTCTCGTCGCTGGTCGCGGTCGCCCCCTTTTACGAACGGGCCCGGCCGATCTTCGAAACGCTGCCGGAAGTGCGGCCGGAAAGCGCTCACCCGGGGGTCCTCTCCGGATCGCTCAGCGTGCATCAGTTGTGCTTTCGCTACGCTGCCGACGGCCCGCTGATCCTCGATGGGGTTGCGCTCGCCGTCGAACCGGGAGAATTCGTTGCCGTGGTGGGCAGTTCCGGTTCCGGCAAGTCCACCCTGCTGAGGCTGCTGCTGGGTTTCGAAGCGCCGGAAGCCGGCACCGTCTATTATGATCGGCGTGATCTGGCGACCCTCAACGTGCGGGAAGTGCGGCGTCAGATCGGCGTGGTGCTGCAAAACGGCGGCATCATGGCCGGGTCCATCTTCCAGAACATCGTCGGCACCACCGGCATGAACGTCGATGCGGCCTGGGAAGCGGCCGAGATGGTCGGCTTGAAGGAAGACCTCGAAGCCCTGCCCCAAGCCATGCACACTCTCCTGGATCCGGGCGGGTTCACGCTGTCCGGCGGTCAGCGGCAGCGGCTGCTGATCGCTCGAGCGATCGTGCGGCGGCCGCGACTGCTATTTTTCGACGAAGCCACCAGCGCCCTCGACAACCGCACCCAGGCCCTGGTGAGCCACAGCCTGGAGCGGCTGCAGGCCACCCGACTGGTGATTGCGCACCGTCTGAGCACGATCGAACACGCCGACCGGATCCTGGTCATGGATCGCGGCCGCATTGTGGAACAGGGCACCTATCGGGAATTGCTCGATAGCGGAGGCTGGTTCACCGAACTGGCCCGGCGCCAGATCGCTTGAACCGCACCCATGGGTGCGAAAGCACCCGCAGTCAAATCGGAGAGCGATATCGTAGTCGTAGGTCGGGTTGCGACCATCGGGAGCTACCCGACGACTCGGCAACGTCCCCAATCCACGCTCCCACCCCGGATCATCAGGGAGTGCTCCGCACACCCCGACCTGCATGGAACGGATCGGGATCACGCCTGTGGCGTGAAAGAATTCCGCGGCACTGATGCAACTCCCGCTGGGTCATCGCGGATTAGCGTGAAAGTGAACGGGTTGGGGCCCCCCAATCCGTTATGATCAGGCGCCGTGGATCATCCTGCGCTGGTCCAACGTGCGCCGGTGTGCTATTTTCCAAGCGGCGCGATTGAAACCAACGGAAACGGACCGGGCAGCGACCATGCAAACTGTTCACAAAGCCGCATTGGATGCCGGGCAGGTGGCCGGGAAGTCGGCCTATCACCTGGATCTGTTGTGCCATGAAATCCGCGCTCGATGGGATGGTTCGAGCCTTGGACTGTGCCGGCGGATCGAAGGGATCTACCGCGCCAGCGGCTTTTCCATGCACGTCGACCGCGACGATCAACAGTTCTATCTGAGCGCTCTGTACACGCTGGTGAGTCAGGTCCGGGCCGATTGCATCGTGGAAACCGGCACCTTCGTCGGGTGCAGCGCGGTGGCCATGGCCTGCGCTCAGGACGACCAGGGGCTTGCGGGAGTCATCGACACCATCGATCCGGCGCCGCGTCAATACGGCGGCTTTGATGTGGATGACCCGGTGGCCGTGGCCACCACGGTTTTCGGCGCCGCTTTTCCTGAGCGGATCAGGCATCACCGGGGCTATTCGGTCCGGCCCTGGGACCGCAGCCGCCATGATCTGCCCACTGCTCCGATCGGGGTGCTCCAGCACCTGGTCCGAAGCCGCCGGATCGATCTCCTGGTGATCGACGGCGACCATTCCTATCTGGGCGCCTACGGCGACCTGGAAATCGGTCATCAGGGGCTGCGGATCGATGGGCCGCGTCTGATCTTCGTTCACGATTACCATTCGATTTCGAGCGTGCGCCGGGCCGTGCGCGACTGGCGGCGCCGCCACGGCGATCGGGTGGCGTTCCGGGCCTGGCCGGAGCGCAGCGGTTTCGCCCTGATTCAGTGTCATCCGGGGATGCTCGCCGACCGGCCCGCGCCCGAGTCACCTTTTACCTGGAGTTGAATCCACATGTCCGAAGCAAGTCTTTCCCACGAGCAACAGCAATTGATCCTCAACCTGGTGGCCCGACTGAAGCAAGCGATCGAAGCCCGGTCCGCCGCCCTGCTCGATCCGTTGCTTGGCGACGCGCTGATCTGGCTGTTCGATCACCCGGTGAACGGCGGGCAGTTTCTGCAAGCGCTGAACCTGGCCGGAACCGGTGCCGATGATCTGGAATGCTTCATCCTCGATGTTCCCAACCTGGAACTGAAAGCCAACCAAGTGGCCCTCACCACCCGGCTG
>MNZR01000226.1 GCA_001873705.1 Syntrophobacteraceae bacterium CG2_30_61_12
CTGGAGCTTGCCGCCGCTTGCCAGGCCCTCTGCCATCACAGTCCGGAACACCAGGCCGCGCTCGAGGCCTTCTTCGCCCAGCAGGAACAACGCCGCGACCGGCAGGGAGAACGCTGACAAGCATGGCGGCGTGGCGCGAGGGGTAGCGTAGGTCGGGGTGCGCGCGGCGCTCCCTGACTTGCCTACCGCGTTGCCACCCTCCAGGGTCCGTGATACCATGCTTGCCATCGGCAGCCGGTCTCGATCTCTTCCGGCACCCTCATCGGGCGGCTTCCGGATTGGCGGCGGGGTTCAAACCTAGCGACCTAGCGACAAGAGCGAGGCGATCATGGAGTATTGCCGGAAAATTTCCAGGGGCTTGGTTCTGGGCGGTTGGTTGCTGATGCTTTGCATTCTGGTGATGGGCAGCGGCTGGCCGGTCTGGGCGGCGGCTTCCGCCCTCGCCGCGCCGGCCGCGGTGGTGGATGCCGGCAGCATTGTCGATAAGGTGGTGAGCGGCTATCAGGGCTGGTTCAACTGTGCCGGCGATGGTTCGCCGATCGATCTCGAGGCCACCGACGGGGGCTGGCGCCACTGGTCCAGCGGTACTGCGCCGGCGCCGGGGGCCCAGACCTTCGAACTGTATCCGGATCTGAGTGATTATCCCTGGTTCACCTTGTTCCCAACCGATTACGCGGAACTCGGCAACGGGGAACCGGCCAGCCTGTTTTCGTCTCATGCCGAAGACGCGGTCGCGCTCCACTTTTCATGGATGAGAGATTACGGGTTGGATGGAGTGGCCTTGCAGCGCTTCGGGGTGGAATTGCGCGATCCCTTGCAGACCGGCACTTACCTGGCGGACAACCGTAACGCCGTCGCTCTTATGGTGCGCAATGCCGCGGAGCAGTTCGGGCGGATCTTTTATGTCATGTACGATGTTTCCGGCATGAGCGAGCGGACCACCGCCACGGCCACCGAATTCACCCAGGTGATCAAGCAGGACTGGACCGATTGGGTGACCGATTCCAACCGGTTGAACCTCACCGCATCGGCCCAATATGCCCACCAGGACCAGAGACCGGTGGTGGGGCTGTGGGGCATCGGCTTTGCCGATCGCCCGGGCACGGCCGCTCAATACCGGGGCCTGATCGCCTGGTTTCACGACCGCGGCTGTTATGTGGTGGGTGGAGTCCCGCGCAACTGGCTGCGGGGCGCGGCCGGCGGGGTCAAGCCGGGGTTTCGGGGGGTGTTCCGGAGCCTCGACATGATTGTGCCCTGGACGGTCGGGGGGCTGAAAGATCCGGAAGATGTGAATCAATGGCTGCGCGGCAATCTCCTTCCGGACGCGGTCTATTGCGCCGCCAACGGGATCGTTTACCAGCCGGTCCTGTATCCCGGGTTTGCCTGGTCCAACTGGAATGGCGGTGTTCCCAATCAGGTGCCGAGGCGGTCCGGGGAGTTGTTCTGGGAGCAGGCCCGCGCGGTTCGGAGGGCCGGAATCGGCACCGCCTATATCGCCATGTTCGATGAATACGACGAAGCCACGGCGATCGCCAAGGCGGCCACCGATTCCGCGCTGATCCCGATCGATCAGTATTTTCTCACCCTGAGTGCCGACGGGATCTTTGTGTCCGCGGATTTTTATCTGCGGCTGGCCGGGCGCATCACCCAGATGCTTCAGCAGGCCCTGCCTCCCACGGCCGCCGTTCCGATCCCTTACAGCGACGGCCCGCTGTTTCTACGCACCGGTTTGGAACCGGGTCTGGACGCTCGGCCCACCTGGACCGACACGGTGGATGACGCGGGCGGCGCGGTGACCGGCGTGACCGGGCCGGGCGGCAGCACCGGTCCGCAATGCCGGGTGCTGGAAACGGCGCGGGCGGCGGCGGGAAATCATACCGTGATGATCGCCGGCCGCGATCAGTCCGAAACGTCATCGTACGTGTATTTCAAGGTGTTTTCCGGGCCCATTCCGGTTTCCGCCACCACCCGCCTGAGCTACGATTTCCGGCCGGAAGACGCTCTGGCGCGCCATGTCGCTATTGACCTAATAACCACCGACGGCACCACGTTGCGCGATTCGGGCGCTCGGGATGATGCCGGGATCAGCATGCACCCGGGTGCCGGGCGCGGCACCGTCGGGGCCTGGACCCGGGTGTCCTGCGCGATCGGCACCTGGCTGAGCGGCAAGACCATCGACCGGATTCTGATCGCCTACGATCACGCGGCGGAAAGCGGCGACTTCACCGCCCTGATCGATAATCCGACCATCGAAAACAGTGCCCCGTGAACCGGGATCGGTCGCTACCGAACGAGCCCCGGGGCCCCCGCGCTTACCGCCACGATGCCGAGGATTGATGCCCGGTGAAGATGAAATCCTTCACGTCTCGTGGGCCCTTTCCCCGGAGCGCGGGCATCTTGCCCGCTCTTGGTAATGAAAATTTTGATTCTAAACCGGCATGATTGGTTCAAATGGAGCTGAGCGGTGATCACCTTTCACAAGGTCAACAAGTGGTTTGGGTCCAATCACGTGCTCCAGGACATCGATTTCCATGTGGATTCCGGGGAAGTGGTGGTGGTGTGCGGACCGAGCGGCTCGGGAAAAAGCACCATGATCCGCTGCATCAACAAACTGGAACCGGTCCAAAACGGCCGGATCGTGGTCGATGGTCAGGACTTGAGCGATTCCGCCACCAACATCACCCGGTTGCGAGCGGAAATCGGCTTCGTGTTTCAGCAGTTCAACCTCTATCCGCACATGACCGTGCTGGAAAACGTCACCCTGGCTCCGCTCAAGGTGCGCAAGGTGAGCCGCGCGGAGGCGCAAGAGACCGCGCTTCAGTTGCTGGAAAAAGTCGGCATCGGGGACAAAGCCCGGCAGTATCCGGCCCAGCTTTCGGGCGGTCAGCAGCAGCGGGTGGCCATCGCCCGGGGCCTGGCCATGAAGCCGAAGATCATGCTGTTTGATGAACCCACTTCGGCCCTGGATCCAGAGATGATCAACGAGGTCCTGGATGTGATGCGCAAGCTGGCGCGGGAAGGGATGACCATGGTGGTGGTGTCCCACGAAATGGGGTTCGCCCGCGAAGTGGCCCATCGGGTAGTGTTCATGGATGCCGGTCGGTTGATCGAAAGTGCCCCACCGGAGCAGTTTTTCACCCATCCGGCGAACAAACGGACCATGCTGTTCTTGAGCAAAATCCTGTCCCACTGAAGCCACCGCCTGACCCAGACCCGCCTGTCCGGCTGCTCCGGGCCGTATCGCCGACCGCCGTCCGGCACTGACTCAGTCGATGTCCATACTGGCCAAGGATCAAGGCCCATCCCATGAAAATTGGAACTATGTGAATAGTTCCATATGGTTGAGTGATTCCCACGTGGGGTGCGAATTCGTAGGTCGGGTTGCGACCAGCGGGAGCTACCCGACGGTTCGGCAACATTCCCAATCCGCGCCCCCTCAACGGATCGTCAGGGAGTGCTCCGCACACCCTGACTTTCATGGAACGGCCGGCCCTTATCATCGTTTCGGCCAATTTGAATAAAGATTAACCACGGAGTTCACGGAGAACACTGAGAAAACCCTTTCTTTTCGAAGCCTTCTCCGTGACCTCCGTGCTCTCCGTGGTGAATCATTCCCATAAAGTGGCCGAAGCGATGATCATGGCCGTTCGGCGATGATCATCGCTTCGGCCAGTGCGAAAAGCTCTCACCACGGAGGCATTGAGAACACCGAGAAAAACCCGTTATTCCAAAGCCATTCAATTCCATCGTGCTCTTCGTGTCCTTCGTGGAAGGAGAGGGCCTTTGAAATGGCCCAAACGATGATCAAGCCCCACGAAACAAACCGGAACCACGCCCGCGGCGTGAAAGGATTCCGCGCTACTGATTCGGCACGGGCTTGCCCGGGCCGCTCACTCGACCAGGATTTCCACCAGATCGCTGCGATGGTCCGGGGTTTCCGCCAGGATCCGGTGGCGCCCGGGTCGTAGCGGCCATTCCAGGCTGTAGGGTGGGCCCACCGCGATCGGTGCGGCATCGTCCACCATCCAGGTGACATACGGCTGTAGCCGCGCCACCGCCGCCTGCAGGGTGAGGACCTGATCGCTGCGGCGGCGATCGAGCAGCAGTCGGGTGCCGGCCCGCGGCTGGGTGATGACGATGGCGTCTTGCGCAATCCCGGCGGCCGGGAGCCGGGCCGGATCAGCCGCCCCAGCGGTGGTTGTTTCGGTGAGCGCATCGGCGGCCGCATCGCTGCTCGCCCCGGCGCCCTCCAGTCGGTAGCGGCCGGCGTTGCCTTGCAGGCGGCGGCGCTCCACCCAGGCCGCGAATCGGGCCGGGAGTTCATG
>MNZR01000300.1:0-7268 GCA_001873705.1 Syntrophobacteraceae bacterium CG2_30_61_12
AGATTTCGACCTGGTGTTCACTTCCAGCCTGACCAACGCCGCCGATCTGAAGGCCCTGTGGGGGCCGCGCTGGCCCCCGATCCTGCTCTATTTCCACGAAAACCAGTTGAGCTACCCGCTGGCCCCGGGGGAACAGCGCGATTACCAGTACGGGTTTTCCAATCTCTTGTCCGGCCTGGCGGCCCAGGCGATCTGGTTCAATTCGCGCTTTCATCAGGCGGATTTCCTTGCTCAGCTCGAGAGCTTCGTTTCCCGAATGCCGGACTTTCGGCCTTCCTGGGCGCTTGATGCGATCCGAAGCCGAACCGAAGTGGTCTATCCCGGGTGTTGGTTTGCGCCCGCGGTGGGAGTTGAACCGGCTCCCGCGGAACCGGATCCACCCCTGATCATCTGGAATCACCGCTGGGAATTCGACAAGGCGCCGGAGGTCTTTTTCACGGCCTTGCGGCAGGTGGCGGATCGGGGCATCGACTTCCGGCTGGCGCTCCTGGGGGAACGGTTCAGCACGGTGCCCGACGTGTTTCGCCAAGCCGCCGAGCGTTTTTCCGGCCGGCTGGTGCACTGCGGTTTTGTCCCCGACAAGGAGGATTATTACGCCTGGCTCCGGCGCGGGACCCTGGTGGTCAGCACCGCCGTTCAGGAAAACTTCGGCATCGCCTGGATTGAAGCGGTGCGCAGCGGTTGCCTGCCGCTGGCGCCGGCGCGCCTGGCGTATCCGGAAATCCTGCCCGACGCCCATCATGCGCTCTGCCTCTATCGGGACCCGGCCGATCTGGCGGCCAAGCTCGCTCTGGTCCTGACCCGTCCCGAACGCTACCGGGCGGCCCGGGCGGAACTGGCCCGAGCGATGGGGCGCTTTTCCTGGCAGTTGCGGGCACCGGCGTTCGACCGCCGGCTGACCGCGCTTTGCGGCGACGGCCGTTAAAGGAGTTCCATCATGTTCACCCCCAATAGTTTGCGGCAACGGCTCACCTATTATTTGCTGATCCCGGTGGTGGTGTTGTTACTCGGCATGGGTTTCTTCGGCTTCAATCTGGGCACCCGGGACCTGCTGATCCAATGGCACCAGAACGCCATCCTCTGGACCCAGCGCAGCGCGCACGCGGTGGACATGCGGCTGCAAGCGGCCAAACAATGGATGCTGCTGTTCCACGCCACCGCCGAGCACCCGCAGTATGAAATCCTGCAAGACTGGATCATTGCCCAGGCCGAGGCCGAGCAAGGGGTCGAACGGGTCCGGCTGGAATCCGTCGAGCGCGGGGAGGCGCCGGAGCCGGATGCCGCCCATACCCCCCGCGGTCCTCACCTGATGTACATGGATCGACAGGGTCATGGCGGCCCATCGGGAATGGCGCGGATCATGCCCTTCCGGCGAGCCGGAGCGGCGCAAATCACGCTGCCCCGCTACGATGACCTGATCAAGAACCAGACCGTTTCCCTGGAGTCGGACCTCCTGGACGCTGACGGCGGCAAGACCGGAAGCTTCGAGATCACGGTGCGCTTCGACTACCTGCTGGGGGCTTTGGCCGAATCCGAGTGGTGGCGGAATTATCAGGCGTTTCTGGTGGACCAGACGGGAACTATTCTGGCCGGCAATCAGTCGGCCACCCGGCGACGATTGGGCGACAACGGCAGCGCTCTGGAACTGGCCACCTTGCAAGCGCTGCAGCAGGGGCACTATGGGACCCTGCTGGGTAAGGGGCATCCGCCGAACCAGGTGAGCGCCTTTTACCGGCTCATGGAAGCGCCCTGGTCCCTGGTCATCCTTGCCCCCGGGGACGTATTACTGGCGCCGATCGTTCGGTTCCGGCGGGCTTACATTACCGGTGCGCTGGGTTTCATCGTGATCGTGGTGCTGCTGATCCGCAGGGTGACCGGGACCAGCGTGAAGCAGATCAAGGCGATTTCCGAGGCGGCCCAGCAGGTGGCCGCGGGGCAGTTCGAGGTGAGCCTGGCGATCCGCGGCCGTGATGAGGTGGCGCAACTGGGCCGGAGCTTCAACACCATGGTGCGGCAGTTGCAAGAACGAATCGTCCTCAAGGAGGCGTTGGATCTGGCCATGGAAGTTCAGCAAAGCCTCCTGCCCCGAACCGCCCCCCTGGCTTCCGGCCTCGATCTGGCGGGCCGGAGCATCTACTGCGACCAGACCGGCGGGGATTACTATGATTTTCTGCCGTTTGCCGAACTGGGACCCGGCCGCCTGGCGATTGCCGTGGGCGATGTGGTCGGCCACGGGATTGCCGCGGCGCTGCTCATGGCCAGTGCCCGCGCTTTTCTGCGCGGGCGGGTGATGCAGCCCGGTCGGCTGGGCGAAATCATCACCGATGTCAACCGGCTGCTGTGCCTGGATACGGCAGACACCGGCAATTTCATGACCCTGTTTTTGCTGCTGGTCGATACGGCTCAAAAGGAACTGGTGTGGGTGCGGGCCGGCCATGACCCGGCGGTGATCTTCGATCCCGAGCGGGACCTCTTCTCGGAGCTGCGCGGCAGCGGCACCGCCCTGGGCCTGGACGATACGCTGCACTTTGAAGAGTACCATTTCCAGGACTGGCATCCGGGTCAGATCATCCTGATCGGCACCGACGGCATCTGGGAAACCGAAAACGATCGTGGGGAGCGGTTCGGCAAGGAGCGGCTGAATGCCATCATGCGGGAACAGGCCGAGCGGAGTGCGGCGGACATCCTGGAAGCGGTGACCACGACCCTGGTCGCCTTCCGCGGCACCGCCCCGCAGAGCGACGATGTGACCCTTGTCGTGGTAAAAATCGCTCACGACTGATGATGAAAGATGGTATCCCTATCGGTATCGGTATCGGTATCGGTATCGGCATCGCTATCGCCGCCCAACACCTGCCTGAATAACGGTGGCACCGGTTACCAAAACAGGGTATTTCTCAACCATGCCGAAGCGTGTTGCTTTCCAAACAAACAGCATTGCCGGCGCGGGTCAGGATTTGAGTTGCACCTCCTCGGCCTGGACTTCCACCAGCTTACCGCCGGCGGCACCGCTCGGGTCGGCCGCCGGGGCCGAGTGCATCACCTCCCCGCGCACATACACTTCCTGCCGCGGCCGCGGGGAAGCCCGGCGCAGGGTGGCGGCCAGCTCACCGGATGTCACGATCCGGTAGGTGCCGCGGTCTCAGCCGGAAGTCGGCATGATGGTGAACACCAGGTGGTCTCCATGGTCTTCCGGGGCGGCGATGATTCGTCCGTGTCTATGGAAGGTACAGAACATGGTCGGTTCTCCTCAACATGTCGGCGGCAATGGCTTTCCCCAATTCCGAACTCGCGCACACCCGGCCGACCGCGGATCGTGTTCGGACCCGCATGCTTTGTCGACCCTCAAGCTCGGGTGAGGTTTCAAGATGAACTGGAAACTGGCGACCTTCAACGTTAACGGCATTCGCGCCCGGCTTCCCATCGTGATCGACTGGCTGCGGCGGGAACAGCCGGAGGTCCTGTGCCTTCAGGAAATCAAGTGTCAGGACCAGGATTTTCCCGGCGCGGCCTTTGTCGATCTGGGTTACACCGTGACCGTGCGCGGTCAGAAGGCCTTCAACGGGGTGGCGATCCTCGGCCGGCAGCCGCCCGATGAGGTGGTGCGTTCCTTCGATGACGGTCGTGGCGGCGTCGAAGCCCGCTTGCTGGCGGTTCGCATCGGCGATCTCTGGGTGGTCAACAGCTACGTGCCCCAGGGCCGCGCCCCCGATGATCCCGCCTTCCAATACAAACTGGGCTTCCTGGCCGGACTCAAGGCATGGTTTGCCGCCCGCTTCGATATCGGCGCGAAGCTCATCTGGACCGGCGATATCAACGTCGCGCCGGGACCCATCGATGTCCATGACCCCGAGCGCCTGGACGGTCAGGTCGGTTTCCACCCGGAAGAACGCCAGGCCTTCCGCGACGTACTGGCCTGGGGCCTGACCGATCTCTTTCGCGCCCGCCATCCGGACAGCCGCCGGTTCACTTTCTGGGATTACCGCCTGCCCAACGCGCTCAAACGCAATCTGGGCTGGCGCATCGACCACATTCTGGTCACCGCGCCGCTGCTCGCCCGCGCCGCTGCCTGCGACATCGACCCGGCACCGCGCGCGTTGCCCAGGCCCAGCGATCACACCCCGGTCTGGGCCCGATTCGAACTGTAACCATTTCACCATCAACCGCGCAGGCGCACCAGAAACAGCGACAGATCGGGCCAGTAGGTGATGATCAGCACGGTCACCATGAGGATCGCGAGAAACGGCAGGGTGGCCCGGTAGAGCGTCACCACCGGCTGCTTGAAGCGATAGCCGGCGATGAACAGATTCATCCCGATCGGAGGCGTGTTGTAGCCGATCTGCATATTGGCGAGAAAAATGATGCCCAGATGGATCGGGTCGATCTGGTAGCCGCGGGCCAGCGGTAGCACCAGTGGCACCACCAGCACGATGGCGGAAAAAATATCGAGGATGCAGCCGAGCAGCAGCAAGAACCCGTTCAAGATGAGCAGGAAGGTCCACTTGCTGGTGATGTGGGCGCTCACCAGTTGGAACAGTTTCATCGGCACTTCCTGGTCGATGAGATAATTGGTCGAGGCCATGCTGACCCCCAGGATGACCAGGATGCCGCCCACCAGGGTCATGCTCCGGCACATGATCGCCGCCAGGTCGCGCAGCGCTACTTCACGATAGATCAGCACTTCCGCCACCAGGGCATGGACGGCGGTGACCGCCGCCGCTTCCGAAATGGCGAACACCCCGCTGTAGATCCCGCCCAACACAATGACCGGCAGCGGCAGTTCCCACAGAGCACCGCGGAGCGCCGCCCGGACCTTGGCGAACGCGAACGGTTCGGTGGCGATCGCGCTGATCCGGCCCTGCCGGCTGCTGTAAATCGCCAGTAGCAGCAACATGATCAGCCCGGGCAGGAGCCCGGCCGTAAACAGGTCGTCGATGCTCACTTCGGCGATGATCCCATAGAGAATGAGCGGGATCGCCGGTGGGAACAGCAGCCCGAGACTGCCGGAGGTGGTGACCAGCCCGAGGCTGAAGCGTTCCGGGTAGCCCTGCTCGATGAGCGCCGGGTAGAGCAGGGCGCCGAGGGCGATAATGGTGACTCCGGAAGCGCCGGTGAGGGCCGTGAACACCCCGCAGACCATTACACTGACGATGGCGAGCCCGCCCGGGAGCCAGCCGAACAGGGCCTGAGACAGAGCCACCAGGCGTTTCGAGGTGGCGGATTCGCTCATGAGGTAGCCGGCAAAGGTGAACAGGGGAATCGAGATCAGCACCGGATTGTCCACCAGCCGGTTGATTTCCAGGGCCAGTACCGAGATATCGATATCGGCCCGGTGAAAGCCGAGGAGCGCGCCGGCCGCGATCACCGTAAACAACGGCGCGCCCAGGAGCGCCGCCAGCGCCAGACCGATGGATGAGAACATCGATGATCCTCGATGGCTTCCGACTCAGTCCGAGTCGGGGCCGGAAGTCGGGGCCGGGTTGGCGGGCGGGACCAGCGCCCGGTTGAGGTCCTGGCCCAGGTGGCCGAGAAAGCGCAGACTCATCACCAGAAAGCTCACGGGCAAAATGATTTCCGCCAGCCAGGCGGGGACTTTGCCGAACGCCATGAGTTCGCCCGCCCGCTCTTGCACGACGAAGCTGACCGATCCCACGGTGAGCGCGGCGCAGACCAGCAATGCCAGGCCGTCGGTCAGTACCCTGACCGGCGCCTGCCAGCGTTCGGGCAAGAATTCCGAAGTCACATCCACACTGATGTGATTGCGTTCCCGGGTGGCGATCATCGCCCCCAGCAGCCCGATCCAGAGCACCAGGTAGCGGAGCAGGCCGTCGGCCCAGTAGATGCCGGTGCCGCCAAAATTACGCAACAGGATCTGACTGAACGCCAGGGCGATCATGATGCTCAAGGCCGCCGCCAGGGCTCCGTTTTCCAGCCGGTGATAGCGACCGAGCAGCCGGGAAAGCGGTCGGGTCCGGTCATTGAATTCCGGCAACACTTTTTCGTACCTCTTCCAGCAATTGGTAATCGAACAGGTTCTTGCCCCGGAGGGAAGCCAGGGCGTCGTCGGCGATCCGCTGCAACGCCAGCAGGTGGTCACCGGTGATGGGAACGAATTTGATGCCTTGCTTGCGCAGGGTCTGGAGCGCGGCTTCATTGTCTTTTCTGGTCTGCTGATTGACCTTGCTCATTTCCCTTTGCAGGATTTCCCGCACCAGGGGCTGGTCCTGCTTCGCGATTTTCGCCCAGGCGTCATTGGCGATAGCCAGCGTACCGTAGCTGTAGAGCAGCGGGATCTCCGTCAGGTAGTTCACCTTGGTGAACCATTGGAGCACAATGGCGCCCACCGGCGAGGTGCTCACCGTATCGATCAGGTTGGTCTGCAACCCGGTGAGCACATCCGGCAGCGGCAGCGGGATCGGATGCACCCCGGCCTGTTCGAACACGGCCCGGCTAACCGGATCGCCTTCCGGGACCCAGACCTTGTGGTCCTTCAGATCGGCTGGTTGTTCCACCGGCTGGTTGCTCATCAGGTAGATGAAGCCGGCTTCCAGCATGCCAAAGGACATGAACCCGTTTTTTCCCAATCCGCGGGTGAGGATCGGTTCGAATTTGGCCCGGGCCTGGTCCACCTGAGCGTAATTCTTCAGCAGCATGGGCATTCCGAGCACCTGGTAGTTGCCGTCCACCGAGGTAATGCCTCCGGACGTGAAGGTGCCGCCTTGAAGCTGGCCCAGCTTGATCTTGCGCAGCACCACGGCATCGTTGCCCATCACCCCGCCCGGATAGACCTTGAGACTGACCCGACCTTCGGTTTTTTGCTGAATTTCGTCTCCGGTGGCCCGCAGGGCGTTGGTGAGCGCGGTGCCCTCCGGGGCGATGGTGGCCAGCTTGAGAGTCACCGCCTGCGCCGGCATTCCCATGAGCAGCAGGCATCCGATCAGGGCCAGTTGGAAAATCGTCCATCGGCTTGCAGTCCGCATCGCAATCCCTTCGTTGATTGAGAAATCAGTCCGGTTCCCCAGACTGGTTCCAATCGGTTGATCTCAAAGCCGGCGACTAAAAATACTTGTCGATGTCCGCCAGCAGTTCCGCCGCACTGACCTTAGCCACCGTGTTCATTAGAGTCAATGTCGGGATGGTATCCGCCGGTGTTTCCCGCACGTGGGTCAGCAGTTGTTGGTACAGCTCCCGGTCGCCGGTCATTCGGGCGTAGCGGGACGCATAGAGCACATGGGCCTGGAGCAGCGCTCCCCGGGAAATTTCGATGG
>MNZR01000300.1:7277-11338 GCA_001873705.1 Syntrophobacteraceae bacterium CG2_30_61_12
AATGCACCCGCCCCTGTTCCGGTTTGCCGCCCAGCGCCGGCGGCAACAACGTGTTCATCACCGCCAGGATCAAGTGCCCGCTCCCGTAGTAGTGAGTCTCGTCAAGTTCCAGCAGGCGGCGGGTGAGCAGATCGATCTTGGGCAGATCCGCCACCACGTCCCAGTCTTCGCCGTGGGCTTCGATGTAACCGGCCCAGGCGCTGACCAGAACAAACAGCAGCTCCACATCGGCTTTCTTCAGGTCGGCCGCGACCGGCTCGAATTCGGCCAACGGTTTGTCGTGGAGCGCGGCGAACGCCTTGCTTTGCAAGCTCATGGCCCGGAACGCGTAGTCTCGAGCCTTGCGCGTCAGGCTGCGGGCCCGCTCGGGTTCCCGACCCAGCACGAAAGCCGAGCTGTAGGCCGAATAGAGGCGTGCGGCGGCGGTCAGCAGGTAGACGCTGTCCGGGTGCTGTTCCACCAGGCCGTCGGCCATCAGCAGGTAGCCGGGCGCCCCCAACCGCACCAGTTCCAGATCATCCTGCTTCATCGTCGCGGTGACCATCCCTTCCAGGGCGGGCGCGGTCGCCTGCCGGATCAGGGCGGCGCAGCCGGTGATCTGGCTGAGCACCAGGATCGTCAGAACGATCAGGAGAACCGGCGACTTCCCCGCCGGTCCCGACAATATCTCCCTTTTATTCTCGCCCGCATGAGCCCGCACATCGCAGTCACCAGGAAATCCCATGTTTGCTATCTCCAAGAAGCTCCAAGGTGTCATTTCAAGGCGTCAGGGAGTGCTCCGCACACCCTGACCTACGGCTCGCCACGTTGTTATTGCAAAGAGCCGGAGCACCCTCGGGTCAGCCCGTAGTCCGTAGGTCAGGTTGCGACCAACGGGAGCTACCTGACATCCCCCAGCGGCAGCCGGATCACCACGCGCAGTCCGCCGCCGTCCGCATTCTCCGCCCAGATGCTGCCGTGATGAGCCCGCACCGCATGATCGGCAATGGCGAGACCCAGGCCGACCCCGCCGCTGTCGCGTTCGCGGGCGTCGCCGATCCGGCGAAAAGGCAAAAACATCGCCCGCAAAGATTCCCGAGGAACCCCGGGACCGTGATCGCGTATGGAAAGCCGCGCCCACTCCCGGTTGTCGATGCGTTCCTTGGTGAGGTTCACCTCCACCGCGCTGTGTTCGGCCGTATAGCGAACCGCATTCCTGAGCACGTTTTCCAGCGCCCGGCGCACCAGTTCCTCGTTGCCCACAAGGGCCAGGCCGGCGGTGATCTCGGCCGTGACCGACCGGTTCCGGCCGCGCGCTTCGAAATCCTCGTCCCGCACCAGGCACCCGACCAGGGAAGAAACCTCGAACAGCGCCGTTTCCATGGCTTCCACGCCGCTTTCCATGCGCACCAGGGTCAGGAGCTGACCGATCAGTTGGTTGAGCCGCCCGGCTTCCCGTTCGATCCGCTCGAGGTTCGGCTGCGCTTCAGCCCCGGCCCGACTCTTGGCGAGTTCCAGGGCGACCGCCATGCGCGCCAGCGGCGACCGCAGTTCGTGGGATATGTCTCGGAGCAATCGTTGTTGCGCGCGCATCAGGGATTCGATGCGTTCGGCCATGTGATCGAAGTCGCGTCCCAGTTGGGCGATTTCATCCCTTCGGCCTTGCACCAACGGTGCCACCCGGACCGCCAGATCCCCACCGGCAAAGCGTCGCACCGCCGACTGCAGGCCGAGGATCGGGCGGGTCAAATAACGCCCCATCCCGTAGCTCAGCAAACCAACCACCGTGATCATGAGAACCAGACGGAGCCCGACGTCGCCGCCGGTAAAGCCGCGTTTCAGTAGATGCCAGAAGGGCCTTCGCGGCATTTCCCGAACGATCACAAACGCCGTCCCGGTACGATCTCGAAGCGTCAAGCCCGCCACCAGCTCGGCTCCGGAAATCTCGAAGACCGGTTCTCCGTCTTCCGGTACCCGCCCGGCAAAGGTGCGGATCTTGGCCGGCAGCGGCCGACCGGTCACCTCTTTGTCGTGCTGATCGATCAGGTAGGCTTTGCCGCCGGCAAAATCCCGCAGCCGCTCGAAGAAGGTGGCAAGGCCGGCGGCGCCTTCGCGCGATCGAACTTCCATGGCCGCCTCGCCATACAGGGCCAGAGCGGTTCCCACCTGGCTGCGCCACAGGGTAAGGAAGGGACCGGCTTCTTCCGTCAGGGTGAACAGCACGGTGGTCACGCCGATGACGCTGAGGGTTAGCCAGAACCAGAGAAAGATTCTAAGAAACAGGCTTTTCATGACCCTTCCCGCACCGTGCTTACTGGGATTGTCGCGGCCGCCGTGGCAACACCACTAGGCTGGTTGAAGCTGAAATCCTTCAATCCCGGTGCGCTGTGTTCCCGGGAGCGCGGGCATCCTGCCCGCAAATGGTTTGGTAACGAAAGATGGCATCGTAAACCGGGATCGCGGCGGACAGGAATCCTCCACCACGGCCGACCCCATGGCCCGACCATCCAGGGTCCGGTCAAGTTTCGCGAGCCTGCTCATCATCGGCACGTGGCGCCGCATAGAGATAGCCGACCCCGCGCACCGCCTTGATCCGCAGCAGTCCTTCCGCTTCGCGCCCGAGCTTCCGGCGAAGATTGCTGACGTGCACGTCGATGCTCCGATCGTAGCGGGCGAGCGGCCGGCCCAGGGCCAGTTCGGTCAGTTCTTCGCGGCTCACCACCCGACCGGCTTCCCGCAACAGCACTTCGAGCACGCTGTATTCCACCGAGGTGAGGCTGACGATCTCTCCCGAACAGCGCACGGTTCGCGTCGCCGGGTCCAGTTCGACGTCGCCCACCACCACTTTGGGAGCGATTTCGCGGCCGCCCACCAGGGTCTGTTGCGGCATGGTCCGTCTCAGGATCGCTCGCACCCGGGCGGTCAGTTCACGTGGATTGAACGGCTTCGCCAGATAATCGTCGGCGCCCAGTTCCAGTCCGACAATCCGATCCACGTCGTCGCCTCGCGCCGTCAGCATGATCACCGGGATATCGCCGGCCGCGCGAATCCGGCGCAGCACATCGAAGCCGCCTAATCCCGGCAGCATGACATCGAGAATCACCAACTGGTAGTCGCCCGACAGGGCGCGCTCGGCCCCCAGCGAGCCGTCATGGACCGCTTCCATCCGCAGGCCTTCAGCGATCAGATATTCAGCCAGCAATTCGCAAAGTTCAACGTCGTCGTCGATCACCAGTATGGGTTTCATTCGCCACCATCCACGGGTTTGTAAGGAAATGTATACTTGTGAAGGCTTAAAAAGTTTCATTTCCGCGCGGAGACGCAGAGACGCGGAGGTTGATTTCAGGGCCCTTCTCCGCGCTCTCAGCGCCTCCGCGGGAACACAAAACCTAACTTCTCAAGCTAAAAAGGTATAAGAATTTCCCATGCGTGATCTCACCAATCTTTGCATTCGTTGACCAACTCTTAACCCAACTTTGCAGCAGCCATGGCTAGAGTGTAATCAACGACAGGGGATGAAGCTCTCGTCAGGAAAGATCCGCCGACCCCGTTCAGTGCGGTCATTGTGCCACGGATCAGGGAGGGCTTCAATGTTGGAATCAAGGCAGAAAGCAATCGAAAGGGGTCAAGAATGAATACTCGTCGAAGCATTTCAATGTTCGTAGTGATGGCCATGGTGGCGACCGGATTTGGCTGTGGACTGGTGACGGTCGCGCCACAGACCGCTCAAGCCGGTGGAGCTTACATGTTCAAGGGTGCCGGCCAAAACGGCGCCGGTGGAGTCACCGCCGGTTCGCGCCGGGTGATTCGCGGCGAAAACGGCAATTTCCACAAGAACAGCAAAAGCGTCCGGACCGACGGTTCGGGCAACGTTAAGAGCCGGCGGGTGAAGGCATTCGAGGCCCCGAACGGCAGCAGCGGTTCGGTCGCCAGCGGCACCACGCGCACTACCGACGGTTCCTTGCAGCACAAGAGCAATGCCGAATACAATGGGCAGAACCTCACCGCATCCAGCTCCGGCAACATCACCAAGAGTGCCGACGGCCAGGTGACCGCGACCAAACAGAGTAGCGCCACCACGG
>MNZR01000300.1:11352-19422 GCA_001873705.1 Syntrophobacteraceae bacterium CG2_30_61_12
TACACCGGTTCCACCAGCTATGACCCGGCAACCGGTCTCAGCAAGAGCCGGGTCTGCACCAACCAGTACGGGGAAACCGTGCCCTGCCCCAAACAGTAGCATGACCCCAGACCGTGGCGGGTCTCGGCCGGAAGCCCTTGGTGGCGGCCGGGACCCGCCGCCCCAACCAACCAGGGAGGAACACCATGAAAGTCCGTACCGCCATTACCTTGAGTGCCGTGATCGTCGCCGCCGTGGCGGTCCTCGCCAACAGCGGCCTGCTGCAACCGGCCCTGGCCCAGCCGCTGCTCGATGAAGGGCAGCTGCAAGCCGACGAACCTGACGGAGACCAACTGCCGCTCTTCCGGTTTTTCATGAAGCGGATGGCGGCCCGATTGGAATTGACCGAACCGCAACGGGAGGAAATCCACACCCTGATCGAAACCCAAATGCCGACCCTCAAGCCGCTGATCGGCCAACTCATGGACAGCCGCAAACGCCTGGCCGAAATCAATAACGGGGACACTTTCCAGGAAGAGGAAACCCGTTCCCTGGTGGAGCAGCAGAGCAACGCCCTGAATGAATTGCTGGTGGCCAAGGAACGGCTGCTCCATCAGATCAACCAGATACTGACCCCGGACCAGCGGACCAAAGCGGACCAAATGCGCGGGCGCTTCGAGCAGCGGGTGCGGCGCTGGCTGGACAGCTGAATCGACATCATTGGCGTACAGCCCATGCGCCAAGGGGCGACCGGCCGGTCGCCCCCTTCGGCCTATTGATTAAACTCGAACAGGCTCCCAACGGCTTCCGCCGGAGTTTCTTGTCGCATGCAATCCAGGGTGTTTCGGCTCGTAGTGGCGCCGTCAGGCGCTGACCGCGCATCCGCAAGCTCGGTCCAGGGCCGGCCGGTAGGCGCTGAACGCCCTACCAGCGCACTGCCAACGCCGCAGGCTCAAAGCATCAACTGCAGCGCCAATGCACCACCGTCCCCGAAACGGTAACGCTTTCTCCCAGCGGTTCGAATTGCACCCCCGCACCCCTCCTTGTCTTGCAATTCAGCATTTGAAATGCATAATGACAGCACGGCTCATGAGGCCGAACAGGAGCAGGCCTCCCGGCGCCCTCCCGGCTCACCGAGCGGATTGTCCGACAGTACGCCATGGGTCCGGTAAGTCCGGCATTTTCCGACCGGCCGCTGCGATCGGCGCGGCCGCCAACCGGTGCCATCCGCATGATCAAGCGCATTGAAATCGTCGATTTCATGGCCCACCAGCGGACCGTGCTGGAATTGGATCCCGGGGTGACCGTTTTGACCGGTCCCAACAACACCGGGAAAAGCGCGGTGGTGGAAGCGGTCCGTTCGATCGCCGAAAACCCTCCAGGCCGGGCCCTGATTCGCCACGGTGCCCGGCAGGCTCTGGTTCGGGTGGAGCTGGCCTCGGGCGAGCTGGTGGAATGGGAACGGACTTCGACTCGGGCCCTGTACCGGATCCACCGGCCTAACCCGGATACCGATGGGGCCGCCGGGGACGGCGAAACCTATGCCAAGTTCGGCCGGACCCCGCCGGAAGATGTGCGTGCCCTGTTGCGTCTCGACCCAATCGAAACCGAAACCGACCAGGTCGATATCCACATCGGCAACCAGCGCTATCCGATTTTCCTCCTGGATCAATCCGGAGCTCAGGCGGCGAGTTTCTTCGCGGCTTCCACTGAAGCCGAATACCTCTTGCAAATGCAGCAGGAACTGAAGGCCCGAACCGATGCGGCCAAGCGCCGGCGCAAGGAGCTCCTGCGGCACCGGGAGCAATTGCAGCAGGCCCTCAAGAATTACACCAGTCTCCCCGCGCTCGAGCAAGCAATCGCCGCCGCCGAAAGCTTGCACCGGCAACTGGAGCAAGATCGAAAAGCGCTGCCGGCCCTGGCCGAAGCTCTGCAAGAACTGACCGGGACCGTATTGCGGACCCGGCTCGCCCGGCGTTCGCGGCTGCTGCTGGAACCCCTCACCAACCCGCCGGCGCTGTTCGATTGCGGCGCGTTGCAACAGGAGTTGCACGCTCTCGGCGATCTCGGCCAACGTCGGCGCGAAGCTGGAGGATGCTTGCGCGTTTTGATCCCGCTCGGCGCGCCGCAGCCGCTCCATGCCACCACGGACCTGGAAACGCTCCGGCACGATCTCGCCGCCACCCGGCGTGCCCTGGTTGCCGGCAGACGACGCGAGCAGTCCTTGGGGCCGCTCTTCCGCGCACCGGATCTGTTTGCCACCGCTGCCATGGAACGGACCCTGAAGTCTCTGAGCCGGACCCAGGACCAGCACCGGAAAACCCAGGAGGTTCGGCAGGCGCTGCAAACCGCAGTGCCGCCACCGACACTTTTTGATATCGGAGCGCTGCGTGAGCTGGTCGGAGAACTCCGCCGGCGGCGTAGCCAAACGGCCCAGGTGACGGCGGAAAAGCACGCGCTGATCGTGCTGCAACCGGTTCCGGAAGCGGCGGAGGTGGCTGCACTGGGCGAATTGATCCGGCAGATCCGTAAACAACTAAGGGTCAGCAAGCAAATCATGGTGCACGGCAGCGTACTGGCGACCCTGGCACCCCCCGAGGATGTGCTCGCCACTCAGGCATTGTCCCAGTTGATTCCTGAGTTTCACAAGTTTATTGCGGCGCGGGAAGCCGCCGCCGCTCGGCAGCGGCAGATTGAAGCGGACCTGGCCGAGCGGCGGGCGGCGCTCAAAGACCTGATCGAACGGACCGGAGTGTGCCCGCTCTGCCGCCAACCCATGGACCTGGACCATCTCCTGGAACCTGCTCATGACCGCTGACCCTCCAATGGTCCCAGTTATCGATGACTATGCCGGCCTGCTCTTGATTGGTGACCCGCATGTGATGGCGACTCCTCCGGGCCATCGCCTGGACGACTATTGCCGCACCATCCGCGGCAAACTGCAATTCTGCCTGGAGCTGGCGCGGGATCGCCGGGCTCTTCCCATTATTCTCGGCGATCTGTTCCATGTGCCCCGCGATAACCCCAACGCGCTGCTGGTGGATCTCATGGAATTGTTTCGCCCGCACCGGCCCTGGGTGCTGGTGGGAAATCACGACAAATACGAAGCCCGCCTGACCCGCGACGTGTCGCTCTCCGTGCTCGATGCGGCCGGGGTCATTCGGCTCCTGGACCAGCCGGGTCCGGTGGCTGAACTGGTGATCGCCGACCGTCGGGTGCTGCTGGGAGCGGCCCCGGACTGGACTGAAATACCGACCGTGGTGGACCGCAACGGCTGCGATTGGGTGATCTGGGTCAGCCACCACAATCTCAGTTTCCCCGACTACGAAGCCGGCCGGGTGAAGCTGCGTGAAATACCGGGCATCGATCTGGTGGTGAACGGGCACATTCACACCCCCAAGCCGCCGCAACAACGGGGGCGGACCCTCTGGCTGAATCCCGGGAGCATTGTCCGGATCAGTCGCAGCCGAATCACCCGGGCGCTGGCGCCGGTGGTCACCCTGTGGACGCCGGTTGGCCCCGCCCTGGAATCGATTGAAGTGCCGCATCGGCCCTTCGATGAGGTGTTTCCGCCGCTGGCCGAAGACGAAGGCGAAAGCGGTTCGGCAGCGGACCAGTCGTTGTTCATCAAGGGGCTGGAAAACCTTTCGCTGCGCCGCAGCAGCGAAGGGATCGGGCTCAAGAGTTTTCTCGAGGACAATCTGACCCAGGACGATGCCGTCGATGGCATCATCTGGGATCTTTACCGAGAGGTGGTGGAACGTGGCCAGGAAAAGTAACGCGACTCAAGGACCGGTGTCGCCGCGGGACCAGGCGGTGCAGGAGCGGCTGGAAGCCCTGCGAAGCGAATACGAAAAACTCAGCGAAAAGCGTATTCAGACTCAAACCATGGTGCAGAATCTGGAAGAACAACTGCAGGGATTGCGGGAAAAAGCCGAGGCCGAATACGGCACCAGCGATTTGGAGAAACTGGAGGAACTGCTGGAGCAGCGCCGGCAGGAAAACGAACGCCGGGTGACCGAATATCAGCAGCACATCGAGGGGATCAAGGACCAGCTCAAGGCGGTTGAAACCGAAACCCGCGAGGACCAACCGTGACCGGGCCCGGGGCCGCGGTCACCGCTCCGGCAGTGGTCGCCGGTCCGGAGGAACTGAGACAGCGCTATCAGGCACTGGCCTGGAAGGCACAGGCGATGGAAGACGAGTTGCGGAGGGAAAGCAAGGCGCTGGATGAGATCGAGGCCTTCCTGGGGCTCGAGCCGCAGGTTTCGGAACGGCTGGAACGGCTTTCCACCAGCCTGTTCGGAGACATCCTGGAGGCGGTCGAAAAGAACCTGAGCTATGCGCTGCAAGAGGTCCTGGGCCAAAACCTGAAGGTGGTCACCCAGCGGGAAGTGAAGGGCCGTAAGGTCAACATCACCTTTGCCATGGAACGCGACGGTCGTCCGGAAGACATCCTGCGCGGCCAGGGCGGATCGGTGTGCAACGTGCTTTCGGTGGGCCTGCGCCTGATCGCCCTGTCCCAAACGGACCCCCAGGAACACCGGCGTTTTCTCATTCTCGATGAACAGGACTGCTGGCTCCGCCCCGACCTGGTGCCGCGACTCATGGCCATCATCCACACCATCGCCCGCAAGCTGCGGTTCCAAATCCTGGTGATCAGCCATCACAGCGTGGAATTGTTCCGCGAACACGCCGATCGGATCTACCGGATCCTGCCGCCGGCGGCGCCGGATCAAGGCGCCCGCGTCGAATTGCTCTACACCGCCGCCACCCGCCCGTTTGCCACGCCGGACCAGACGACGCCCCAAGACCAAGCCACGGGCCAGGACTAATGAGCCGCGCGGGCCGCCTTGCGATCGGCCACCGCGGTCACTTGCAGGCCTTCTTCCTGCAAATACAGGCACTGAGTGACCCGCGGCGCTTCGTCATCTTCCACGAACAGGACTCGAGGCATGGTTCGCTCCAACCCGGTACCGTTATAGCGTCATGCATTCAGCCGCAATCGCTTCCACTGTAACGTCAAAACGGCGCCGGGTAAAGCCAACCGCGGTGGTCCCGGACAGGAACCCGCTCATCAGTGGTGGTCAACAAAGGTCAATGCGCTCGTGTCAAAACCGGATGCTTTTGCTTTGGCCGTGAGGATATCTTTTATATGTTGATTAGGTTGAATCCCTGCGTGAGTTCCGCTTTGCTTTCTGGTATTAGGAAGGCAGGCATGATCGATACGGCCGGGCACGGCTTGAAGTTCATTTGGCGGCGCACTGGAGGGCTGGTGGTTTCGAGGTTCGCGGCCGGGCAGCATATTCGGCTGATAGCATGGGGCGAAATGGCAACGGCGGGAGCGCTCTCGGCAGAGCCGCGGCCGCGCCGCGGCTGGGTAGGCTAAAAATGGGGCTGCGGTGCCTTCGCCCGTTGGCCCTGACGGGCGCGTTCTGGCTGCTGTGCGCCCTCGGTTCCGGTACCGGCTTCGCGCAGCCAACCGGTGCGCTCACCCTGGTTGACGCTGTCCGCGGTACCCTCGACCGCCAGCCCGATATTCAATTGCAGGGAAAGCAAGTGGAAATCCAGGATGGTGCGGTCCAGGAAGCCGGGGGCCAGTTCGATCTCAACCTGGAAGCCTTTGCCGGCGCCGATCACGCCGATATCCCCAAATCCGCTCTCGATCAGTTGCTGCAAACCCAGCGGGTGACCGACAGCACGATTTACGGCACCGGGGTTTCCCGTCAGTTTCGAAACGGGGTCAGCGTCCGCCCCGGGGTTCGGGTGGATCGAATCGATACCGATGACCCCAATTACCCCACGACCAATCGCACCCGGGTGGACTTCGTGGTGGTGGTGCCACTGCTGAAGGGCCTCGGCCGAACCGCCGCCGACGCCGCGGAACTGGCGGCCGAGCGGGAATATCAAAACAGCCTGCTGGAACTTCGCCACACCACCAGCCAGGCGCTGTATCGCACCATCGTCTCGTACTGGCATTACCAGGCGGCGACCCAAAGCCTTGAGCAACTGCGGCAATCGGAAGAGCGCGCCGAGCGCTTCATTCGCGAATTGGAAAAACTCATCGCCGGAGACGAACGCCCGGCCGCCGATCTGGACCAGATGGTGGCCGAACGGGCCGGCAAAACGGCGGCGCGGATCGCCGGTGAGCAGCGCCTGGTGCAGGCGAGAACCGAGCTGGGCCTGGCCATGGGGCTGCCATCCGAACAGATCCCGAAGCTGGCCCTGCCCCGAGACCCCTTCCCGCCGGTGCAGCCTCGGGACATCGCCCTGCTCACCCGCCAGGCGCCCACCATCGCCGACCGGGCGGTGCACCGGCGGGCCGACTACCAGGCGCTGCTCGGCCGCCGGGAAACCGGCAAGATCCTCCTGGAAAAGGCCCGCAACAACCTGCTGCCCCAGGTAGACCTCAACCTGAAACTCGGCTACTCGGGGCTCAAGGAAGGCAACAGCCCGGCCGACAGTGTTCAATCCTATGCGGACAACGTGCCCGGCCTGAGCGCCGGGGCCGCGGTCAAACTGCAATGGCCGTTCGAAAACAACAGCGCTCGCGGCCGCTACCGCCAGATCAAGGCCGGTTATGAGCGGATCGTGATCAGCGGCGACGATCTCGACCGCACCATCCGCAGCCGGGTGGCGGTGTCCGTTTCCGAAGTCGAGAAGGCATCGGCGCGCCTGGCGAAATCGAGTGAAGCGGTGCGCGCCTACCGGCAGACGGTGCAAAACGAACTCACCAAGTACCACATGGGGATCGCCACCCTGATCGATCTCACCACCGTGGAAAATCAGCTGATTGATGCATCGCTCAAGGAAATCGCGGCCGCCGCCGATCATGCCGCGGCAGTGGCGACCCTTCGGTTCGAAACCGCCACCCTGATCGCGGGCGAGGGAGAAGAAGCGTCCCTGGACCAGAGCTTCTGGACCACCCTGCCCCGACTCCCGTTGGAATGAAGGCCGCAACCGATGCCCCCGACCCGACCCGACCACTCCGATGAATACGGCTCCGTGGAACATTTGGACCGCCTGCTCCAGGTCACCCGACCGCGCGGCTGGCTGGCTCTGTTCGCCCTCGGCCTGCTGATCCTGGCGGCGCTGTTCTGGGGGGTCTTCGGCAGCGTGCCCACCCTGGTCAAGGGCCGGGGCGTGCTGATCAAGACCGGCGGCGTGTTCGAAGTGGTGGCCATGAGTTCCGGCCGACTCGATCAGTTGACCGTGGACGTGGATGACATTATCGAGCAGGGCCAGGTGATCGCCCGAATCGCCCAGCCGGAACTGGAAACCGGAATCAAGAACAGCGCCGCCGCCATCGCTGAACTGGAAGAAGAAGATCAGGCCTTGCAGCGGTTCACCGAACGGGAACTGGAACTGCACCGACAGCACGCGGCCGGGTCGCGGGTGCAGTTGGAAAATGTGGTCAAGTACTCGCGGCAGCGGCTGCAATGGCTGCGCGAACGGGCCGCCGATCAGCAGCAACTGGCCGACCGTGGACTCATCACCCGGCAGCGGCTGCTGGATACGCGCGGGGAAATCAATGCCGTTCTGGAACAGATCGAAAGCAGCCGCAATCAGATCAAGGCGGTGGCGGTGCAGTCGGTGCAGTTCGAGGAAGACAAACGGCGGGCGCTGCAGCAGAGTGAATTGAACCTGGCCCAGCGCCGCCGCGAACTGGAACGCCAGCGGCTGGAATTCAAGGAACGATCCGAGGTGGTGAGTCCCTACACCGGCCGGGTCCTGGAAGTAGGGATCGATGAGGGTAACCGGGTGGAACTGGGCGAACGGATCCTGCGCCTGGAACTGACCGAGGGGGTGGGGGAAAAACTGGAAGCGGCGCTGTTCGTATCCCCTGGCTCCGGCAAGCGGGTGACCCCGGGCATGGCGGTCCATATCGCCCCATCCACGGTAAAAGAAGAAGAATATGGCTATATCCTCGGCCGGGTCACTTATGTGGCCTCCTTTCCTTCATCCCGGCAGGCCATGATGCGGGTCTTGCAAAACGAGGAACAGGTCGCGTCGCTGTCGGCGGGCCGGGCCCCGATCCAGATTTATGCCGAACTGATCAAGGACCCGGGCACCTTCAGCGGGTTCAAATGG
>MNZR01000221.1 GCA_001873705.1 Syntrophobacteraceae bacterium CG2_30_61_12
GCGCCAACAGCATCATTCTGCGGTTGGATACCGGGGGGCGCCTCACTTTCATCAACGAATTCGGTCAGAAGTTTTTTGGCTTCTCCGAAGAGGAGGTCATCGGCAAACCCGTGGTCGGCACCATCGTCCCGGAAAAAGAGAGTTCCGGAAGGGACCTTGGGGCCATGTTCGAAGAGGTCCTGCGAAATCCGGACAAGTACGCGAACAACGAAAACGAGAACATCCGGAAAAATGGCGAACGGGCATGGATTGTATGGACGAATCGGGGCATCGTCGACGAAACCGGCCAACTGATCGAGATCCTTTGCATCGGCAATGACATCACCGACCGCAAGCGGGCGGAAGTTGAGCGGGAGCGGCTGGAGCGGCAACTTCGGCAGGCCCAGAAGATGGAGGCGTTGGGGACCCTGGCCGGCGGGATCGCCCACGACTTCAACAACATCCTCTCGGCGATCATGGGATTCGCGGAGCTGGCGCTGCTGGATGTCGAAAAGCCATCCCCCTTGCGGGAGAATCTTCAGCAGGTGTTCAAATCTTCCCATCGCGCCCGAGACCTGGTCCGGCAGATCCTGACCTTCAGCCGCCAGAGCGAGCAGGAGCGCAAGCCCTTTGAAGTGGGTCTGATTGTGAAGGAAGCCCTCAAACTGCTGCGGGCCTCGCTCCCCTCCACGATCGAGGTGAGACAGAAGGTAGCCTCTTCGGGGCTCATGGAGGGCGATCCCACCCAGATCCATCAGGTGCTGATGAACCTGTGCACCAACGCGGCCCACGCCATGAGGGATAAGGGCGGAGTGCTCGAAGTGAGCCTGACCGAGGTCGATCTCGATCACGACGCTAGAGGGGAGCTTTCCGGCCTCACTCCGGGGCACTACCTGAGGCTCACCGTCGGGGACACGGGGCACGGCATCGAGCCGGGGATTCTCGACCAGGTTTTCGATCCATTTTTCAGCACCAAGGGCCCGGGGGAAGGCACCGGCCTGGGACTCTCGGTGGTGCACGGGATTGTGCGAAGCTGCGGAGGGACGGTCAAGGTCTACAGCGAGGTTGGAAAGGGCACGGTGTTTCACGTGCTGCTGCCGCTCATCGAAACGGCCGAACCGGTCCAACCGCCGCGCGAAAGTCCCGTTCCTCGGGGCAGCGAACGAATCCTGCTGGTGGATGACGAACCGACCCTGGTTCAACTGGGCAAGCAGATGCTCGAGTATTTGGGATACAGAGTGATGACCCAGACGAGCAGTCTCGAAGCCCTGGAGGTTTTCAGGAACCTCCAGGCCGGAGAAGAGTTCGACCTGGTGGTAACCGACCTCACCATACCCCACCTGACCGGCATCCAACTGGCCCTGGAACTCCATCGCCTGCGCCCCCTGATGCCGGTCATCTTGTGTACCGGCTTCAGCGATCTTGGGATAGCTGAAAAAGCCAGGCATGCCGGGATTTGCGGGATCCTCATGAAACCCGTGGTGATGCGGAAAATGGGTGAACTGGTGCGGAAGGTTCTGGACGAGGCGTTGGAAAAGAGGCGGCTCCGGAACCGGGAAACGGTGTGAGGCAGACGTATGCGGGAAAAAGACACCGGCTTGAACAATATCTGGGCGAGGAACCGGCCGGCCATCAAGATCGCGGGAGCTTTTGCGCTGTTCTCGATGGTCTGGATCTGGGCATCCGACCGTCTTTTGGCCATGCTGGTGGCCGATCCGGACACCCTCACCAGCTTCCAGAGCATCAAAGGCTGGGGTTTCGTCCTGGTCACCTCCGTGGTCTTGCTTGTCCTGGTCAACCGGGAGATGAGGGCCGAAGACGCCATCCGGGAAAGCGAGGCACGGTTGCGTCTGTTCATTGATCACGCGCCGGCAGCCTTGGCCATGTTCGATAGCCGGATGTGCTACCTGAACGCCAGCCGGCGGTGGCTGACAGACTACAATCTTGGAGACCGAGATCTGAACGGACTCTCGCACTATGAAGTCTTTCCGGAAATCCCGGAATACTGGAAGGCGGCTCACCGGAGGGGGCTCGCGGGGGAGCTGGTACAGGCCGAATGCGACCGTTTTGAGCGGGCCGACGGCACGGTGCAATGGTTGCGCTGGGAAGTGCGTCCGTGGCATGACTCGAAGGGCGACGTCGGCGGCATCGTAATCTTCACTGAAGACATCACCGAGCGCAAACTAGCCGAGGCGACCCTGCAAGAGAGTGAAGCCCGGTTGCGGGAGCAGGCCGCGCAGCTCGACCTGGCCCAGGTTTTCGTGCGCGACCTGGAGGATCGCATCGTGCGTTGGAACCGCGGCGCGGAGCGTCTTTACGGTTATCCCGCGGAGGAAGCCCTGGGACGGGCAGCCGCCGAATTGCTGCAAACGGAATTCCCCAAACCCCGGGAAGAGATCGAGGCGCAAGTGCTCCAAGACGGCCAATGGGAAGGGGAACTCGTGCACACCGCGCGGGATGGACATCGGGTCGTTGTTGCCAGCCTGTGGGTGGCCTATTATAACTCAGACGACCTCCCCAGCCTCACCATCGAGGTGAACAACGACATCACGGCAATGAAGCGCGTCGAGGAGGAAATCCGCCGACTCAACCTCGGCCTGGAACATCGGGTCGCCGATCGCACCGCGCAGCTCGAGTCCGCCAATCAACAACTGGAAGCCTTTTCATATTCCGTTTCTCACGACCTGCGTGCTCCGTTGCGGGCGATCAGCGGATTTTCCCAGATCCTGGCCCGCCGTCATCGATCGAGCCTGGATGAGGAAGGCCGGCGCTATATGGATAATATCGTTTTGGCCAGTGAGCGCATGGGGGAATTGATCGATGACCTGCTGGAATACTCGCGATTGGGGCGAAAAGCCGTGACCCTTCGGCCGGTGGATCTCTCCCTGGTGCTCACCCAGGTGACCGGCGATCTTGCCGCACGGATCGCCGAGATCGGGGCAACTATTACCGTCCCCCCCGATTTACCGCCGGTATCGGGTGACCCGACACTGTTGCAGCAGATTTTTTCCAACCTGATCGGAAACGCCGTCATCTACCACAGCCTCGACGCCGCTCCTCGCGTGGATGTCAGCTGCCGATCCGACGGCCGTTACCTCATCGTTTCCGTAGCCGACAACGGGATCGGCATCGCCGCCGAGTATTTGGAGAAAATCTTCAATGTTTTCCAACGGCTGCACAGCGAAGAAGAGTACCCCGGGACGGGCATCGGACTGGCCATTGTGAAGAAGTCCGTGGCCATGCTTGGCGGCGAGGTGTGGGTGGAATCGAAGCTCGGAGTTGGCAGCACCTTCTTCGTTCGGCTGGAACAGGCAGAGCCAATCGATCCTCGGCCGCAACAGCCTGCCGCCTGAGGCCTGTCCTGGCTGTACTCCTGCCCTGTCCCGCTTCGCGTTCAGGAGACTTTGCCGAGGCCCATGTGTTGCGCTTTACTGCCGACTATTTGGCCCGGCGAACTCGGGATGAACAGGAGCGGGGTTTTGTTCTGGTGGCAACGGACGATCCATTCGGTGACCTTGCGCACTGCTTCCACCAAGATGATCCGAGGGCGTGGGTAGCGATCACACCGGCCGGCGGGCGTCTTCGGTCAGGCGAACGAGGGTGTCGCCCGGGTGGATTCGGCCGCCTTTGAGCACCCTGGCAAACACCCCTTCGCGGGGCATGATGCAGTCGCCGGCCTGATAATAAATGGCGCACTTCTTATGGCATTCCTTGCCGATCTGGGTGATTTCCAGCAGCACCGAATCGCCCACCGCAAAACGGCTGCCGATCGGGATCGTGAGCCAGTCGATGCCTTCGGTGGCGAGGTTTTCGGCAAAATCCCCAAAACCCACCTTGAGCCCGCGCTTTCTCTGCGCGGCGATGCTTTCCGCCGCCAGCAGGCTCACCTGCCGGTGCCAGTCGCCGGCGTGGGCGTCGCCTTCGAGCCCATGCCCCTCGATCAACAACGCCTCGTTCACCACGGTCTTGCGAGTGCCTTTGTTCCGGCTGAGCGCTATGGAAACCACCTTCATGATCAGACCTTTCCTGAATGGAAGCCTACCGGGAACCGGTTGGCAGTCGGTAACCCGTCTTGGGACGCCGCGGCAGTTGCCCGCGCCGGCTGAATTTCCCTACCGGCGACCCGGCGCCCGCCAGGCCGCCACCTATTGCCACGCTCCGGCCTTTTCGCGACGCCGCTCGAGGCCGGCACTGT
>MNZR01000331.1 GCA_001873705.1 Syntrophobacteraceae bacterium CG2_30_61_12
AGGCCGCGGCAAGTCCGCTGCTCGGGCTAACAGATCACCAGTGCGGGCACTACGCAAGCCTGCCGCGCCGCGCTTTCCGCATGATCGGTTGCCACGGTCCAGAGGCCGTGGCACGCCTACAACCTCCGATTTTACCACGGGGCGCGGGGTCGTTGTGGCGGGGGTGCCGGTTCGATCGAGAGGGCGCCGGCCGGCGCGGGGAGATTTGTGCTCTGCGCCGCACCCCGGTACGGCTACGGGTGACCATTCAATCGGCTCGGGTTGTTCCCATAAGCATGAAGTGAGGACACCACCTGGGCTCTCAGTAAGCGACAAGGGCATCCACGGGAAAGGAGAACGATCCTGGACAAGAGAGAGAATGTCAACGAAAAGATCCGGGCCCGGGAAGTACGGGTGATCGGCGCCGAGGGTGATCAGCTGGGGATCATGCCGTTGAAACAGGCCATTGAGACCGCGCGCGGCGCCGGCCTGGATCTGGTAGAGGTGGCACCCAATGCGGAGCCTCCGGTCTGCAAGATCATGGACTATGGGAAGTTCAGGTATCAGAAGAACAAACGGACCCAGGAAGCCAAGAAAAAGCAGACGGTGATCCAGGTCAAGGAAGTCAAATTCCGGCCCAAGACCGACCAACACGATATCCAGTTCAAACTGCGCCATATTCTGCGGTTCCTGGGGCAGAAGGACAAAGTCAAGGTCACCGTGTTGTTTCGAGGCCGGGAGCTGGCCCATAAGGACCGGGGCATGGACGTACTGGACCGGGTGCTGGCGGAACTCAAGGATCAGGTGATCGTGGAATTGCCACCCAAACAGGAGGGGCGGACCTTGATCATGATCCTGGCGCCCAAGGCCTCATAACGCTTCGATTCGCCTGAAATATGGCTTGACACTCTTTCTAAACCCCAATAGATTGCGCGCTTCGGTACGATCTTGAGAGGTGCCTCCGCCTATGTTCGGCAACGTAGGCGGAGCAGGGTTTCCAGGGAGAGCACCGCGACCGTCCGTGGTGCTTTTCGTTTCCACATGGATGCGTGGTGCTGTTTTTAGAGCATAAGGAAGTGGGGGAGGTTGCGATGCCGAAACTGAAGACCAACCGGGGCGCCGCCAAGCGCTTCAAGCGCACGGGAACGGGCAAATTTTTGCGCGCCAAGGCCTTTAAGAGCCATATTCTGACCAAGAAGGGGCCGAAACGAAAGCGCCACCTGCGCGGCACGGTCGTCGCCGATGCCACCAACATGCGCGGGCTTCGCCGGATGCTGCCCTATCTCTGAGACGATGTGAGTTGAGATCAGGTGAAACGAGGAGCATGAGTTCATGCCACGAGTAAGAAAGGCGGTTAAATCCCGCCAGCGACGCAACAAAATCCTGAAGATGGCCAAGGGCTATCGCGGCGGCCGCGGCAAGCTGCTGCGTACAGCCAGTGAAACCGTGGCTCGCGCCCTGGTTTTTTCCTACCGCGACCGGCGCACCCGTAAACGCGATTTTCGCAGCCTTTGGATTCAGCGGATCAACGCCGCGGCCCGACAGCATGGGTTGAGCTACTCGAAGTTCATGCACGGACTGGAGCAGGCCCATGTGGATCTAGACCGGAAGGTGTTGGCCGGTCTGGCGGTGGCCGATCCGCAGGCGTTCGCTCGCCTGATTGAGGTAGCGAAAGAAGCGGCGTGACCATGGAAGCGACTGCTAACGCGCTGGCTGAACAGGCCGCCACCGAAATCGCCAGGGTCGGGGCCGATCCGGACGCGCTGGAACAGCTGCGGGTCCGCTATCTCGGCCGCAAAGGTGAAGTGACCCTGCTGTTCAAGCAACTGGCTCAGGTCGGTTCGGCTGAGCGTCCGCGGCTTGGTAAGCTGTTGAACGCCGTCAAGGTCGATCTGGAAGCGGCCCTGGCGGCGGCGATCGCGGAAGCCAAACAGGGCGCCGGCCGCGTGCTGGCCCATACCGATATCACGGTCCCCGGCCGCCGCCCGGCGCTGGGCCGGCTGCATCCGATCACCCAGACCGCGCTGGAGATCGAACGGATCTTTTCTCGGCTCGGGTTCGAAACGGTCGAAGGCCCCGAAATCGAGCTGGATCACTACAACTTCGAAGCGCTCAATATTCCCAAGGACCATCCCTCCCGGGATATGCAAGACACCTTTTATATTTCCGAGGATGTGGTGCTGCGCACTCATACCTCGCCCATTCAGGTCCGGGTCATGGAAAAGCGCCGGCCACCGATCCAGATCATCGCTCCCGGCAAGGCTTATCGGTGCGATTCCGATGTGACCCACACCCCCATGTTCCACCAGGTCGAAGGCTTGATGGTGGGTGACGACATCTCGTTCGGAGATCTCAAGGGGATTCTCACCATTTTTGTGCAACAGATGTTCGGACCGGATACGGCCATCCGATTTCGGCCGAGCTTCTTCCCCTTCACCGAACCCAGCGCCGAAGTCGATATCGCCTGTGTCATGTGCCGGGGCCGCGGCTGCCGGGTCTGTTCGCACACCGGCTGGCTGGAAATCCTCGGCTCCGGGATGGTGGACCCGGAAGTCTTCCGCATGGTTGGCTACGATCCCGAGCAGGTCAGTGGATTTGCCTTCGGCATGGGGATCGAACGGATCGCCATGCTCAAATTCGGGATCGACGATCTGCGCCTCTTCTTCGATAATGATCTGCGGTTCCTGTCTCAGTTTTGATGGTTATGAACAACCAAATCGGAGCTCGAGTTCGTAGGTCGGGTTGCGACCAGCGGGAGCTACCCGACGGACCGGCAACGCCCTCAATCCGCGAGCCCATACCGGATCGTCAGGGAATGCTCCACACCCCCTGACCTGCACGGAATAAACGGAACAGCCTGAAGAATTCCGCGGCACTGGTTAGCAACCACACATTTTCATGCTTCATTATGATCCACCGGGTCATGGGGGGTGGCAAGATTTTCCCGGGCGTCGCTCATGGTCGGATGAGCGACTTTTTGTTACTTACCGAGCTTGAGCGATACGGGCGCCCAATGTTCCGCGCCTCGCGTCGTCCAACAGGGAGTGCTCATGATCGTTAGTGTCAATTGGCTGCGGGATTTTGTCGAGGGCCTGCCGGCCGCGGATGAGTTGGCTCATCGCCTCACCATGGCCGGGCTTGAGGTGGAAGGAATCGAACGGCGCCAAGCCGTTCCGGCCGGCGTTATCACCGCTCGGATCGATGCCATCGAACCCCATCCGAACGCCGATCGGTTGCATCTGTGCCGGGTTTCCGACGGTTCGCGCAGCTTTCGGGTGGTGTGCGGAGCGCCCAACGTGGAACTGGGGCGAATCGCACCGCTGGCGCTGCCCGGAACCACCCTGACCGGCGGTGTAACGCTCAGCGAGACCACCATTCGCGGCCAATTGAGTCAGGGCATGCTGTGTTCGCGCAAGGAACTGGGGCTGGGCGAAGAAGCCGACGGAATCTGGCTGCTGCCGCCAGGCGTGGCGCTGGGCGTGGCGCTATCCGATGCTCTGAACCTCACCGACACCATATTGACCATCGGCATCACCCCCAACCGCGGCGACTGCCTTTCAATCCTCGGGGTGGCGCGGGAAGCCGCGGCGGTCTGCGGCGGCCGGATGAAGACCCCGGAGATCGCCCTCACCGAGACCGGACCGCCCATCGATCAGGTGACCTCGGTGACCCTGGAAGCGCCCGCCGGCTGCCCCCGCTACTGCGCCCGCTGGATCGACGGGATCCGCATCGGGCCGTCGCCGGACTGGTTGCGCCGCCGCCTGGAAGCGGTCGGGCTGCGCTCCATCAACAACATCGTGGATGTCACTAATTACGTCATGATGGAACTGGGGCAGCCGCTTCACGCCTTCGATTTCGATCGCCTCCGCGGCGGCCGCATCGTGGTCCGCTGGGCCCGGAGCGGTGATCGCTTCACCACCCTCGACGGCGCCCACCACACTCTGTTCGACGACACCCTCATGATCTGCGACGGCGAGGGCCCGGTGGCGGTGGCCGGGATCATGGGCGGGCTCGATTCCGAAATCATCGCCGGCACCAGCCGGGTGCTGATCGAGAGCGCCTATTTCGATCCCACCTGCATCCGCCACGGCAGCAAGAAGCTGGGCCTGAGATCCGAATCCAGCTACCGGTTCGAACGCGGTATCGATTACGGCGGTTGCCGGCGCGCCGTCAATCGAGCGGCCCAACTGATGCTGCAACTGG
>MNZR01000008.1 GCA_001873705.1 Syntrophobacteraceae bacterium CG2_30_61_12
GCCGCTGGAAGCGCTGCTCGAAAGCGGCGATACCCATGCGGCCCTGACCACCTTGTTGGATGGGGATGGCCTGGGCTACGGCCATCTGCCCAAGGCGCTGATCCCCTTTCATCGTCATGGCGACGGTCCGCGCACGGCGTTGGAAGAGCATCTGGTGGAAGCGGCCGCCACCGTGCGCGATGGGCGCGGTGGCTGTCAGGTCCATTTCACCCTTGGCGGGGACGGCGAAGCCGGTTTTCGGGAACTGGCCGAAAGGGTCCGCGGGGGCTATCAAGATCGTCTGGGCTGTGAGTTTCAGTTGAGTTATTCACTGCAACAGCGGGCCACCGATACCATCGCCGTGGACCTCGACAACCGGCCGTTACGGGATGCGAGCGGGCGGCTGCTGCTGCGCCCGGCCGGGCATGGAGCGCTGCTGGAAAACCTCGATCAACTGCAAGGGGACCTGGTCTTCATCAAGAACATCGACAACGTTCTGCCCGATCATCTGAAAGCTACGACCGTGCTCTGGAAAAAAGCTCTGGGCGGATTGCTGGTGGAAGTTCAGAATCAGGTCCACGCCCTGGCGCGGCAACTGGAGACCGGGACCGCTGAGCCACTCCTGACCACCGCCCGGCGGTTCTTCGATCAATGGTTGCCGCCGCCGCCGCCGCCCGACTTCGCCGACCTCCCCGCGCCCGAACAGGGCCGGCGACTGCGGGAACGGCTGCTGCGGCCGCTTCGGGTCTGCGGGGTGGTGGCCAATACCGGTGAACCCGGTGGGGGTCCCTTTTGGGTGCGGGGTGGAGATGGGTCGCTTAGCCTGCAGATCGTGGAACAGGCTCAGGTGCGTCGGACCGATCCCGAACAGGCGGCGATCTGGCGCCAGGCGACCCATTTCAACCCGGTGGACTTGGTCTGCGCGGTGCGCGACGTTAACGGGCGCTGCTTCGATCTCCACCGGTTTCGCGATCCCGAAGCCGTCTTCATTACCCGTAAATCCAGCCAGGGCAAGGAACTGAAAGCCCTGGAACTGCCCGGTTTGTGGAACGGAGCGATGGCTTATTGGAACACCATCTTTGTGGAAGTGCCGCGGATCACCTTCAACCCGGTGAAAACGGTCAACGACCTGCTGCGGCCGGAACATCAGGGGCAGTGATTGCGCCCAGGATGAAATCCTTCACTCCTTGTGGGCTCTTTCCCAGGAGCGCGGGCATCTCTTTCGCGGGCTTTCCTTCCCGGGAGCGCGGGCATCCTGCCCGCATTTGACGGTGAACCATTTCCTACGCAACCGGTATAACAGGAACACCAACGGTGACAACACATTGAACACGGCCGAAACCTATCAAACCATTGAATTGGTGGCGCTCCATGAAGTCGCCCGGGCCCTGGCCCGAGCCGACGATATCAAGGATCAGTTGCAGCGGATCCTGAACGTGATGAGCGACCGGCTGGGCATGGAACGCGGCATGATTTCGATCCTCGATCTCAAGACCGGCGACGCCTGGCTGGATGTGGCGCGCGGGGTGAGCGTCGAGGAAGGCAAGATTTCCTACCGCCCCGGTGAAGGCATCACCGGCAAGGTCGCTCAAACCGGGCGGCCCATGGCCATTGCCAATCTCGGCCAGGAAGCCCATTTTCTCGATCGCACCGGGGCCCGCAGCAGCCTCGACCGCAAGGAACTGGCCTTTCTGTGCGTGCCCATCTTCTACCAGGACCGGGTGGTGGGGGTGCTGTCGGCGGATAAGCTCAGTGGCCGGATCCAGGACCTCGACCGGGAAATCGAACTGCTGGCGGCGGTCGCCGAGCTGCTGGGGAAAGTCGTTTATTTCCGCGCGGTGGAAGAAGAAAACCGGCGGCTGCGGCGCATCCTGGCCCAGGCGAAACGGCCGAAAACCAGCATCATCGGCCGCTCCAAGGTGATCCAGGAAGTGCTCAAGCTGGTCGATCAGGTGGCCGACACCGCCACCACCGTCTTGATTCACGGGGACACCGGTACCGGCAAGGAATTGGTGGCCCGGGCGATTCACGACAACAGCCGCCGCAGCGGCGGTCCCCTGGTGCGGATCAATTGTGCCGCCATGCCGGACACGTTGCTGGAAAGCGAATTGTTCGGCCACGAGAAGGGCGCCTTCACCGGGGCGATTACCCGCCGCCGCGGGCGCTTCGAAGAAGCCCAGGGCGGCACCATTTTTCTGGACGAAGTGGGAGAGTTGTCGCCCATCGCCCAGGCCAAACTCCTGCGGGTGCTCCAGGAACGGGAATTCCAGCCGCTCGGGTCCTCTCGCACGGTCAAGGTGGATGTGCGGGTGGTGGCCGCCACCAACAAGGACCTGGAAGCGGAACAGGCCGGCGGCGCATTCCGTTCCGACCTCTATTACCGGCTCAACGTGTTCCCCATTTTCCTGCCGCCGCTGCGGGAACGGGGTCCCGACATCCTGCTCCTGGCCGACTTTTTCGTGCTGCGCTACGCCAAGGAATTCCAGAAAAACGTGAATCGCATTTCCACCCCGGCGATCGATCTGCTCATGTCGTACCACTGGCCGGGCAACGTTCGGGAGCTGGAAAACTGCATCGAACGGGCGGTGCTCCTGACCAACGGGGAAGCCGTGGAAGCCCGGAACCTGCCGCCGACCCTGCAGATGAAGCCGGAACACCTGCAGGAGCGCAATCGCGGCAAACTGGAAGCCATGGTGGGCGCGTTCGAACGCGATCTAATCAGTGACGCCCTCAAGGACGCTCGGGGCAATCAAGCCCAGACCGCGCGTCTGTTGGGCACCACCAAGCGCATCATCCAGTACAAGGTACGGAAGTACGAAATCCAACCGCAACGTTTTCGTATCAAGTCGGCCGAGTGAGGGGAGCGCGAGACCAAAGGCTGGCCCTGGTGTGAATTTGGGGAAGCCAGGCCCTGGGCGTCGGGAATACGCTGACCGCGGCATCGCCTGAGGCGGCTGGGAAACCCTTGGGGGTGTCCCGCGCGAGAGCTGTCGCACGCGGCGCCGAACCGCGCTTGTGGGGGAAGGTATTTACTGACCAGATTGACCAAATTGACAGGATTGACAGGATTGACAGGATTGACGGGATTGACGGGTCCTCGCGGACCCGCACCGGAGCTGCCCGCAGGCGCAACCGGCGGCACCTGGAACGGTTATTGCTCAGCTTCAAGCGGTGCTGAGAGAAGGATCAGGTTCATGCGTATCGCGCTCGTACAGATCAACCCGGTAGTCGGCGACTTTGCCGGCAACTGCGCCAAGATCCTCCGATTCACGGCACGCGCGCGGGAACTCGGCTGCGACTTGGCGGTGTTCCCCGAACTCGCCCTGATCGGTTATCCACCGCGTGATCTGTTGGAAAAGAATGGTTTTGTCACCGCCAGCCAGGGCTACTGGCCGCAACTGGCGGCGGCGACCGAATCCGGCATCGGCTTGCTGGTGGGGGCCGTGACCCCCAACCGGGAAACGCCCGGCAAGCCCTTTCACAACAGCGCCCTGTTCTTTGCCGAAGGGAAACTACAGGCGATGGTGCACAAGCGGTTACTGCCATCCTACGATGTGTTCGACGAAGAGCGCTATTTCGAACCGGGTCGTGAGTCGCGGGCGCTGGAATTCCGAGGGCGTAAAATCGGGGTCACCATCTGCGAGGATGTCTGGAATGTCGATCCATTCCTGCCGCGCCCGCTCTATCACTGCGATCCGGTCAAGGATCTCGCGGCCCAATCGATCGACCTGCTGGTGAACCTGTCGGCCTCGCCTTTTCATCTGGGTAAGGCCGTTTGGGTCGGGGAATTGCTCCGTGCCCACGCGCTCCGAACCGGGGTGCCGTTGGTCTATGTCAATCAGGTGGGCGGCAACGACGAACTGATTTTCCAGGGCCGCGGCATGGTCTGGGATGAGCGCGGGCAACTGGTGGCGAGCGGCGCCGATTTCGCCGAAGACCTGGTGGTGTTCGACAGCGATCGCCCGAGCCCCGAACTGCATCACCGGGACCAGAACGGCCCCGCCGAAGTCACCGCTGCCCTGGTGCTGGGGCTGCGCGACTACGCCGCCAAATGCGGTTTTACCGAGGTGGTGCTGGGGCTCAGCGGCGGCATCGATTCGGCGGTGGTGGCGTGCCTGGCCGCCCTGGCCCTGGGGCCGGAAAAGGTCCACGCGGTGGCCATGCCCGGACCCTACAGCGCTCCCGAGAGCCTGATCGATGCCCGGGAACTGGCGATTCGCCTGGGCATTCACTTTGACGTGGTGGACATCTCG
>MNZR01000356.1 GCA_001873705.1 Syntrophobacteraceae bacterium CG2_30_61_12
GTTCCAGGTGCGGCGGCAGATGGCATCGAGGCGAGCGGGGCTGCCGGCCGCCGCGGCATCGGGAGGTTCATGGCGAAACTCATGAACGGTGGCGCGCACCGCTTCCGGGTAGGCGGCGACCAGTTCGCTCCAGAGTTCCCCCGGGTCGCGCCGCTGGTTGATGATCAGGGTCCCGGAAGGATGCAGCCGGCCGAAAAAGAGGTCCGGATCGCGCTTCATTTCTTCGTAATTGGTGACCACCAGCGCCGCCATCGGGAAACTCAACATGGCGTCCTTGCGGGTGAGCGGCTTGCTGTCCACAAAAGTGGCCGAAAGCACCGGGGTGCCGCGCTTGGATGAACCGAATTGCCAGGCCATTCCGGCCCAGGCTCCCCGGGCGGTGAAAAACTGGGCGAAGATGCGGTTGATAGCGATCCCGCGGTCGCCGGCGAGGCTCGCCACCCCGACGGCGAACGGGCCGAATTCGGCCACCCGGCGGCGCAGGGCCAGCCGCGCCGGCTGATCTGTTACCGTGTGGGTGCGGCGAATGACTCCACCGGTAGCGAGAAATTCCCGTTCCAGTCGCTGCGCCAGTCGCTGCTGCTGGAGTTCGGCCTGAGCGGCAATGGCGCGTTCATCGAGGATGCGATCGAGCAGATCCGACAACTGCCGGCGCGTTGCATCGGGCTGAGCCGCATCGGTCCGAGCGGCTGCTCCGAAGATTTCTTGCTCCACCGGATCGGCCCCGATGCGCGCCCGTATTTGCTCTCCAATCGCGTCCAGGCCGCGGGCCAGGTCGTCGTGCTGGGCGCGCAACTGCTCGAGCCTTTCGGCCAACTCCCGGTCGCGGCCCAGCGTAGAATCCGCCAGCTCAGCGCGGGCCTGGTCGAACGCTTCCAACGCGCGCACGGCCCGTTCGCTCTGTTCGATTTCGGCTTCCAGAAAGTGATCGCGCCCTTCGATATAGGGGGCCGTCCGAGGGCTGCCGAGCCAGCGGCGCACCAGTTCCTGCTCCAGTTCGAAGGCGTACTGGGTTTTCCAGGCCCCGGTCTCGGTGAACAGATGGGCGTACCGGAACCGGTCCAGCTGATAGCGGTAGTGGCGCCACTCGGCCTCCAAATCCTTGAGGAAGGCGCTCACCACCTGTTCGGCCTGGTCAATCAGATCGCTTTCGAAATCGATCTGCTGATTGATCTGATCGCGATTGGTTTCCAGTTGCGTGATGAGTAACTGGCCAATGAGGTTGCGTGGTTCGCTCTTGCCAGTTTGCGGGTGGCGCTTGAGCAGTGCCCGGTAGCGCGGATCGCGTTCGAGCCAATAAATGATCGGCTGCGGCCGGCGCCTCCACTGATGGTAGGGTTTACCCCGATCGTCCGGATGAAACGGCGCGATCCGCTTGCGCCAGCGGCCGACGAACACGATTTCCGGGAGCATCCCGGCATGGGCCATGACTTCCGCCAGATCGTCCGGATCTTCACCGAAGAATTTCCCGGTTTCCGGGCACGGGGTCACGTCCCAGCGCATGGCCGACTGACTGAGGCGGTCGGCCAGCAGCCAGAATTGCTGGATCGCCTGTTTATCGGCACTGTGCCCCGAACCCACCAGGATGTTGGGGAATTCGGCGGCCAGGTTGATCAGCTGCCAGTGGGCTTTTTGATTGCCGAGGAGCGCCTTACCGATGGGCGTGGTGAGCGTGCCCATGCCCAACATCGAGGTGGCCGAACTTTCCCCGCCGGTATTGGAATAGACCTGAGTATCGGTGATGGTGATGAAATGGAGCGCATTGGCGTAACGGCGGCGAATCAGGAAAGACTGCTGACGCAGAGCGTTCAGCCAGGCCGGCAGCCCGATCACCGAGCCGCCGTCGCCGCCCTGGCTGACCACGTAGCTTCTCTGCTTGTCCATCAGACCCATGCGCACGCTGCGATCGAGCACCGAAGTGATGGCTTCGCCGAACGCGAAGCCGCCGCCGAAAACGGTCCGACCGCCGGGGACCTTTTGAGCGACTTCATTGGTTTTATTGAGGGTTTCGCTCATGCACCCGGTTTCGCAGGTGAACAACACCCGGGGCGGTTCGCCGCGGGCCAGGCTCATGGCCATGGCCATGTACACGGGAATGGCCAGGACCTGGGCTTCGGCGCAGGTGGGACAGGCGGAATGGCCACTGGCAAAGGCCAGCGGCCGGTAACGGGCGTGGATCAGGGCCTGGTTGCGCGGGATATCGGCGAGCAACTCCCGGGCCACTCGAGCTTCCTGGGCCGCCAGCTCCGGATGATCGAGATAAATGGCGCTGAGTTCGCGGCGCAGGTGGTTGAGTACTGGGCTGGTGGTGACCGGGAGCGCCTGCGGCAGCCCTGGAGCCAGGATCTGGGCCAGACGTCCGGTGTCGGTGAGGACCTTGCGCTGGAGCGCAGGAGATAGGCGCTCGGTCGAGGGGGCCAGGATCAAATCCACCTGGCGCCGGTCCCACAGGGTTTCGAGCGATTCATTGGACCAGCGCCCGGTTTCAATAAGCGCCGGAATCAGTGGACTTTCCGGATAGGCGAAAGCCAGCAGGCGGCTGCCGGGGTTGGCGTCAGGGCCCCGAGAATCGTTTAGGGGTTCACCTTCCAGGGGGCGGAACGGTTCGGCCACCGCGGTCAGCGCCAGCCCCAGCCCCAGCGCGGCATTCGCCAGGCGCGCTTCGATGGCTCCCGATTCGGTCTGAATCGCCAGGGCGGCCCGGTGGAAGGCGCGAATCACCAGGTGGCCCTGGCGGGTCTGATTGAGTTCGCTGACCAGAAGCGTTCGGCCATGTTCCGGGGTCGAATCGGCGTTCGGAACGAACTGCAACTGCCGGCCGGCGGCGAAGCCGGCAGCGGCGGGCGAATGCTCATGGAGCGTTTGCAGTCGATAGGGGAGATCGGCGGGGGCGCGCTGGAGCCACTGGTCGAGCACGGTTCGAAGCGCACCGGCCAGGGGTGGGGCCAGATAAATGCCGGCTCCGGCGCCCAGCAGGGAACGTTCGGGGTCCTTTTTTTCCACAAGTTCGGTCTTGGGTCGGGCGCACAGGTAGGCGCAGCGCTTCTGGCACAAACCACAATTGGTGCAGAAATCCTCGCTCGGGCCCAGGATGAACCGCTCGTCGGGTCCGGCGATCACCCGCATTTCGTTGCAGCTCACCACACAGCGCAGGCAATGGGTGCACTGCTGATGATCATAAACCACCTTGCGCCCCAGATGCCGGGTCAGGCGTTCGGTGCTGTGGCGTTCGATCACGCAGGGCGCGCCCAGTTCCTGAACGTCGGCGGCGGCATCGAAACGGAACGGGTCGCTCGGGAGCGTCGCCAGAAAATGAAAGGCCACCAGGGCAAAGCTCCAGAACAGGGGTTCCTCGGGGCAGGACACTTCCAGCAGTTGATAATCGCCCTGCCGGTCTTGGTGCGCGGTGAACAGGGGCAGCGGCCGGCGGGCCGGGTCGGGCGGCTGATAGACGATGGCGTAACAACGATCGACGGGGTCCAGGCCGGAGTCCCCGGGCGCTGTCCGGGCGAGCGTTTGCAGCCGCCGCACCGCTTCGCCGTAGTGGGCGCCGAGCAGTATCTTGCTGAAGCCGTAACCGCTCTCGTCCACCGCCACCAGGCGATACCAGTGCCCACGGATGTTGATGCCGGTCGAGCCGGTGGCGCGGTCTTCGCCCATTTGCCAGGCCCCGGCTTCGCTGCAGCGGCTGCTTTCGAGGGCTTTCAGGAGGTCAGGATAACGTTCACCGAGCCCCGAAAAATCCAACTGGATCATGGTCTTCACCTCGCGCTCGCGAATACCTCGGAACCGCCACCGGTTCCGCCGGGCCTGCCCGACGGACGGCGTGATCGTTCCGGGGTCATGGGTTGTGGGCCGGTGGCCCTTAAGTGATCGAAAGCCGATGAAGTGGAGCTGCCGGAGGTCGTCGTGCGGGAGCGGCAACACGCAACAGATGGGCCGCAGCCACGGCCCAAGCGCAGTCAGCGCGACAATCGAGCGGGGAACATCAGTAACAATTCCGAATCAATAACCGACTCAAGACTCAAGAATTCAGATTGAGTGAACACCCATCGAGGGTAGGCGATGGCATGCGCACTCTCAAGGCGGTAATTCTAAAACAAATCAAAACCATCCATTGTGTCAAGAAGATATTTTTCACATGAG
>MNZR01000045.1 GCA_001873705.1 Syntrophobacteraceae bacterium CG2_30_61_12
CTCCCCCGTTTCGGGGGAGAGGGTCGGGGTGAGGGGGCTTTCCGAGCGGATCGTCCCTCATCCCAACCCTGTCCCTGAGAAAGAGGGGACCCTCACCAAGTCTCCTGCACGCTAATCCGCGAAGAGCCATGCGTTTCACCTGATCGGCCTTGATTTTCGCGGGTGGGAAGAGGGAATTGCGCCGAGTCGCAGGGCCATGGGATCCCTGACGAGCATTGAGATGGAACGGGAACCTCAGTCATGAGCACATTCGGAAAGCGCTTTTTCTACCCATTGATTCAGACTCATGCCCGATGCCTCGGCGGCAGACACAATATCGGCATGCAAATCAGGGGGAATCCTGACGTTGAATCTCCCGGAGAAGCGCTTGTAGGGACTAACCCCGCGTTCCTCGCAAGCCTGGAGGTAAACTTTGACGGACGTCCTGCCTTCCCTCAGCAAACCTTCTACATCGGCAGCATAAAAGTCCGCGCTTCCGGAAAGACCCAGGAATTCTCCACGGAACATACCAAGGTCGGGGTCGAAAGTAATAACGGCTTTATGCCCATCAATTTCCATGATGTTTTTCATGGCGTTACTCCATGCTGTTCCAGCCACCTTCGGACATTGGCCACAGCTCCCTTGTCGGCATCCGGCCTTGGGTGGGGCCGATGGTACACTCGGACCTGGCCGAACAAAAACACTTCGACGCGAGAGTCCTCTCGTTCCTTGATCTCCGCTCCCAGTTCTCGGAATAACGACACGATATCATCCCAGCGGAGGTTACCGGAGGAGGGACGGGCAAAGATCAACTCCAGAGTGCGTTGGTGCTTGAGCTTCATGGCTGATATGGTACCAAAATATAGTACCAATGTCAATGCGGTTTCTTCTTTATGAGACGGCCCAACCAAGGCATGCATCCGACGCCGTACCACCTGTTCTCTCAAGGAAAGGTGCTGTAAGTTCCACTTCATAAGCGTCCCGCGGCGCGGCTGATGCCCGCCGTTGGACCCACAACAGCGGCAGCGCCGCGGGGAGGTTGAGTCATGTCAGTCAGCAACGACCAGATGATCGAGATGTTACGAACCATGACCCGGATCCGGCAGTTCGAAACCCGGGTCCAGGAGTTTTTCGCGGCCGGCAAGATCCCCGGTTTTGTCCATCTCTACATCGGCGAAGAAGCCGTTGCCACCGGGGCCTGCGGCACGCTCGGCGCAACCGATTACATCACCAGCACCCATCGCGGTCACGGCCATCTGATCGCCAAGGGCGGCGACCTCAAGCTGATGATGGCGGAAATCTTCGGGCGCCGCACCGGCTACTGCAAGGGCAAGGGCGGTTCGATGCACATCGCGGCGGTGGAACTGGGGATCCTCGGCGCCAACGGGATTGTCGGCGGCGGCGGGCCGATCGCCAATGGGGCCGCTCTGGCGGCTAAGTATCGGGGCACCGATCAGGTGGTGGTGTGTTTCTTCGGTGACGGTGCATCGAATCAGGGCACCACTCAGGAAGCCCTGAACCTGGCCAGTGCCTGGAAGCTCCCTGTGGTTTTCGTCAATGAAAACAACGGCTACGGGATTTCCTGCCCGACGTGTAAGTCCATGGCCGTGGCCGACATCGCCGATCGCGCCGCGGCCTACGATATCCCCGGGGTGGTGGTGGACGGCAACGATGTGCTGGCGGTTTACGAAGCGGTCGCGGAAGCGGTCAAGCGGGCCCGCGCGGGCGCCGGTCCGTCCTTGATCGAGTGCAAGACCTACCGCTGGCGCGGCCACTTCGAAGGGGATGCCTGCGTCTATCGCGACGATCAGGAACTGGCCGATTGGGTGAAGAAGGACCCGCTGCAGCGCTTCGAAAACAAACTCCTCGCCGACGGGCTGCTCGATGCCGCCAAAGTCGAAAGCATCCGCCAGGAGGTCGCCCGGGAACTGGACGCGGCGGTGGCGTTCGCGGAACAAAGCCCGTTGCCCGAGGCGGCTGAAGTGCTCGAAGACGTTTATGCCTGACCCGAGCGCCGGGTCGCCGCGGCGGCAGGCCCGCGGTGACGACGGCCGCTTGATCGGGTCAGCGGCAACCGGGAAACGATGCGGCAATGACTGCAAGGGGAACACAGGGGAGCACAAAGCCATGGCAAAGAAGACCTATCTCCAGGCCCTGAACGAGGCCCTGGATCAGGAAATGGAACGGGACCCCGCGGTTTTCATTTTGGGGGAAGACGTGGGTCAATTCGGCGGCTGTTTCGGGGTGACTCAGGGGCTGTTCGCCAAATACGGCGAAGCCCGGGTGAAGGACACCCCGATCACCGAGAGCGCCATTGTCGGTGCGGCCACCGGCGCGGCCGCGGCCGGGTTGCGCCCGGTTTGTGAGATCATGTTCGTGGACTTTATCGGCGTGGCGCTCGACCAGTTGTTCAATCAGGCGGCCAAGATGCGCTACATGTTCGGCGGCAAGGCCAAGATCCCGATGGTCTTGAGGGCGCCGCAGGGGGCCGGCATCGGTGCCGCGGCCCAGCATTCGCAGTCGCTGGAGGCCTGGTTCATGCACGTGCCCGGACTCAAGGTGGCGATCCCGAGCACGCCCTACGATGCCAAGGGATTACTGATTGCCGCCATTCGCGACGACAATCCGGTGGTGTTTCTGGAACACAAACTCCTGTATGGGATCGAAGGCGAAGTCCCGGATCAGCCCTATACGGTGGAATTCGGAAAGGCCGCCGTGGTCCGGGAAGGTGCCGACGTTACCCTGGTGGCGACCGCGAAGATGGTACACACCGCTCTAGACGCCGCGGCGCAACTGGCGGAAATGGGCATCAGCGCCGAGGTGATCGATCCCCGCACCTTGCTGCCCCTGGATACCGCCACTATGGTGAGTTCGGTGAAAAAGACCCATGGGCTGGTGATCGTGCACGAGGCGGTGAAGTTCGCCGGAGCGGGAGCCGAGATCGCGGCCCAGGTGGCGGAACAGGCCTTCGACTACCTGGATGCTCCGATCGTGCGGGTGGCGGCGCCTTTCACTCCGGTGCCGTTTTCGGTGCCGCTGGAAAACGCTTTCATCCCCAATGCCGCGGATATCGTCGAAGCGGTGAAGCGGATGCGTGGCTAGCAAGCGGTTGGGAATCGTCCATTCGACGGCGCCGAATTTCGCTCGCCGGCAGGAGCGGACGCTCACCTTGGAACGGGAGGTGCCAGTGACGACCGTCGGGATCATTGCCAACCCTGTGTCCGGTAAGGACATCCGTCGCCTGGTGGCGCACGGCAGTGTGTTCGACAATCAGGAAAAGGTGCGCATTGTCCGGCGCCTGCTGATGGGGCTCGAAGCCGTCGGGGTGCGGCGGGTGGTTTACATGCCCGACTATTACGCCATCGTCGATCGAGCCCTGCGCGGCTGCAGTCCGCAACTGGAGCTGGTGCCGATCCCGATGGAGCTGGAAAATTCCCAGGACGATTCCACCCGCGCCGGCCGCTGGATCGAGGACCAGGGGGTCGGTTGCGTGCTGGTCCTGGGTGGTGACGGCACCTGTCGGGCGGTTGCCAAGGGCCTGGTGGAAGTCCCGATGCTGCCCATCTCCACCGGCACCAACAATGTGTTTCCCTACCTGATCGAAGCCACCATCGCCGGTCTGGCCGCGGGTCTGGTGGCTTCCGGCAGGGTCCCGAAAGAACTCGGAGCCTATCGAGCCGCGCGCCTGGAGGTGTTGGAGCAGACCCGGGTGGTCGATAGCGCCCTGGTGGATGTGGCGGTCTACAACGATCGGTTCATTGGGTCCCGGGCGATCTGGGAAGTGGACAAGGTGGCGAAGCTGTTTCTCACCCGCTGCAGCCCGGCTTCCATCGGTCTGTCTTCGATCGGGGGGCAACTGCTGACCCTGGCGCCCGCAGCGCCTCAGGGGCTTTACCTGGAACTGGGTTATGGGGCGACGGTGGTGACCGCGGCTATCGCTCCGGGGCTGTTGCAAGCGGTGCGCATCGGCCGCAGCCGGCTGCTCCAGGTGAACGAAACGGTGCCGGTGGGGCTCGCGCCCTGCGTTCTGGCGCTCGACGGCGAACGGGAACTGGAGGTGCACTCAAGTCGGGCACTGTCCGTGCGCTATTCGGCTCAGGGCCCCTATGTGGTGGATGTGACGGCAACCATGAGCCAGGCGCAGCGGCTGAATCTGATGGTCCAACGCGGTCCGGTTGAAGCCGACCCGGCTCAGTGACATGGTCACGGTAAGGAGAAGATCATGGCGGAAGGTCTCAAGGCGGCGTTTCTGTTCATCGCCCCGGAAGCCGATCCGGAGCGGCATCGGGGGTGGGTGAAGACCCCGCACGTGGAACTGCTGACGATCGGGGTGAAGGATTATGCC
>MNZR01000179.1:0-1563 GCA_001873705.1 Syntrophobacteraceae bacterium CG2_30_61_12
GCTCCCAGAATGAAGGATGAAAGGCGCTCGACCTGTTGCAGCGAAGACTTTCATGTCGTGTGTGCCGTTTCCCGGGAGTGCGGGCATCTTGCCCGCTCTTGGTAACGAAAGATCTCATTTCAAACCGGTGTGGTTTTCAGACAAACGGTATTGCCCGGGGCGGCCGGCCCGGTCCGATCGCTGGTCACACCGGGGTGCGGGTCCTCGAAGCGGGAGTTCACGCTTGATGAAACGGCGGTTCCTCTGGGTCCTGGTTGGGTTGCTGCCGGCCGTGATCGCTTCGGCGGTCTTGCTGGTCCACCTGCCATGGGTGCAGCAACGGCTGCTGGAGCGCCTGGCGGATCGGATCCAGCAGCGGTTTGGATTGCACTGGCGGCTCCAGGGTTATCGGCTGTGGCCCCCTGGGCAACTCACCCTACGCGGACTGCACATCAACTACGCCGGGGTTCCCGTGCTGATCTGCGATACGGTGCGCCTGGAGGGGGCGATCGAGCCGGCTCCCCCCTTTTTGCGGCTCGCCCGGGTGGTGCTCGAACGCCCCGAGTTGCGCCTGGAGCAGGACCGGGACGGCCGCTGGCGGCTGCCTTCGGCGGTGCTTCCCGCTCTGGCCGGTGCCGGCGCGGTGGCGCCGTCGCCGTCGATCCAGCCGGGCACGGTGGTGCGCTTTCCGCCGCTCAGCCTGGAAAACGGTCGGATCCTGGCGATTCGCGGCGATGGATCAACCTTTTCGGTGCAGGGCGTGACCGGCACCTTGCAGGTGACGGTGACCTTCGATGCCGAAGGAAAGCCCGATTTTCAGCTCCGCCTGGGCCCAGCCCGCGGCTTCCCATAACGAACCGGAGGAACAAACGACCATGCCTGAAAATGCCACGGAACATGCCTTGATCGACCCGGCGACCGCAGCCGATCTGGATCTGCTGCTCGCCGGTGAACATTACGATCCCTTCCGGATCCTCGGCCGTCACCCGCTGCCGACGCCGGGCTCGGACCGGGTGGTAGTGCGCTGCCTGGTGCCGGATGCGGAAGCGGTGTGGGTGCAACGGACCGGTTCGGACGATTGGTCGGCGCTCGAACGCTACCCCGACAGCGATCTATTCCTCGGGGTTTGCCCCGCGCACGACCTGCCGCTGCATCCGCGCCTTCGCGCCAACTGGGCCAACGGCGCCCAGGGCCAGTGGATCGATCCCTATTCTTTCGTGCCGATCCTGGGCGAATACGATCGCTATCTGTTCAATGAAGGCCGGCATCATCGGATCTACCAGCAACTCGGAGCCCATCCGATCGAGGTGGATGGTATCTCCGGGGTGGTGTTTCGGGTCTGGGCGCCCAATGCCAAACGGGTCAGCGTGGTGGGGGATTTCAACGCCTGGGACGGGCGCCGGCATCCCATGCGCACGCTGGGGAGTTCCGGGATCTGGGAACTGTTTATCCCGGAACTGGCGCTCGGCGAGTTGTACAAATTTGAACTCAAACCCGCTCAAGGCTCGCCGTTCCTGAAAAGCGACCCGTACGCATTCTACGCTGAAATGCGCCCCAACACCGCCTGTCGGGTCTATGATCCAA
>MNZR01000179.1:1635-4181 GCA_001873705.1 Syntrophobacteraceae bacterium CG2_30_61_12
TGATCTATGAAATGCACCTGGGTTCCTGGCGGCGTCCCGCCGATCATCCCAATCGGTTCCTGAGCTATCGGGAGCTGACCGCCGAACTGGTGCCCTACGTTCGTGACCTGGGTTTTACCCACATCCAATTGCTGCCGCCGATGGCCCATCCCCTAGACGCGTCCTGGGGCTACCAGGTGTCGGGTTACTATGCGCCCACCACCCGGTTCGGACCGCCGGAAGATTTCATGGCCCTGATCGATGCCTGCCATCAGAATCGGATCGGGGTCATCGTCGATTGGGTGCCGGCCCACTTTCCCAAGGATCAGCATGCCCTGGCCCGATTCGACGGCACCTGTCTCTATGAACACGAAGATCCCCGCCAGGGCGAACACCCGGACTGGGGCACGCTCATTTTCAACTACGGGCGCCGGGAAGTGCGCAATTTCCTGATCGCCAACGCCCTGTTCTGGATGGAACAATACCACATCGATGGACTGCGGGTGGACGCGGTGGCCTCCATGCTCTACCTGGATTATTCACGCGAACCCGGCGAATGGCTCCCAAACGCCTACGGTGGGCGGGAAAACCTGGATGCCATCGCGTTTTTGCAGGAAGTCAACCAGGCCGTCTACGGCACCGTCCCCGACGGCTTCACCATCGCCGAGGAATCCACCGCCTGGCCGATGGTGTCGCGGCCCACCTACCTGGGGGGGCTCGGTTTCGGCTACAAGTGGAACATGGGCTGGATGCACGATATGCTGGCCTACATGCGGGAAGACCCGGTATTTCGCAAATACCATCATTCCAAACTGACCTTCTCGCTGCTCTACGCGTTCCACGAAAATTTCATTCTGCCCATTTCCCACGACGAAGTGGTCCACGGCAAGGGATCGCTCCTCACCAAGATGCCCGGAGACGCCTGGCGGCAGCGGGCCAATCTCAGGCTCTTTGTCACTTACATGTACGCCCATCCGGGCAAGAAGCTCCTGTTCATGGGCTGCGAACTGGCCCAGGACTGGGAATGGGACCACGAACAGGGACTCCGCTGGCAACTGCTGGAGCAGCCGCGGCACCGCCGGATTCAGGACTTTTTCCGCGATCTCAACGCCATGTATCGGCGCCAACCGGCCCTGTGGCAGGTGGATTTCGATCCCCGGGGGTTCCAGTGGGTGGACTTCCACGATTCCGATCAGTCGGTGGTGGCGTTTCTCCGCAAGGGTTCGGACCCCGCTGATTTTCTTTACTGCATCTTCAATTTCACCCCGGTGGTGCGGCTCAACTATCAGGTGGGAGCGCCCGGTCCGGGCGGCTATCGCGAGATTTTCAACAGCGATTCACGCTACTACGGCGGCAGCGACGTGGGCAATACCGGGCTGGTAATGGCCACCGAGGAGAGCTACGGCGATTGGCCGGCCAGGTTGAGCCTGACCCTGCCTCCGCTGGGCGCTCTGCTGTTGCGGCCGGAACCGCGGCCGGCAGCCTGACGCGGGCCGGCGCTCGGAAATGTTGCTCGTTGAGGATGAATCCTCAACTTTAAGTAGGCTTTTTCCCGGGAGCGCGGGCATCCTGCCCGCATTTGGTAATGAAGGGTCTCATCCTGAATCGGGATAACGGTGGCGGTTTCAGCCGGGATCGGAGGCTTGATCGGCTGGTTTCGGCGGCGCCGCCGGCGGCTGCAACCAGGGCAGCAGTTCCAACCACAGGCGCTGCCGGCCTTCGCCGGTGGGCGCCGCGAACACGATCAACTGCTCCGGTGCCACTCCCAGGCTGATGGCGGCCTGTTGCAGGTTGCCGCGGCGCTGGCCCGGTCTCACCTTATCGGCCTTGGTGAGGACCCCGAGCACCGGGATGGCTTCTCCGTGGAGCCAGTTCCAGAGCTGCAGGTCGTCCGGGGTGGGCGGATGACGCAGATCCATGATTTGAACCACGCCGGCGAGCTTGGTGCGCTGCTTGAGGTAGGCTTCCACCATGGGGCCCCAGGAAAGTCGTAGCGCGGTTGGCACCCGGGCATAACCGTAGCCGGGCAGATCGACGAAGATAAAAGCCCCGTTCACGTCGAAAAAATTGATGGCCTGGGTGCGGCCCGGCGTGCGACTGGTCCGGACCAGCTTCTTGCGCTGCAGCAGGCAGTTGATGAGCGATGACTTGCCCACGTTGGAACGGCCGGCGAAGGCCACCTCGGGAGGTCCAGCCGGCGGATAGTGACCGGGTTTCACCGCCGACTTGATGAAGGTGGCCGAAGAGATGTTCGGGATGCGGGGGGCGCGCGCGGTTTCGGTCATTGGCCACGCCGTTCCAGGTAGGCACCCAAGCGGTTCAGGCCTTCCTCGATGTTTTCCATGCTATTGGCATAGCTGAAGCGAATATAGCCTTCGCCGTTGGAGCCGAAATCGATTCCAGGGGTTACCCCGACCCGGGCTTCGCGCAGGACCTCAAAGGCAAAATCATAGGATTTGTCGGTGAACCGGCGGGCATTGGCAAACACGTAGAACGCTCCGGTCGGTTCGACCTCGATACCGAACCCCAACTGCCGCAGCCGATCGATCATGAAGCGGCGCCGCTGG
>MNZR01000140.1 GCA_001873705.1 Syntrophobacteraceae bacterium CG2_30_61_12
TCAACGCCTGACGGCGCCACTACGAGCCCAACCACTTTGGATCGCACCCGATTGGCGCTTGACCAGGGTCGGTCCGCTGGCTATAAGGGCGCTCGCGGCCGCTCGCCGGGCGCCGCCGCCGGCGCGGCTATTGCCGCCGCTTTAACGGCCCTCAAGCGGCCCGAACAAGGAGAATCCACCACTCATGACCCTCATCAGAACCCGCCTGCTCGCCATCTTGACCGAGGCCATTCAGCCCTTGATCGGGAGCACGGACGAGGCCGGTACCACCGCTTTCACCATCGAACTGGATCTGCCGAAACAGCCCGAACACGGCGATTATGCCACCAATGCTGCGATGCTGCTGGCGCGCCGACTGAGACAAAACCCACGCCAAGTCGCCGACCGGATCGTGGCCGGCTTACATGATCCGGACCAGATCCTGGCCCGGGTGGAGATCGCCGGACCCGGTTTCATCAATTTCTTCGTCAAGCCCTCGGGCTGGCACCGGGTACTGACGGAGATCCTGGCGGAGCGTGCCGACTACGGCCGCCGGAATCTGGGCGGCGGGCGCCGGGTGCAGGTGGAATTCGTCAGCGCCAATCCCACCGGACCGCTGCATATCGGTCACGGCCGCGGTTCCGCAACCGGGGACGTGCTCGCCAATATCCTCGCCGCCTGCGGCTACCAGGTCGAGCGCGAGTATTACATCAATGACGCCGGCAATCAGATGGAAACCCTCGGCCGCAGTCTGTATCATCGGTACCTGCAGTTGCTGGGAGACCCGACGCCGTTTCCGGAAAATCACTACCAGGGCGAGTACATGATCGAACTGGCCCAAGCTTTCCGGGCCGAACACGGCGATGGGCCCAAACACCTGCCGGTGGCCGAGGTGCTGCCGCTGTGCACCCGCTACGCCGGCGACAAGATCCTCGAAGGCATCCGCAACGACCTGGCCGACTTCGGCGTCCGCTTCGATGTCTGGTTCAGCGAACAGAGCCTGCACGACCGGAACGCGATCGCGGAAACCATTGCCGATCTGGAGCGGCGCGGCTTCATTTACACCGCGGACGGGGCTAAATGGTTCAAGACCACCGATTTCGGGGATGAAAAGGATCGGGTGGTGGTCCGCGCCAACGGCGTCAGCACCTACTTCGCCGCCGATCTGGCCTATCACAAGAACAAATTCGACCGCGGCTTCGACCGGGTGATCGATATCTGGGGCGCCGACCACCATGGCTACGTGCCGCGCATGAGCGCCGGGGCACAGGCCCTGGGACGGGCCCAGGGCGATCTGCAAATCGTCCTGGTGCAACTGGTGAATCTGCTGCGGGCCGGAACTCCGGTGGCCATGTCCACCCGCGCGGGCGAATTCGTAACGCTCCGCGAAGTGATCGATGAAGTGGGCACCGACGCCGCCCGCTTTATTTTCCTCACCCGGCGTTCCGACAGCCAACTGGACTTCGATCTGGAAGTGGCCAAGGCCCGCGGCAACGACAATCCGGTCTATTACGTTCAGTACGCCCACGCCCGGCTTTCCAGCCTGTTTGAGGTGGCTCGGGAACGCGGGCCGGCGCCGCCGGCGGCGGACCTCGATCGGTTCGCCCCGCTGACCGCCCCGGAAGAAATCCAGTTGATCAAGCTTCTGGGCGAGTACCCCGAGGTGCTGGCAAACAGCGCGCTGCATCTGGAACCGCATCGGATCACTTATTATCTCCATCAACTGGTGGCGGAGTTCCACAGCTACTACAACCGGTATCGGATCCTGGGCGAGGATGAGGCGCTCACGGAGGCCCGGCTGGGTCTGGCCGAAGCGCTTCGGGTGGTGATCCACAATGGGCTGCAACTGCTGGGGGTAACGGCGCCGGAAAAAATGTGACGGCGGACGCCGCAGCGACGCCAACGGAAGGAAATCGCTTGGCGCGATCCAAGGACCTACCGAGGCCGCACCTTGAGCGGCAGCGCCGCCGCTTTCAGGTGCAATTGAGCGGCCCCCAGGCGTTGCTCTACGCTCTGGGACTGGTGGCCGCTCTGACCTGGATGTTCGTGTTCGGGGTCATGGTGGGCCGAGGGGTCCCGGTGGCCGGCGCCGGTAGCGATTCCCTCAAGGGGCGTTTGGTGCACTTTCTGGGCCTCGACCAGAAGCCTCCGGAGGCGGTGGAGAAAGCGTCGGAAACCTGGAAATCCACCGAAGAGATGCTGCAAGCCCTCACCTACCACGGTGAGCTGAAAGGCAAACCGAGCCCCACCGAAACGTCCGGATCAGCCAAAACCGCGGCCGCCCCGACCCATACCCCGGCGGCACCACCGCCGGCGGTAGCCGCCGAACCCGGCAGCCAGCCACCCGCGGCGGCTCGCTACGTGCTCATGGTGGCCTCTCTCAGGAGCAAGGACAACGCCGACAGCCTGCTGGCCGGCCTCAAAGCCAAGGGCTATTCCCCCTGGCTGGAAGTGGTGCAGATGGCCGAAGGCGGACTCTGGTATAGGGTGCTGCTGGGAAACTTCGAAAAACACCAGGACGCCCAGCAGTTCGCCGCCTCCTTCAATGAAAAGGAACACCAGCAAAGCCTGGTGATCATGGTCGGCAACTGACCCCGATGTTCAACATCGGTATCGGTATCGACCCCGATACCGACCCCGATACCGATACCGAATCCGAACCCGACCCCGAAATGACGCCGGTGGCTTGAGTCAGCCCCACCCCCTCACCGATGGACCGCTTCCGGAGGCCGGCTCGTCTGCATGCGTTGGAGCACCGAATGGGCGATCCGGCGCTGTTCACGCCCGTGGAACTTGATGTAATGGGTTGCCTGCACCACCTTGAACCCGCGCAGCAGCTTGTGTTCGCCGCCAAAGCCCGGGTCCATCACGCGGATGCCCCGGGCGATGGCGTATTGGATCGGCTGGTAGTAGCAGGTGGCGAAATGGAGAAACGGCACCGGTTCGAACGCGCCCCAGTAGCGGCCGTAGAGATGATCGCCCTTGTGGTAGAAAATCGCCATGGCCAGCCGCTTGTCCTGGTTGGAAGCAATCGTCAGTCGGCAGCGGTGAGCGAACCGTTCGCTCAGTAGATGAAAGAATTCTTCATTGAGGAACGGTTCGATTTGGGGGCCCATGTGTTTGGTCCAGGTGCGCCGGTAGAGCTGGTGCATGAGCAGATAATCGTCACGGGCGGCATCGGTTCCGTCAATCATCTCGAGGCGGATGCCGCGGTCCCGAAGGGCCCGCAATTCATGCTTGATCTTGTGTCGGCGATCGGAACGGAATTCACCCAGGAACTGATCGAAGTCCCGGTACCCCCGATTGAACCACAGGCAGTATTCGCTGCGCAGGCAGATATAGCCCAGATCCATGAGCAATCGATGGAGCGGGGAACCGACCTCGTTCGCCACAAAATACAATCGAGTAGTGGAGAGTCCCTTGATCTGGCTGAGGTAATCCACATATTCCAGGAGCGGACGAACCAGGGCCATGGCGTCGACTTCGGGATCGAACAGGAACTGATAGCCCGGCACCGGCGTGAGCGGCACGGTCCCCACCAGACCTTCATGAAAGGGCAGTCCGGTGAGTTCGGTGAGGAACGAAATCAAGCCGCCGTCGCCGAATTCCACCCAGGCCCGATCGCGTTGGTACATGGGGGCCAGGCCGACCAGTCGCTGGTCCTGATAGACGGCCAGATGGGCCGGGTTATAACCCCGCCCCGGATTGATCACCCCGGAGTCTTCCAGGCTGGTAAAATATTCCCACTCCATGGTGGGAGCGGCCGATCGGGCCAGGCGATTCCACGCCGCGCGGTCGATCCGGCGAGCCCCGCTCAAGGTCTCGAAACGTATGGTCATTGCCCAACCCCTCCAGCAAATCTCAGCGGTTGCCGGCTTCCCAACCGGTTGACCCGCCGCCACCGCCGCCCAGCGGGCGGCAGGCGCAAGCGTCGCTGGTGCCCTTATACGCCGCTTTGGCGAACGATCAAACCGGTGTTTTGGCCGGAAGGGTCAAATCGTTATCCGGTTCGGCAGCGTCCGCGGCCGGGCAAGTTGGGCACGGCTCCGTTGGCGCGCCTCCGAGCACCAGCCGACCCGCGCCAGTGGAGCCTCCGTGGTCATGGACCCGGCCCCTTTTTGATTGCCTTGTCTCGAAAACGCTGTATGCTTTGGATCGGCCATGATCATCGTTTCGGCCAATGCGAAAAGCTCTCGCCGCGCAAACCCAGGGAACACCGAGACAAACCCTAGACCTTCTCTGGGTCCTCGGGGCCTCCGTGGTGGAATTTATTTGGAATGGCCCCAACGATGATCAAGACCCTTGCATAATACTCCACATTCACCGTCAACATGGGTTCGGTTTCGCGAGGAGGCGGCAATGGTCCTAGACACTATTCTGGAAAAAATCGACAGCAATCAAAACCGATATATCGAAGAGCTCTTAGGGTTTTTGAAGATCCCCAGTGTCAGCACTTATTCGCATCTGGCCGCGGACGTGCGCCGCGCCGCCGAATGGGTTTGCAGCCATGCCAAGCGGGTAGGTCTTCAGGCCAGGCTGATCGAAACCAAAGGCCATCCGGTGGTCCACGCCTGGCGCTGCCGGCAGCCGGACCAGCCGACCCTGCTGATTTACGGCCACTATGATGTGCAGCCACCGGAACCGAAGGAAGAATGGCACTCGCCCCCGTTCAGTCCGGTCATTCGCGACGGCTATATTTATGCGCGTGGAGCGAGCGACGATAAGGGTCAGTTCTTCACTTATCTGAAAGCGATCGAAGCGATCCTGGCCGGGGCCGGGGAACTGCCGATCAATGTGAAATTGCTGGTGGAAGGCGAGGAAGAAATCGGCAGTCCCAACCTGGGACCGGTGCTGGCCGCCAACGCCGATCTGTTCAAAGCCGACGCCATCGCCATTTCCGACGGCTCTCAGTTTGCTCGCGGCGTTCCCGCCATCACTTACGGGCTGCGCGGACTTTCCTACCTGCAGATCGATGTCCGCGGGCCGCGCATCGATCTGCACTCGGGGGCCTTCGGTGGTCTGGTGAAAAACCCGGTGCAGGCGCTCTGCGAAATCCTGGCGCAGCTCAGAAATCCCGACGGCACCGTCGCCATTCCCGGCTTTTACGACCAGGTCCTCGAGCTGCAAGCCTGGGAACGCAACGAACTGGCGGCACTGCCCTTCGCCGAGCAGGAACTGACCCAATATTTGGGGATTGCCGACCTCAGTGGGGAACCGGATTTTGCTCCACTGGAGCGCAAGACCGCGCGTCCCACCCTGGACATCAACGGCATCTGGGGAGGCTTCGCGGGCGAGGGGGCAAAAACCGTGATTCCCGCCAAGGCCGGCGCCAAGGTCAGCATGCGCCTGGTCCCGAACCAGCGGCCCGAACAAATCAACCAATTGTTCATCGATCACGTGCGGCGACTCGCTCCGGAGGGGGTCAAGGTGGAGGTGCGGGAACTCCATGGGGCCGATCCGGTGCTGGTCAGGCGCGACCAGCCGGAGGTGCAGGCCGCGGTCCGGGCCATTGCAACCGGGTTCGGAACGGCGCCGGTCTTCATCCGCGAAGGAGGTTCCATCCCCATCGTCAACCTGCTTCAGGAAACGCTGCAACTGCAAGCCATTCTGATGATGGGCTGGGGCAATCCGGATGATGGCACCCATTCCCCCAACGAACGGTTCCGGTTGCAGGATTTCCACCACGGCATCCGTTCCGTCGCCGCGCTCCTGTATGAACTGGCGAAACCGGGAGCGTGACAGAGAGCGGCAGGGGATCGAAGGGCGGTGGCCGCGGTGGCCCGTTCAAAGGGTGACGGCAACCAGGCAAGGACCCTGCCCCACCGCCTGATCATGACCCGGCGTCAAAACGGCGTTCGCCATTGGTGCTGGATGCCTGACCTGGGTGGCGTAAAAGATGGCATAAACCCTCAAGCGGACACGAGACCATGCGGGGCATACGTTATGGCGCTTTTGGCGAGATCTTTGACCGGTTGGTCTTGTAGAAAATCATATTATGCCGCGAGCCAATGTGGCCCTTCCCGGACGAACCGGTGAAGATTCGCTTCTACATTGACCCGGAAACAGACTTGCCCCACATTTACAAGCATGACGTATTCGAGGATGAGGTTGAAGATGTGCTGTTCCATCCAGGTGAGGATCGCCCAGGCAAGGAAGGCTCACGTATTGCTATTGGGCAAACGCGAGCGGGACGATATGTTCGGGTGGTCTATGTGCCCGATCCCAAACCTGATAGCGTCTTTGTGATCACTGCATATGAACCGAGCGGCAACCCACTTAAAGCATATCGGTGTCGGCGTCGAGGAAAGTAAAGAACATGGAGAAAACCAAATTTCCTAAGGGTTGGGATGAAGAGCGAGTAAAGAGAGTGCTCGCCCACTATGAGAGCCAGTCAGAAGATGATGCTTTGGCGGAAGATGAAGCAGCATGGGAAGATTCATCACAGACCTTCATGGAGATTCCCAATCATCTGGTACCGACCGTGCGCGAGTTGCTTGCCAAAAGAGCTGAAAAGGTTGCAAGCAAAAAGACTCAGCAGAACACCGATGGCATAACGAGCCAATCAAGCTGACGAGCAAGCACGCGGCATGTTTGCGGCATGTTTAGTGGCGCCATGAAAGGCGGTTCAGCCTGGTTGTTTGCAGTTTATCCGCAGCGTTTCCCCGCGACCGACCGAGAACTGGTCTCCCGGTCATCGACCGAACGGAGAAATTTCAAAATCCCTGAGCTTCGATCGAGATTACAATAGCCCGAATCCAACCCCTCGGCAGCACCCGTTGATTGAGGTTGAGATGTTTGCTGAGCGGCCATTGCCGGGTGCCAGGGTCAATGCCACTCCCTGGGATTCAGCCGGAGCGACGGGGTGGTGCCGTAGGCCGCCTGCAGGTCGGCCAGGAGATCATTGGTGGCCTGCTCGATCCGGTGGATATCTTCCTCACTCACCTTTTCTTCGGACAATTTGTCGATGGTGTCCTTCAGGCGTTCGAATTGGCGAATGATTTCCGGCTTGATCTTGCCTTCCCCCAACTGATTGTTAAGATCCAAAATGGTGTTGACACAACTTTCGATGCGCAGACGCACATGCTTGGACTGGTGATCTTTAGCGGAGCGGCCGAACAATGTGGACCATGGCTTCTTGATCAGAGCGGCCCCCTTTCCTTGGCTCGGGATTGCTTCACCGACCCGACCGCGGCGGCTTCACCCGGCGGGCGCTTGCGGATCAGAGCAGTCCTCGTTCCTTGCCCACCTGCCTGAACACGGCGTAGCCCGATCGCTGCTCGGCAATGGCCCGATCGAGCAGCAAGGGTAAACGCTCGAGATCGCCGCGATTGACAATCAGTTCCAATTCCATCTGAAAGGCCCGGATTCCGTCCATCGTATCCTGGCTCCGACTGATCAGGCACAGCAGCGTTTCGCGCCGTCGATGCATGGGCAAGCGCCGGGCGTAAGCCAGCAGCAAATGCCGCGCCGGATCGGCGGCCGGCGGATCATCATCGGTCAGCACCAAGGCGTATTCGTTTTGTTCCCACCACAGGCAGGCCGTTTGGCGGTCGGCTTCCTCGCGCGGATGATAACCGCGGTCGGCCAAAATCGGGGCCAGGTTACGAACCAGTTCCGGGTCCTGTAAACACATCAGGGCCGCCGGCGTGGCTTCTTCCACCAGGTCGAACGGCCGATTTTCCTGGTCGGTGAGGTCTTCCGCGGGAATCACGGCGGCAACCGCGGCGGGAGTCGTGGATTCCGCGCTGTTGCCCGCACCTGGACCGGGTTCGGTTGCCGGCAGCCGAGCATGGATCGGGTTACCGCACTTGAGGCAGGTGATACGAACGGTTTTCCCCGGTGGCATGCGCTCATCGGGAACGGAAAAAACCGCTTGACAGCTGGAACAGGTGATCTTCACGCCGTTGCCTCCTCCACCAAGGGGTCCCGCATGCCGCCGAAAGCGCGCTCCCGACCGGCGTTCCGATGCAAGCCAAGACTTCATCCCCGACCGGGTAACACCCCGAGCTTGTTGATAGGATCGACACGATGAGCCGACCCCTCATCCATCCTGTAAATCCGGTTAATCCTGTCAAGATCTGCTCGGAACCATGCTCACATTCCCGGCCGGAGCGGCGCTCGCTACCCGGGGGCGACAGCTTCCCGGGGGCTAGTCGCCGGCCCGTTCCTTGGCCAACTGTTCCGGGGTCATGGTCCAAAAAGGGGTGCCGTCCGCGGTCAGTCGCACCTTGTATTCATAGGTGTCACCTTTGCTCACTTTGGAAGCCATGACCAGGTCCCGGTCGTCGAGTTCGACCCAAACCCCCTTGACCGTGACCCGATCGCCCTTCTTGATCCCAATGCTCTTGGGATCAACGAACCAACGCGGGCCCAGATGCACCGGCACCTCATCGCCTTCCGCATCCTTCACCAGCAGGGCCACGCCGGGCGACATCCCGGTCATGGGCACCACTTCCACCACATCCACCACCGTACCCTTGAACTTATCACGTTCCTGCGGGTTATAGAGCCGATCGTAGGCGCCGCCGCGTTCCCAGCCGCCCATGTCTTTGGGGTCTGCGGCCACCGCCGCCATCGGCCCAACCCAGCCGCAACAACTGAGCAGGGTCAGTATCAACACCATTGCCTTGGTGAACCATGCCATGGCTAACCTCCTGTTTTCGAGTCCTCTTCAAACGCCGCCGGATGCCGGGGCTTGAACGCGGCCTCCGCCACGGCTTGAACCTTGGCGTTGGCGACCGTGGTGACCGGTCACGCTGGGTTATACTGGTTTAGGGTCGGATGTTTCATTACCAAAAGCGGGCAAGATGCCCGCGCTCCCGGGAAAGGGCCCACACGAAATGAAAGTTGTTAGCCTTGACCGGCATACTAATGCCTGGGGGCCTGCCTTTGCAAGGCTCGCAACTCGGCTCGGGGGCGAGACCAGGCCGCAGCCTAACAAAAAGGCCTTCGCCGGTACGGGAAGGCCTTGCAGGAAAGTTTCATTTGGTCGGGACGACTGGATTTGAACCAGCGACCTCTGCGTCCCGAACGCAGCGCTCTACCAGGCTGAGCCACGTCCCGACTGAATGACGGAAGCACTTCTAGCAAAGAATTCAATCCCTGTCTAGCCTTTTGCGATCACTTTGTGCTACAGCCGGCGTTGATCGTGGAAGATTTCAGCAACCGCCGGAGACACCACCAGATGGACGAGCGCGAGCAGCCGCCGGCAGCCCCCAACGGCGACGACAGCGTTTCGAGTGAACCCCACCCCTGCCACGGCAAAGCCCTCAATTTGCCGCACCTTCCGGGCGTTTACCTGTTTCAGGGCCGGCACCGGGAAGTCCTTTACGTGGGCAAGGCCCGGGATCTGCGCAAACGGGTGTTGAGCTATTTCCGGACCAGCCCGGAACCCGCCGCCAAGACTCGGGTGCTGTTGGAGCGCGCGACCGATCTGGAGGTCCTGGTCACCAGCACGGAAAAAGAAGCCCTGCTGCTGGAATCGAGCCTGATCAAGAAACACCGCCCACGCTACAATGTATTGCTTCGGGACGACAAGAACTATCCAGCGCTGCGCATCGATCCTCGCGAACCCTACCCACGGCTTCAGGTGGTGCGGCGTTTTCACGCCGACGGCGCCCAATATTTCGGCCCCTACGCTTCGCCTCAGGCGGTGCGCGACACCCTCAAGCTGCTCCAGCGCATGTTCCCCCTGCGCCAATGCAAGGGCCAGGTGCTTCGGCCCAGACCCCGACCCTGTCTCAACTTTTCCCTGGGCCGCTGCCTCGGGGCCTGCGCCGGCAAGGTCAGCCGGGCCGAATACCAGCACATGGTGGAACAGGTGATTTTGTTCTTGCGCGGCAAGACCGATCTGTTGCAGCGGCAGCTTCGGGAACGCATGGAAGCGGCGGCGGCCCGGCTCGATTTCGAACAGGCGGCCCAGTACCGCGACCGCCTGCGGGTGGTCAGCGCTACTCTCGAACAGCAGCACATCATCTCCAGCCGGTTCATCGACCAGGACGTGCTCGGCACTCACCTGGAACCGGCCCGAGCCATCCTGGTGGTGCTGTTTGTGCGGCACGGCGCCATGGTCGGTCAGCGCACCTTCGAATTCACTTCGTTCCACGGCGACCGGGCGGAAGTCCTGAGCGCCTTCATTCAACAATTCTACCGTGAAGGGCGGCTGATTCCGGATGAAATCCTGGTGCCGGAAAGCCTCGAGGCCCAGGACCTGCTGCAAGAGTGCCTGGCCGAACAGCGAGGCAAACGGGTGCTGATCCGCCCCGCCCAGCGCGGCAACCGCCGCATGCTGCTGGAACTGGCGGCGAAAAACGCCGAGCAGCAAAGCACCGGTCAGGAAGAACAGGCGGCCAAGGTGGAAACGCTGCTGGCCGCCATGCAAACGGTCCTGCACCTGCCGCGCCCGCCACGGCATCTGGCCTGCGTGGATATTTCCAATATTCAGGGCCGGCACGCGGTCGGATCGATGGTACGCTTCACCAACGCCGCTCCCGATTACCCAAAATACCGGCGTTATACGGTAAAAGAGCAAACCGAGCCGGACGATCCGGCGATGATGGCCGAAGTGGTGCAACGGTTCCTGGAGCGGGACCGGGAGCTGGCCGCGGAACTGGACCTGCTGGTGCTGGACGGAGGCAAGACCCAGCTCAACCGAATCCAGCGCCTGCTGATTGAAGCCGGCCTCGAACAGCAACTGCCGCTCATCGCCCTGGCCAAGGAACAGGAAACCGATCGCGGGGACGAAGGCCGTGGGATGTATGAAAAGGTCTACCTACCGGGTCGCAAGAACCCCCTGTTTCTCACCCGCCATCCGGCCGTGCTGCACCTGCTCCAACATCTGCGCGACGAAGCTCACCGTTGCGCCGTGTCCTTTTACCAGAAGCGGCATCGGCAGGATTTGCTGATGTCTTCCCTGGACGCGATTCCGGGGATCGGGGAAAAACGGCGCCGGCTGCTGCTCCAGCACCTGGGCAGTCTGGACGCGCTGCGGCAGGCCGCGATCCACGAAATCGCCGCGGTGCCGGGGATTTCCGAGCAGTTGGCGGGGGTCATTTTCGACCACCTGCACCGTCCCCTGGCCGATCCGGACGCGGAAGCCTGAGCGGCATGGAACGCACCGGCCGATCCAAAACTCGGAGCCGGAGCATCCGCGCCGGCCGCGCCGAGGTCGCGGATGCCGCGCTCATTCCTCGACCGGGGTCCGGCTCAGGATGCGCCGGGCCATGGCCCGCAGTTCCTTATCCGGAAGCTTCCGTAGCAGCTCCTCTTCGGCGTCGGTGAGAGGTCGTTTGGGAAGTTTGGGATGACTCCGGCGCAGCCGCTTGGGCACCATTTTGTTCAACAGTCGATGGTTCGGATTGACCGGCTGGTCCGCTTCCGGCAGCTCCCCGATCTTGAACTTGATCCGTTCCACCAGCGGCTGCGAACGTCCCCGATTGATCTCGATCAGCAACTGTTCGCGCGTCATTTCCAGGTGATGCTTCCAGATGGAATCATGGCAGATCACCAGCAGACAGCCGTTCTTAAGTTCCTTCGGGGCGCTGTGATGAGCCACCTGAACCCCGGCGATATCGGCCCAATCCCCGATCGGATTGGCGCTGAAGGCCGGATGGCGCTTGAGCATCATCCGGACCAGTTCACCCAGGCCGGCGCTCGGTTCGGAATCGGTTATCGAGCCCCGATGTTGTTGTCCGTGTCGCACCGCGAGCACCTCAATCGGATGGTTTGATCTCCGGAAAAATGCACCGTCACCGCCGGACGCGGCGGAAAAGATCGGCTTCGATCATGGCAAGTTCCCGAATCCAGACGCATTCTTGCCGAGCTTTCGAAAGGTCACCCCCGAGGGGGCACCGGAACGCCAAGCAATTATGACATGGGAAAGCCACTAGTGACAACAACCGGATCCACGCCGTTGGCCGGTCCTCGCGGGGACAAAACACACCGATCGGGCGCTTCTGGATACTCGACCAGTTAGGGGGCGGGAACACAGTATCCATTCCCTAACGGGTATAGCCACTGTAGGTCAGATTGCGACCAACGGGAGCTACCCTGACGATCTTGCTTCTCCACCCAAGTCAGGGAGCGCCTCGCGCACCCTGACCTACCGTTGTGATGCACCGTCCGGGGACCATTGGGTTGTGGCCGTAATCCCATGCGGCGCCCGGATGTCGAGATCGCCATACTGGTTTAGGATCAGATGTTTCATTTTCAAAAGCGGGCAAGATGCCCGCGCTCCCGGGAAAGAGCGCACACGAAATGAAACCTCTTACCCTTGACCGGTATATGTCGAATATCGAGGGCTCTTGCCCGCCATTGACAGTCATTCGACCCTATGCTATGGACGGCCGAACCCATGCGCGCCCCCGTAGCTCAGGTGGATAGAGCACAGGATTCCTAATCCTGGTGCCGCGTGTTCGAATCACGCCGGGGGCACCAATTCAACCGCGCGATTTTTCAAACCGGCCACCTATGACCTTGGATGCCGCGGCGCTTCCCCCGAATCGATGGCAAAATCGCATGTGCTGCCATGGAAAAAATCGGGCACCGGTGGTAAACCTTGAGCGCCGCGCCCGGCCCGGACAGCCTGGCCGCGCTGAGGCGTGGCGGTCGGCGATGATAAGGGCGCGGCGGTCCCGTCGGGTCACTCGGCAACCCAGTGGAGGCAGCGGATGAAAGTTCCCATGAGTGAAATCGCGAACCGCTTGGCGACCTTCCAGGCCCTGCTCGGGGGCCGTCGGATCGATGCGGCGATCATTCGCCAGAATACCGACCTCTATTATTTCACCGGAACGGTTCAGGACGCGCATCTGCTGGTGCCGGCCGCCGGCGAACCCTGCTTTCTGGTGCGCCGGGACCTGGAGCGGGCCACGCGGCAATCGCCGATCCGACCGCTGCTGCCGATGACCTCGATCAAACAGTTGCCGGAAGCCCTGTTCAACTGCTGCGGCCGCGATTCGGTCCGGCGCCTGGGCATGGAATTGGACGTGCTGCCGGCGGCGAGCTTTTTTTTCTACGATGAGAAGGTGTTTCCCAAACAGGAAATCGTTGATATCGGCAGCTTGGTCCGCCAGGTCCGAATGATCAAATCCGCGTGGGAAATCGATCTGATGCGGGCCGCCGGCGGGATTTCACTGGCGGTCGCCGACGCGGTGCCGGGGCTGCTCAAGGAAGGCATCACCGAAACCGAACTGGCCATCGAATTGGAACGGGTGGCGCGGCGGGCCGGGCATTTGGGGTTCAGCCGGGTGCGGGCGTTCAATCTGGAAATTTTCTTCGGCCACATATTGAGCGGCCCGGACGCGGCCCTGCCGAGTTACTGCGATTCCCCCACCGGCGGCCCGGGGGTGAGCCCCGCTTTCGGCCAGGGCGCCGGGGAGCGATCGATCCAGGCGGGCGACCTGGTGAGCGTCGATACCATGCTCAACCACCATGGGTATCTGAATGATCAGACGAGGAATTTCGCCCTCGGCGAGGCGCCTTCCAACCTGGCTTACACCTACGCCTTCTGCAGGGAACTGCACCAGTGGGTGCGGGAAACCGCAAGACCCGGAGTAGTGGCGGGCCAACTCTACGACGCCATCGTCAAGTGGGTGGCCGATGCCGGGCTGGCCGAAGGCTTCATGGGTCCGGCCCGGTCGGCGGTGTCCTTTATCGGCCACGGGCTGGGCCTGGAAGTGGATGAATTCCCCTTCATCGCCCGCGGGCAGACGACCGTTCTCGCGGAAGGCATGACCTTCGCCCTCGAACCCAAGTGGTCGTATCCCGGCCTGGGCATCGTCGGCTTTGAAAACACCTACCGGGTCACGGCCTCCGGTCTGGAATCCTTCAACCAGGCATCGGAAGAACTGATCGTGGTCTAGGCGGTCCGTCGGGTAGTTCCCGCTGGTCGCAACCCGACCCACGCCCCGCCGCGCCCTACCAGGGGCAAGCAGCAGGGCGCCCCCCCAGGCCCCACCATTCACCTTTCACCACTCACGATTCCCGCCCTCCCGCCCCCTCACTGCAGCGCAAAATGCGGCGCTCGGGCCAGGCGACTGACGGCCCGACTGTAGTACTGAATCAGGGTATGATCGTCGGCGGCCTGATACAGTTCCAGGGGTTTGTCCTTGTTGCCGTCCTTGTCGATGATTTTACTGACCACACCCTTCTCGGCAAAGTACTGAAGCGCGTTCAGGTAAATCAACTTGGAATTGGCTTCCGGGCGTTCGATCAGTTCGAGTTTTTGCATCTTCTGACCGGTGGCCAGGATCTTTTTCACGAATTCCTTCTGCTGATAGGGGCGTTTTTCCAGGTAATGGAGCGATCTGAGCACCACCCAGTAGCCTTCGAAGGTGCAGCGTAGCAGGCCGCTCAGCGACTGGGCCACCTGGAGACCCTTGTGGGTCATGAGGTAGGGTTTGTCCTCGCCCGGTTCTAGGCGCCGCAGCCAGCCCTGTTCCTCGAAGATATCGAGCACTTTGCGGACCTGCTGGTAATCGGAAACTTCGGCGTCGTAGACGAATTCGAATTTGAAGAAATCCTTCATGAAGGCCATGTCTTCCAGCACCTGGGCCAGGCTGAAGCGAAAGGTTTCCTGCGCCAGCACGGAAGTCGCCACCTGCACCGCCGGCAGCAGGAAGTGGATGATGTTGTTTTTGTAGTATTCCAGGGTCATGCGTTTGGCGTCGTCGATGGTGAAGACTTCTTCTTCCAGACCCTCGTCTTCGTCGCTCAACTTGCCGATCAGCTTGCTCCGTTCCAGGTCCTTGATGGTGTCCCCGACGGCCAGATCGAAATGCCTGAGGGTATTGGAAAAGCGGACCTGGATTTGGTTCAGGTACTGGTAAAAATGGCGGCAGGTTTCCAGCAGTTCGCGCAGCGTGATGCCGCGCCGCGCGGTGGACAGGAACGCGGCTGCCACCAGGGCGTGTGGGGTCACCAGGGACGCCTGGTTGATGCTGTGAATGATGCGAAAGGCGAAATCCCGATGCATGGCGTGCCGCTGTTTCGAATTCATCTGCTTGAGGTCATGGCGGTTGCGTTCGAGATAGCGCTGCAGCGACATGGGTTCGCCGAACTGAACATAAACGCGGCCGTAACGCCGTTTCAGGAATTTCCGGGCGCGCACCAGTTGGCCCAGGTTTTCGTCCGTTTTGCTGCCGCCGGTGAGTTCCTTGAGATAGGCTTCTTCCTCGAGGATCCGATCGTAGCAGATAGCGGTGGGAACGAACACCAGGTCATCACAAAAGCCTTCTTCCACCGCCTGGATCAGGATCGCCAGGAGCCCCAGCTTGGGCAGCGCCATCTTGCCGGTGCGACTGCGTCCGCCTTCGATGAAAAATTCTATGTTGTGCCCGAGCTGCGCCATGGTCTTCACATACAGATTGAAAACCTCGGCATAAAAGCGCTGGCCCTTGAAGCTGCGACGGATGAAAAAGGCCCCGCCGCGGCGGAAAAGCGCGCCCAGCGGCCAGAATGAAAGATTACCGCCGGCGGCGATGAAGGGGGTGAAGAGGTTGTTGGTGAACAGAATGTAGGATAAAAGCAGGTAATCGATGTGGCTCTTGTGACAGGGAATATAGACCAGGGTGTTGTGGCGCGCGGCTTTTTTGACCTTATGCAGACCTTCCAGGTCCACATCGACCCCGTTGAACAGGTTATTCCACATCCAACTGAGCAGTTTGGCGCTGATCTGAACCGCGTTGTAGCTGTAGTCGGCGGCGATTTCCTCCAGATAGCGGTCGGCTTCCTGGCGCACTTTCCACATCTTTTCGCCGCTCGAGCGGACGCGCCGGTTCATGAAGGTTTCCAGCCGCGGGTGATGGAGCACCATTTCCTTCAGTTCCAGCTTGCTCTTGATCTGGACCCCGACGATGGCGCGGCGGATTTCGTCGGTGGCTTCGATCAGTTCGCGCCGCAACTGAAAGATCTGGCTACGGCGTTGCGACCGTCGGTCCGAAAGTTCCGGCAGGACGGCCTGGAGATTGATCGCTTCGCCCACTTCCAAGGCGGCGTTCGAGTAGCTGCGGAGAAAGCGTGTGAGTTTTCTCACCACCCCGATGTTTTCCCGCTTGCCGCTGATGATTTCCAGGCCCTTGCGCGGTTCCTTGCCGGGATCGCGGGTATAGAGGAGCACCAGGGGCACCAGGAAGATCGGCCGGTCCAGTTCCGCCTGCAAGTCGATCAGGTGGCCGATGGGTTCGTTTCGCGCCAGCACGGCACGCTGGTAGTAGCCGTGTTCTCCCAACAGGAACAGGAGCCCGCAATGGCCCGCCTGGAGTTGTTCCCGATAGTAGGTGGAAGCGTAGGCGTTGGGGCGTTCGCCGTGGCGAATGAACTGCCACAGGTGAAAGCAGGCCAGCTTCAAGGCGTACCAGCGGCGCTGCCAGAAGTAGGGGAACAGATCGAAGACGAACCGCGGATGGGGCAGCCCCAGTTGGTACAGACGTAGATTGGCGTAGACGAAATCGAGCTGGGAGCGGTACTTGATGGCGTAGACGATATGCCCCTGCTGCCCAAGTTGCTCCAGTTGCCGCTGCTGGTCCGCCGGGATCGCGGTTTTGGCGATCAGCCGTTCAAACAGCGGGCGCGGCAGAAAGTTCGGCTTTTGGTCCAACCCATGGCCGTAAGGGTCTTCGCGGAGGGTGCGGCCTTTGGGGGTGCGGGATCGGAACAGGGCCTGTTTCGCCCGGTTCAACCAGTCGCTCATGGCGGATGTCCCTTCTATCATTTTCCCCTTGACGGAGAAGCTATTGCCGACACAATGAGTGGGCGTAACCTATCAAAGCCGGAACCGGAAACCAACCGCTTTTTGGCGACCACCGGAAGCCCGGGCGGCGTCCGCGGACCGCACCGAAGCGCGGGTTGCGGCGCCGCCGGAAGACGCCGACCCGCCACCGCCGAAACGAAGGACCAGCAAACGTGCTGAGCGATCTGATCGTGCGCAATTTTGCCGTCATTCGAGACCTCGAGGTTGGTTTCGGCGACGGGCTCACCATCATCACCGGGGAAACCGGGGCCGGTAAATCGATCCTGGTGGGCGCGGTGAACCTCATCCTGGGGGCCCGGGCATCCCAGGAAATGATCCGCACCGGGGCCGACGAAGCTTCCGTGGAAGCCCAGTTCGAGCTTACCGGAACGCCGCTGCTCGCTGCCCGCCTGGCCGCCTCCGAAGTGCCCGCGGACGGCACCCTGGTGATCCGCCGCGGGATCAGCCGCGGCGGCCGCAACCGTATCTTTGCCAACGGCCGGCTGATTTCCCTGCAGCAACTCCACGAACTGATGCTCGGCGTGATTTCGGTTTCCGGTCAGCACGAACACCAATTGCTGCTGGACCCGAGCGTGCATCTGGACCTGCTCGACCGGTTCGCGGCCACCGCCGGGCAGCTCGCTGAAACCGGGCGCCGCTACCACGCCTGGCAGGCGGCGCGCGCGGCATGGCAGCAGTTCCGAAAACTCCGCGAGGAACGCGCCCAGCAGTTGGAATTCCTGAAATTCCAGCTGCAGGAACTGGAAGCGGCCCAGTTGCAGCCGGATGAAGACCTCCAGTTGGCTCGGGAACGAACGCTGCTGCAGCATGCGGCCACCCTGCACGCCGCGGCCACCGGTGCTCATCGGCTGCTCTACAGCGATGCCCACGCCATCCTCGGCGCCCTCGATGCGGTGACGACCCAGGTGGATACGCTCTGCGCCATCGACAGCCGCCAGGCACCGCTCAAGGAAAATCTGGAACAGGCCCGGATTTATCTGGAAGAACTGGCCCACGCCCTGCAACAATACGCTTCGGGGATTTCCTTCGATCCCTTCCGCTTGAGCGAACTCGAAGACCGCCTGGCGGTGCTGCAGCGGCTGGGCAAGAAATACGGCGCTTCGGTGGCGGACATGATCGCCCGCGCCGAGCAACTGCAAGGGGCCGTGGCCGATTGCGAGGACCCAGCAATGCGCGAATTGGAACTCACCCGCGAATTGGCCGCCGACCGTGAGCGTTATCTCGATCAGGCGCGCGAATTGTCGCGCCGGCGCCGGGCGGAAGCCGAGCGGCTCGCGCAAGACATGGAACGGGTGCTGGCGGAACTCGACCTGCCCAAGGCCCGGTTCGGGGTCCAGTTCACCGCGGCCGGTGATGCCGCCGACCAGGTGGCGGATTCGGTGTTCACGGAAACCGGAATCGATCAGGTGGAATTTCTGCTCTCGGCCAATCCGGGCGAAGATCTGAAACCGCTCGCCCGGATCGCTTCCGGCGGCGAACTGTCGCGGATCCTGCTGGCCCTCAAAAGCCTGCTCAGCGTTCAGGGCCAGGCCGAAACGCTCATCTTCGACGAAGTGGACACGGGTATCGGCGGCCGCACCGCGGAACTGGTGGGGCGGCAATTGCAGCGCCTGGCCCGCGGCCACCAGGTGCTGTGCATCACCCACCTGCCCCAGATCGCCTGCTACGGCGAACAGCACCTGCGGGTGGCCAAGGCGGTCGAGGGCAGCGGCACGGAAACGGGGATCAGCCCGCTTTCAGCCGATCAACGGGTGGAAGAATTGGCCCGCATGCTGGGCGGCATCTCCATTTCCACCACCACCCGCGAACACGCGCGGGAAATGCTGGAAAAAGCGCAAACCCTGGGGCAGCCGTGAGCGCCCCGCCTTGACCCTTACCGCCCCTTTTGCCATTCTTTATCACCGCGCTGTGTTCGTAGTACACCGCGCGGTGTTCGTAGTGGCGCCGTAAGGCGCTTTCGCGCGCTAGCGCGTCCCGTAAGGGCGGTTCGTTGGTAATCTGTCCCGCGAGACGGTGCGTTCGTAGTGCGTCCCGTAAGGGCGTCTTTCCGCGCTTGTAGCACGTCCACCAGTGCGTCCCTGGTTTGGGATGCGTCCCGATTTACGCCGTGCGATGAGATTACGGGAAGTCGGATTCGGACGCGCCCCAACGCCTGACGGCGCCACTACCAACGCGTCCCCCGAGGCGTCGTATTCGTAGTGCGTCCCGTAAGGGCATCTTTCCGCGCTTGATATGTTTTGACACCCCAATGCCCTGTCGGGCGCGCTACCAGCGGTAGGTCAGGTTGCGACCAACGGGAGCTACCTGACACGCACCCTACCAGCGCACCCCGGACCAACTCACCATTTCCCGCTCTTCATCCCTCCCGGCATTCCTCGATTCCTCGATCCCTCGCTCCCTCGCTCGTTGCGGTAGGAATGCCGGTTGCCCGGCACCCCCCGCGCAGATCCGTACGTGCGGATTTCCCGCATACGGCTCCTACTTCGAGTGCATGGCGTGAAAGCGCGCATTGGGATACATGTGCAAAATCCGACAATTAGGAAGCCACCTATCGACATACCGACGGAAGCGCTCCCAGGTCAGGCGATGCTTTTGGCTACGGCGACGAAGCGCCCGGAGCCAGAGCCGTGCAACCTGGGTGCGGAAGGCTTTCATGCTGGCA
>MNZR01000293.1:0-1127 GCA_001873705.1 Syntrophobacteraceae bacterium CG2_30_61_12
TTAACCGGTATATACTTGTTTAGCTTGAGAAGTTACGTTTTGTGTTCCCGCGGAGGCGCTGAGAGCGCGGAGAAGAGCCCTGAAATCAACCTCCGCGTCTCCGCGCGGAAATGAAACTTTTAAGCCTTCACAAGGATAGATACCGCTACGACGGCAAAGGGGAATCCCACTGTCACCGGTCCTGTTTCGGTCACGATTACAACGCCGCGGGCTGTGCATGTTCGGCACGATGATCAGCCCGGAAGCGGCGGTCCCCCGCACCCTGACCCTGGCCACAAGGCATGAATTCAGCATGGAAGAGGTGCTGGAAATTGGTGAACGGATCGCTATTCGGCGGATTTGCTTCAATCTGCGGGAAGGTGTGCGGAATTTTGATGATTATCGCCTGACGGACCGGGTCCTGGGGGTCTCGCCCCTCGAAGACGGCCGAACCCGCGGCGTGAGCGTGAACAACGCCGTCCAAATCAGGAACTATTGCCTGGCAAGGACGTAGTGTATCAGGCTCTTCACCTCCAGGCTGCCGCGGTTCACACCTCTCGCTTCTCGCTTCTCGACTTTTAACTTTCTACTTTCGACTCACGACTCACCCGATGCGCCCGCAGTCGGTGGACTTCGATGCGGTGGGCGATTCGCGGCCAGCCGAACACAACTGCGAGATAAGCGAGCGGCGCGAAAAAAGCGGCACTGACGAGCGACCCGATCCAAAGCGGTTTGGCCAGGTACATGGCATTTTCCATCAGGGTGCTGGAGTGGATCAGTTGCGGATCACAAACCGTGCCGCTGAGATACAGGCCAAGCTCATACTGCAGACCGTAAACGACGGGAGCCGAAAGTGGATTGGTGATCCAGCAGGCGGCGAGGCTGATGGGGATGTTGAGCCGCAGAAAGAAAGCCGCAATGCCGGCAATGAACATCTGCACGCCCATGGTCGGGGTGAGCGCAACAAATACCCCCAGGGCCAGACCGCCGGCAACCTGCACCCGGGTCGGTCGCCAGAGCGCTGGGTGGAACAGGCGTTCGCCCAAAATCCGATGCAGCCAGCCGCCTCGCAGCGTTTCCGGTCGGGGTATGTGGCGAATGAATTTATTCAGCAAAACCGCCTCCCGCGTCCTCCAACCCTCACGCGC
>MNZR01000293.1:1133-4165 GCA_001873705.1 Syntrophobacteraceae bacterium CG2_30_61_12
TGGATCCAAAAACTTGGCGCCCGCCGCCTGATCCCTTGAGCCCTGCCCGTTCGCCCGCTGCTCAAATCCGGCGGCATCCCGCGCAACCTGTTCCGGCGCAACCGCGGTCGGTACGCGACCGCTATTTCGTATTTCATACTCCAACCGCGCCCCCCCGGCTAGTTCGGATAGATCTGCTGGGCAATTGCGGCGATGCCGTCGAGCAGGCGCATGGTGGGCCGCGACACCAGTCCTTCGTCGATCAGGAAAACGCGGCCTTCGCGCACCGCGCGGATCACCTGAAAGCCGGGTTCGTTCCGAATGATTTCAAGGCTCGTTCGGTTCATCGGTCCCACCTGAGCCAGATAGACCTCGATCTCGGCGCCGCGCTCAAGGAGCTTTTCCTTGCCGTAGGCAGCGATGTTGGTGCCGGAAACCGGCTCGGCATCGGCGGCGACATTGACACCCCCGGCGGTGGTGAGAGCAAAAACCGCCATCGATTCAGGGGCAAAGGTCTTCATTTTGCCATGAATCGATTCGAAATAGACCTTGGGCCGCTGGTCCGCCGCCGGGGCCCGTCGGCGGAATTCAGCCACCGACCGCTCGAATTCGGCGATCATCTGGTCCGCCCGCGCGCGGGTGCCGGTGAGCGTTCCAAGGATCCGCCAGTAGGTGAACATTTCGGCCACCGTGTGCGGCTGCACCGATACCACCTTGATCCCGAGGCCTTCCAGCTGGGCCAGGAGCGGGCCGTAGGCCTGATCGATCATGGGCCGCGCGAGGATCAGATCAGGCTGCGCGGCGAGGAATTTTTCGGCCCCGTCGTGGCTGGAAAAGACCGGTTTCTGGAGCGCTTCCCGAGGATAGGTTTCGCTCGGACTGACCCCGACCACCTGGTCGCCCGCATCCAAAGCGAAAAGGTTTTCCGTATGCGCCGGGTAGAGCGAAATGATCCGCCGAAAGGGTCGATCCACCGTAATGGTCCGGCCGGCATCATCGACGATCCGCCGCGCATCCGCAAGCGCCGCGGTACCGCTCCGGGCCGCCCCCGGGAAAACGATCAGCAGCACCGCGCAACCGATGATCGCGGCACCGATGGTTCTCATCCTCGATAAGGTGGCCATCCCTGTCTTGTTCCCTTCTGATCAGGATTTTCGGCCCACGGTGGCGAGCACGCCGTCGCCCTTGAACACCACCTGCCTGGCTCCAGCATAGTCATCATAGGCAACCTTCGCATCAATTTCAAAGACCATCTTTAGGGTTTCCGGGGTCAGGACCTCCGCGGTCGCTCCGCCGGCGGCCGGGCTTCCGTCTTTCAAGAAAATCAGTTCGTCGCAGTGGGAGGCGGCCAGATTGATGTCCTGAAATACGGCGATGATGGTGATCCGCTGTTCCCGCTTGAGGCGCCCGGCGATGGCCAGCATCTTCAAGCTGTGCTTTACATCCATGTTGGAAGTCGCTTCATCGAGCAGCAGCACCCTGGGGGTCTGGGCCAGCGCGCGGGCGAACATCACCCGCTGGCGTTCGCCGCCGCTGAGTTCGTTCACATAGCGGCGGCGCAACCGGCTGGTATCGGTCCAGGTCAGCACCTGTTCCAGTATTTCCCAGTCTTCGGCCCGCGGCTGGGCGAAGCGGGGGATGTGCGGGTAGCGCCCCATCATCACGATTTCTTCCACCCGAAACGGGAAATTGATCTGAAAGATCTGCGGCACCAGCGCGATCTGGGTGGCCAGTTCCTTACGGCTGTAGGCATTCAGGTTCTTGCCGTAATAGGTGATGAGGCCGGAATCGGGCTTCAGGTGGCGGACCATGAGATCGATCAGGGTGGTCTTGCCGCTGCCGTTGGGTCCCAGGATGCCGTAGAATTTTCCCGGCGGCAGATGCAGATCGAGACTTCGGATCACCTGCTTCCGGCGATAGCTGAAATCGATCTGGTTGAGGTCGAAACACATGGCGGATCACCGTTGGGTCCGGGGTCAATCGGAATTCATCGGGGACCCCGATGAGCCCGGAAATCGAAGGGCGTGTGAAATCAGCCGATCCTCTGGCGTTGGCGGAAGATGAAGCAGAAAAACGGCCCGCCGATGAGCGCGGTGAGGACCCCGATCGGCACTTCGGAGGGCAGCAGCGCCCGGGTGATGGTGTCGGCCCCGAGCAGCAGGATGGCTCCGGCCAAGAGCGCAACCGGGAGCAGTCGCTGGTGATCGGGCCCGGTGAGCGAACGCATGATGTGCGGCACCAGCAGGCCGACGAAGCCAATGATCCCGGAAACCGACACGCACACCGCCGCCAGGAGCGAGGCCGCGATCAGCAGGAAGAGCCGCACCCGTTCGGTTTCGACCCCGAGGGATGCCGCCACCCGGCCGCCGAGGCAGATCAAGTTGAGGTCGCGGGCAAAGAACAGAAAGCACCCAGTGCAGACCGCGAGCAGCGCAAGGGTCAGCCACAACTGAGGCCAGTTGCTGGAAGTGAAGCTCCCGAGCAGCCAGAAGATGATCACGGCGACCTTTTCCTGCGCCAGGTATTTCATGAAACTGATGGCGGCGGAAAGGATCGCGGTAACGATGACCCCGGAAAGGATCAGGTTGTTGGACGACAGTCCGCCGCCCGAAGCCGCCAGATAGATCACCAGGAACAGGGTCGCGAGCGCGCCGGCGAAGGCCGGAACGGCGATGCTGTATGGTCCGAACCAGTTGAAATCGAACAGGAGGGCGACCGATGCGCCCAGCGCCGCGCCGGCGGAAACCCCGAGGGTGTAGGGATCCGCCAGGGGATTCAGGAGAATTCCCTGAAACACCACGCCGGAAACCGCCAGCCCGGCTCCCACCGCCGCCGCGGTAAGGATGCGCGGCAGCCGCACATCAAAGATCACCACCGGCACCAGTTCGCCGAGGCCGTTCAGCCACTCGGCGCGTCCCAGGAGCCGGCCGCCAAAAACCCGCAGCACATCGGTAAAAGGAATGGTGATGTAGCCCATCCCCGTGGCCACCACCATGAGCAAGAACAGGCCCAGGGCCAGCACCGCCAGTTGCAGCGGCAGTCCCAACATCCGC
>MNZR01000181.1 GCA_001873705.1 Syntrophobacteraceae bacterium CG2_30_61_12
CGTCCATACCGGTTAAGGGTAAAAAGCTTCATTTCGTGTGCGCTCTGTCCCGGGAGCGCGGGCATCTTGCCCGCTTTTGATAATGCAACATCTGATCCTAAACCAGTATAATGGGCGCCGCACGAGATCGCGGCCGCCGTCCCAATGGCCACCAGAGGGAGCATCACAACCGTGGGTCGGGGTGCGCGCGGCGCTCCCTGACTGGTGTGGTGAGGCCACGGTAGCCGGATCATGTCAGGTAGCTCCCGCTGGTCGCAACCTGACCCATGGTGGCCATCACGCGGCGGGCGTGGCTGTGCTCCCGCCCCCTAACCGGTCCGGTTTTATGTCGAATATACAGAGCCGGCACCGCCTCCAGTTCCCAGTTGGCCGCCGCGCGCGCCACGCTTCGGCCTCGCCCGGCGGCGAGGTCAAATTGGTCATTTCCGCTCACGCGCTGTCTACCGGTCAATACACCATCGAGTTCAGCGAGATTGCAAACTGGCTCCCATTGGAAAGTCAAATTGTGATCTATTGTTAGAGTGCAGCCCGTGCTCCGGTGGCGCCCGCGGCCGTCGATGGCTGGCGGCACAAAAGTGCCCTTGACCGGAATCGACGACACGTGCTAGCCGTAAGTGTCAGACGTGATTCCTGATCAGCGAGTTCCGAGAGAAGGGAGGCCAGTGATTTTCAAACCCAATCTGGATATCTTGCCGCCCCGGCAATTGCGCTTGTGGTCAGAGCTCGAGACAACGCCGGAGCACTTCACGCTTTACGGGGGAACGGCGCTTGCGTTGCGGCTTGGACATCGGACCTCCGTTGATTTTGATTTCTTTTCCAACCAGTCCTTTGACCCCGAACATCTTGCCCAGACCATTCCCTACCTGAAAAACGTTGAACGGGTACAGGTTTCCTTCAACACCCTCAAATGCCGCGTCGAGCGGCATGGTCCGGTTTTGGTTTCCTTCTTCGGCGGGCTTGGCCTCGGTCAAGTGGCCCCTCGCGATCAGGCCGAGGGAGCTACAGTCTATGTTGCTTCACTGCTGGACCTCGCGGGGACAAAAGTTGCCGTGGTGCAGCAACGGGCGGAGGTCAAGGATTATATCGATATAGACGTGCTGCTGCAGCACGGCATCGACTTGCCGACCGCGCTCGCTGCCGGCCGCATTGTCTATGGGCGTAACTTCAACCCAATGATTACCTTAAAAGCCCTCAGCTATTTTGATGACCTACCGGCACTGCCCGCCGCGGTGCGCAACCGGCTTACCGCCGCCGTCGATGCGGTCGATCCGACCAGCCTTCCCCAGCTTACGCCTTATGCCAAACGGACAGACGAGAACGGATACGCGCAATGAAGCCCTTACCTGCCACACCGGAATTGTTGAATGTGGCCCGTCGGGTTGTCTGGTATAAAGAGCCGCGGGAATCCCTTGTCGATCCTGTGCATTTTCTCGCCCATGTCATGACTTATGGGACACCCGAGGATTTGAAAGCGCTCAAGGGCATCGTTGGCAAAGAAGAGTTCCGCGAAGTCTTGGACAATGCACCGTCCGGAATCTTTGACCGGCGTTCGTGGGCTTACTGGAATCTGAAATGCGGGCGGCAACCCGCGCCTCCCTTGCCGGTGCGGGCTGGCTTGCAATCGCTGGTCCCAAGCCCTTAAGTGACGGTTGTCTCTCTGTTTCCCTAACAGATATAGATCCGCCATCAGGCGAGTCGAATGGTTTGCTCGATGGCGGCATCCTCGCGCTGAAACCAGAGGGCCAACCGACGGAGTTCCCCCACTTGGCGTGGGCTGTCGGCTTTCGGCCGGCCGCGCCTCGGGTATTTTGCCCGGTGTGTTATGGTCTCTTGCAGTTCCAGGGACAGAAGCCCTTGGCAGTCTCTGTTTCACGGTGGCCGAAACCATGATCATGACCGCCTCGGTCTCGCCGCGGCCCGCACCCGAACGGCGGCCGGGCAGCGGGCGCCGGCAACGCTTTCACGCTATTTATTTCTTGACATAGCGCGGTTCGGGTCCTACCTAATGGCCGTTGCTCCATTGGACTTGCTTCGCTCATTGGCTCAGCCGGACCATGCGGTTATTCATGACGACCCCGCCGGAAGACGGCTACCACCGAAAAATCGACTACCTGCGCCTGTCCATCACGGATCGTTGCAATCTTCGCTGCGTCTATTGCATGCCCCCGGAGGGTGTGCCCAATCTCCAGCACGACGATATCCTGCGTTATGAGGAAATCCTTCGGATCGTGCGCCTGGCGGTTGCCATCGGGATCAGCAAGGTCCGGGTCACCGGGGGTGAACCTCTGGTGCGCAAGGGCGCGGTGCAACTGATCCGGGACATCGCCCAGACGCCGGGGATTTCGAGCCTAAGCATGACCACCAACGGCCTGCTGTTGGGACCTCGGGTGGCCGCATTATACGCTTCCGGTCTGCGTCGGATCAATGTCAGTCTGGATACGCTCAAGCCGGAAAAGTACCAGGCTATCACCGGCTGCGACGGCTTTGCCCGGGTCTGGCAAGGGCTCATCGAGGCCCATCGGGTGGGGCTCCAACCGATCAAGCTGAACGCCGTGGTGATGAAGGGGACCAACGACGACGAAATCGAAGACCTGGCGGCCCTCACCATCCGCTATCCGTTCCATGTGCGCTTCATCGAATTCATGCCGTTTCGGATCGATCAGCAGCGGACCCGGTTTCTTTCCAGCGATCAGGTGCTCGATCGGCTGCGCGCCATGGGTCCGCTCACGCCGGTGACCAGCTTGAACAGCAACGGCCCGGCACAACATTTTCAACTCCCGGGAGCGCTCGGAAAAATCGGCATCATCAGCCCGATGAGCCATCATTTCTGCCTCACCTGCAACCGACTGCGGATTACGGCTGAAGGGAATCTGCGGACCTGCCTGTTTGCTTCCGAAGAAACCGATCTCCGCACCCCGCTGCGCTCCGGCGCTTCCGATGCGGAACTGATCAGGGTGATCCGCCAGGCGATCGCCCACAAGCCGGAAAAGCACGCCCTCGATCAAGTCATCACCCGCAAATGTATCAGCCGGCCCATGTCCGCTATCGGCGGTTAGCCAGGGCGTCCAGGGCTAGCCGCGCGGCGCCTAGCAGCGCGGCGTCATCGCCGAGAGCGGCCCGTTTCACCCGCGCCAATTGCGGGTCGAACATCCGGGCCTGGTCCCGCAGAGCGCGCCGCAGCGACGGTTCGAACAGTTCCCAGGCGCCGCTCACCCCACCGCCGATGATGGCCGTGCGGATACCCAGGACCGAAAACAGACCGGCCAGGGCTACCCCGAGCGCCCAACCGAGGGTGGCGAACAGTTCACAAGCCAGGGGATCGCCGGCCCGGGCCGCCTGAAACACGGCGAGCGGGGTGATCCGCCCCTGGTCGGCGGCCTGTTCGAGGGCGGGGCCGAGGATTTGACCCCGATCACGGGCGGCGGTCACGCCCCGCGCCAGAGCCGAACCCGAGGCCAGGGTTTCGAGACACCCGACCGCCCCGCAGGCGCACACCGACCCTCCCGGAAGCACCGGCAGGTGGCCGATTTCCCCGGCAAACCCCAGGTCATCGCCGCGCCACAGTTGGTGCTCGAAAATCAGACAGCCGCCGACCCCGGTCCCCAAAGTCAGTCCCACCCAGTTGCGGATGCCGACCCCGGCCCCCTGCCAGGTTTCGCCCAAACCGTAGACGTTGGCGTCGTTTTCCAGGAACACCGGCAGACCCAATTCCCGCTCCAGCGCGGGTGCCAGAAGAAAGCCGTTGAGCCGCGGCAGGTTGGGCGAATGGACAATGCGTCCGGCCCGGCGGTCGATGCTTCCGGCCGCGCCCAGACCGATCGCCGCCACCCTGGCGCCGTCAGCTCGAGCCGCCGTGATCAGGGTTCGGCACTGAGCCGTGAGCCGCCGCAGCGCTTCCTCCGGGGCCAGGGCACTGCCGCTCGCGGTCCGCTCGCGGGCCAGCAGACGCCCGTCTTCATTGACCAGGGCGGCGCGCAGATGGGTGCCGCCGAGGTCCACTCCGATCACCATGTGGGGCTTGATCATCGTTTGGGTTACTTCTTAAGGCTCTCTTCCTCCACCAAGGGCAGGAAAAGCACGAAGGAATTTAATGGCCTTGTATACCGGTTAAGGATAAAAAGTTTCATTTCGTGTGCGCTCTGTTCCGGGAGCGCGGGCATCTTG
>MNZR01000039.1:0-3766 GCA_001873705.1 Syntrophobacteraceae bacterium CG2_30_61_12
CGTGCTTGGGCCGCTTATCGGTCCAGGCCTGCTCGCTCTCGATCCCCCTGAAGAAATCGCCGGCATTGAATATGCGCCCCGCCGCGCAAGCCCGCTGGGTGATGATCTCAATGATTTCCCTTGGGACCTGGTTAACATCATCGAGCAGCTTGAGCGCCTTTAGCCTTTGCAGGTGCGGCTCCATAACTTTTAAGGAGCTGATGTTCTCACCGGGAAAGCTCAGCTGGGCCTTGCGGTATATCTTGTACAGGACATGCGCGCTCACCGGCTCATAGATCACCGAACAAAGCTGCAACAGGGCCTGTTCCACCGGCGGTAAGCTTTCGTAGGCTTCGAGGAGTTCGCGACGCATGGTTTCCTTGGTTGGCACTCTCACCCTTCCCTAAATTCCCCGGACAGGACCGGGCTTCAACTGCTCAATGAGCCGAACCCTACCCCGACCACCGAGGGATGACGGACTTCCGAAGCGGCCGCCAATGTTGTTGACCCAAATTGATCTGTCATTTCGGCCATAGGCAGCTGATAAGCAGATAAGAAATCGCTCTTTGACGGTTTTGTGTAGCAGCCATGGCGGGTTGAGTCAAAGGCATTTTATCTCGAATTATTGGCAAGTGGTGACAGCTCGACTTTGAACGTTTTTCATCAGCCACCTCCAGCGCCAGGAGAGTCACCGTAGCATGAACGAATTCGGACGGGGTTCGGATCACCCTTGTTTTGGTAACGGTTGCCAGCGCCATTCCCGTTACCAGTATGACCCGCATGCGGGAATGGCGATTGCGATTGCGATTGCGATGCCGATGGCGATACCGATACCGATACCGATGCCGATGGCCTTGGTTCTTGAGGTGGTTATCGTTAAGCACCTTCCCAGGTACCGGGGAACTATGCGATAAGGTGGAGGGGCAACCGGATGAGCGTCAAACCGAGGAGATGCCATGATGGACGAGTTCAAACAACGATTGGCTGATATCGAGACCCTGGCCGCGAGGCTGGAAGCGAGGAAACAAGACCTGCAGCGGGCCGCGGCCGAGGACGCCGGGTTTGCCGTGAAGATCACGGGAATCGAGGTGGACCTTGGAGTGCAGCACCTCAGGACCATGCGGGAGGAAATCCCGTGGGTCGAGGATCGGAAGCCCTACGGAACCGTTGCCGCGATCTTTCCCTACGATGCCGGGGCGGTCATGCTGGCCCGGTTGGGAGGATCGGCTCTGATCACCGGCAACCGACTCCGTTTCAGCTTCACCTCTCAAACCCCCCGAACCGCAGGCATCCTCGCTGAAGTGTGCGAACCGATCGGTTCCCTGGAGCCCGTCCTCGGGCAGGACAACCGGACCTTCGGCCTCCAGTGCGTGGAGGACGACGAGGTGCGGGTGCTGTTCATGTCGGGGGCTTCCGCGGTCGGGGAAGCCTATCGGACGCAGCATGAAGCCTTTGACAAGCTCTTCTTTGCCGGACCGGGGGGGATGCCCGCGGCCGTTGTCTTCGAGGATGGCGACCCAACGGCGTCGGCGCGGTTTATCGGTCGAAGAGCGTTTATCAACGGCGGTCAGTATTGTACCACCATCAAGAAGGCCCTCATTCACCGCAAACGCTTCGCTTCCGTGCGCGACGCGGTGCTCTCCCAGGTGCGGTCCTTGGTCGTCGGGGACCCGCTTGACCCCGAGACCGACATTGGGCCCGTTCGCGTCAAGCGTACCCGACTCATCGTCCAGAACGCCCTCGACCGATGCGCCGGCGCGCGACTCCTCATGGGCGGGATCGAAGGCGAATGGATCCGGCCGATCGTCATGGAAACCGAGGCGGGCTCGGACATTCCCGACCTCGAACTGTTTGGCCCGTTGCTCATTCTGAAGCCCTTCGACGATCCGGAACAGGTGGTTGGGGAGCTGACCCGCACGCGCTATGGATTTTTACTGGCGTTTTTTGGTGATCCCCCCGCCGAGGCACGCAATCAATTTGCGGCCCACTTTGGCATGGTCCACGATAATCCCGACTTCTTCTTCTCCCCGCTGCGCATTCATTTCGGAGGCAGGAAGGAAAGCGGCTGGATCATCGAGCGCAACGCAAGCGGCTGGGAAACTCGCGACGGCGCCTTTCTGTATAGCAGGGAACTGGTCCGTCCGCTCTGAGTGATGGTGTTCGTTGAGGCAATGAAACCAAGGAGCAAGCATGCAAGACTTCACGTTCTGGAACCCGACCAAAATCATCTTCGGTAAGAATACGGTCAAAGCCATCGGAAGCGAGGCGCAAGCCTTCGGGCGGAAGGCGCTCATGGTCTATGGGCGATCGAGCATCAAGCGCAGCGGGGTTTATGACCAAGTGGTGGAGAGCCTGAAAGAGGCGGGGATCCAAATCGTCGAATATGCGGAGGTCAAGTCCAACCCGGTGCTGTCGCATACCCGTGAAGGAATTGAACTGGCCCGGCGCGAAGGGGTCGAGATGATCATCGCGGTCGGGGGCGGAAGCGTCATCGACGAATCGAAATCGATCGCGGCCGCGGTCAAGGGGCAAACGGATGTCTGGGATTACTACGCGGGGTCGGCGACCATCCGCGATGCGCTGCCGCTGCTGGTGGTGCTGACCCTCGCCGCAACGGGCTCCGAGATGAACAGCGGGGCCGTGCTGACCAACGAGGACACCCTCCAGAAATTCAACATCGGCTCGCCTCACCTGTTTCCCAAGGTCTCCATCCTCGACCCGACCGCGACCACTACCGTGCCGGCCCGCTACGTGGCCTATTCGGCAGCGGACGCCATCACTCACCTGCTGGAAGGATACTTCACCGGGGTGGATCCCGAAACGTTCATCCAGGATCGGTTCGTCGAGAGCCTGGTCGAGGCGATCATGGCGAGCACCGCGAGAATTTTGAACGACCCGGAAGACTATGAGGCCAGAGCCGCCATGATGTGGGCGGCCACCTGGGCCCTCAACGGGTTCCCGACGGCGGGAATCGGCCCGCACGGGTTTCCGAACCACATGATCGAGCACTCCCTGAGCGCCCTGTACGACGTACCGCACGGTGCCGGGCTCTCTATTGTTCTACCGGCCTGGATGAGCTATGCCGCACGCACCGCTCCCGCCAAGTACGCCCGGTTTGCGGCCAAGGTCTTCCGGATTGAGGACAAGGACCAAGCCGCAGCGGCCGAGCAAGGGATCGCGGCCCTGAAGGGCTGGTTTGAGCGGATTGGCACCCCGACGCGCCTGGCATCCTTTGATATCAGCGAGGGAGACCTGGATCGGATCGCCGAAAACGCCACCATGCTGGCGAACAAGTGGGGCCTCACCGCCTACACCAAGGAAGTCATTGCCGAGGTGCTCCGCCTCTGCCTGTAGTGCGGCTCCCGGCGTTTCAACCGGGGGTTGCGGTTCCCGCGCCTCTTCGGGGGACATCGGGACCAATGACTCTTATCGCCAGTTGCCAGCCAATCGCAATGAGGGCTACCATGCTTTGCACGGGAACCGCTTACCTATTTTAGTTTATCGAAAAGAGCAAAGGACGCCGAGCATGGCAAAGGTCTTTATTGAAAGATTAGATCCTTGCCTTTCTTTGCGCGCTTTGCGCCTTTGCGGTGAAAAACCCAGTTTGTGACCACTCGAAGTATGATTGATCGGGGTGGTTGCACGTGGGGTCGTACCAGACTGAAGATGGGTCCGTGCCGGGAAGGAGATCCGCACATGCCTGAGGCAGCAAAGCGTGGAGCCGTTTATGAAGACCTTTATGGCATCCCTGAAGGCGCTGTGGGGGAGATCATCAACGGCCAACTGA
>MNZR01000039.1:3829-4218 GCA_001873705.1 Syntrophobacteraceae bacterium CG2_30_61_12
TTCCGCCTTACCAGTTTGGCCGCGGAGGAGGCCCCGGTGGGTGGGTCATCATCGGCGAGCCGGAAATCAAGTTCGGGGAGCATTACCTGGTGCCGGACATAGCGGGCTGGAGAAGAGAGAGATTTCCCGAAGCGGAAGAAACAAATTGGATCTCTGCTGCTCCGGATTGGATTAGCGAGATCCTCTCCCCCGGCACTGTTCGGGTGGATAGAATCAACAAGACGACCATCTACGCCGAGCACGGAGTTCCTTACTTATGGTTCATCGATCCCATGGCCAAGACCCTTGAAGTCTTCAAACTTGAAGCCCACGGCTGGCTGTTGCGATCCGTTTTCGGTGACAGCGATAAGGTGCGGGCCGAGCCCTTTGTCGATATCGAAATAGATCTG
>MNZR01000219.1 GCA_001873705.1 Syntrophobacteraceae bacterium CG2_30_61_12
AGGTGGACCGGCCGGCGTGAGCTGGAACGCTGGGGCGCTGGGGCGCCGGGTGAGCCCAGGCCCGACTTGGGCCGCGGCGCTGGTCCGGTTCCGAGCTGGTCGACCAAGTGAGGGGATGCCATGGGCCGTTGGGATGATCGCAAACGGGTGCTGCGCCATGAACATTCGGCGTTCTGGCAGCATCAACTGATCGACATTGCGGAACCGAACCTGATGCGGGACACCTTCCCCTATTCGGAAGTGCCCCGGATCGAATTCGACCACAAGATCCTGCCCATCGATCCGGCCGAAGACGTGTTCATCACCGACACCACCTTCCGGGACGGTCAGCAGGCGCGCCCGCCTTACACGGTGGCTCAAATCGAGCGAATCTTCGAGTTCCTGCATCGGCTGTCCGGGCCGGAAGGGGTGATCCGCCAGAGCGAGTTTTTCCTCTATACCCAAAAAGACCGGGATGCCCTGGCTCTCTGTCAGGCCAAGGGCTATCGCCATCCGCTGATCAGCGGCTGGATTCGGGCGGTGGAAAGCGACCTCAAGCTGGTGGTGGAAGCCGGCCTTGGGGAAACCGGGATCCTCACCTCGGTTTCCGACTACCACATCTTTCTCAAGCTCAAACTGAGCCGCCGTCAGGCCCTCGACAAATACCTCGGCATCGCTCGCGCCGCGCTCGACCAGGGGATCGTGCCGCGCTGCCATTTCGAAGACATCACCCGGGCCGATATCTACGGCTTTTGCATTCCGTTTGCCATCGAACTGATGAAACTCCGCGAGCAAAGCGGCCTCGATGTGAAGATTCGGCTCTGCGATACCATGGGTTTCGGGGTGAGCTTTCCCGGCGCGGCGCTGCCGCGCAGCGTGGCCGCCATCGTTCGTGCCTTTGTGGACGATGCCGGGGTGCCGGGGTCGCTGCTGGAATGGCACGGCCACAATGATTTCCACAAGGTCCTGGTCAATGCCGCGACCGCCTGGCTGTATGGGTGCAGCGGCGCCAACGGGACCTTGCTGGGCTTCGGCGAACGCACCGGCAACGCTCCCATTGAAGGCCTGATCATGGAATACATCGGCCTCAAGGGGAGCACTTGCGGGATCGATACCGCGGTGATCACCGATATGGCCGAGTACTTTCAGACCGAACTGGGCTACCGGATCCCGCCCAACTATCCGTTTGTCGGCGATGAGTTCAACGCCACCCGGGCCGGTATTCATGCCGACGGCCTGGTGAAGGACGAAGAAATCTACAACGTCTTCGATACGCTCAAGATCCTGAAGCGGCCGGTGAGCGTGATCATCACCGACAAGTCCGGGGTCGCGAGCGTCGCCTACTGGGCCAACAACCGTCTGCGCCTGGCGGGCGAGCGTCGGCTCGATAAGCGCCATCCCGGGATCGTGAAGATCTACAAGCGGATCATGGAGGAGTACGAAAAGGGGCGCAACACGTCCATTTCCAACGAAGAACTGGAACGCTGGGCGCGCCGCTACCTGCCGGAATACTTCGTGAGCGAATTCGATCGCCTGAAGCAGCGGGCGCATTCGCTGGCCGCGCACCTGATTGGCGAGGTGGTGGAAAACGAAGTCATTCGCAGCATGGACCCGAAGCGCCAGGAACCGGTGCTGCAAACCCTGCTCGACCTCAATCCGTTTAGCCAGTACATCTACATCACCGACCAGGAAGGCAACAAGATCACCCGCAATATCACTCATATCGTCGACAAGGCCAAATACGAGCAGGCCCGGGTTGGGGAGCAGTTGGCCGATCGCCCCTGGTTCATCGAACCCATGAGGGACGGCAAGGTCCATGTGACCGACTTCTACACCTCGCGCTACACCGGTGCCCTGTGCATCACCGTGTCGGCTCCGATCCGCAGCGAAATCGAAGAGATCGTGGGCATCCTCGGAATCGACATCCGGTTCGAGGACCTGGCCAAGATGGAAGAGTCGGGAGTTTCTTAGACAGGATTAACAGGATTAACAGGATTGACCAGACGGACTGGACTGGGGGGAGCGGCCGGGCGTCCGGCGCTGCTGCCGCTGCTGCTGGCGCTGCTGGGGCTGCTGGCGTTGTCTTGGGGCTGCGCCGGGCGTGGGCCGGCCCCATCCGGGCCCACCGTGACCAGTGATCCCCTCAAGCTCAAGCCCTACAAGGTGAACGGGGTCTGGTATTACCCGCTGACGACCGCCGCCGGTTATCGGGAACGCGGCCTGGCTAGCTGGTACGGCAGCGATTTCCACGGCCACTCGACGGCCAGCGGGGAAATTTACAACATGCACGGCATGACCGCGGCGCACAAGACGCTGCCGCTGGGCACCGTGGTGCGAGTGAGTCAGTTGGAAACCAGGCGGTCGGTGGACGTGCGGGTCAACGATCGCGGGCCCTTTGTCGATGGTCGGTTGATCGATTTGTCCCGGGAAGCGGCGAAGCAACTGGGCCTGATGGGCCAGGGCGTGGCCCGGGTGGAAGTGGAAACGATCCGGCTGGCACCCGGGGAAACGATGCTCGCCTCCGCCCGGTCGGCGCCGAGGATGGCGCCGGCGACTCCATTACCGGCCACGGCCCCGATAGCGCCGCCGGTCACTCGTGGGGCCTTTGTCGTCCAGGTGGGGTCGTTCCAATACGCGGATCAGGCCCTGGCGCTGAAAACCGCCCTGGCGGCGAAATATTCATCGGTGCGGGTCCGCAGCTTCAGCCTGGCCGGCGTCAATTATTATCGGGTCCAGGTGGGCCATTACCAGACCCAGGATCAGGCTCGCCAGGAACTGGGACGGATCAAACAAACGGGCTTTCCCGATGCGTTCGTGGTGGCCCTGGAGGAGGACTGATTTGCCGCGGCCCATGAGATACCCGTCGGCGGATGCTGACCGGCGGCTGGAATTGATTCGGGCGCGCCGGTTGGGGGCCGATCCGGCCCTGGAACAACAGGTGCGCGACATCCTCGCCCGGGTGAAAGACGCCGGCGATGAAGCCCTGCTCGACTACACCCGGCGCTTCGATGCTCCCGAGATCACCCTGGACGGCCTCACCGTCACCGCCGCCGAACTGGATGCCGCCCGGAGCCAGGTGGACGAACCCTTTCTCGCCGTGCTGCGGCAGGCGATTGCCAACATCACCGCGTTTCATCGTCAGCAACTGCGGCCGTCCTGGTTCGATACCCGTGACGACGGCACCCTGCTGGGCCAGATGGTGCGCCCGGTGAGTTCGGCCGGCCTCTACATCCCGGGCGGCCAGGGCGGGGCCACGCCGCTCATTTCATCGGTGCTGATGAACGCCATTCCGGCCACCATCGCCGGGGTCGGCGATCTGGCCCTGGTCACTCCGCCGCGCCGCGACGGCACCATCAACCCGTTTCTGCTGGCCGCCGCCGCCGAAGTGGGGGTGACCCGCATCCATAAGCTGGGCAGCGCCTGGGCGATCGCCGCCCTGGCTTACGGCACGGCCAGCGTGAAGCCGACGGCGGTGATCGTGGGACCGGGAAACATCTATGTCGCCCTGGCCAAGAAGCTGGTGGCCGGGGAGGTGGGGATCGATCTCCTGGCCGGTCCCAGCGAAATCCTGGTGATCGCCGATACCGACGCCAACCCGGCTTATCTGGCGGCGGATCTCTTGAGTCAAGCCGAACACGATCCGATGGCAAGCGCCGTGCTGGTGACCACCAGCGTCAAAGTGGCCGAAGCGGTGCGAAGCGAACTGGCCATGCAGTTGGAAAGCTTGCCCCGAAGCGATATCGCTCGTAATTCTCTCAACCGCTACGGCGCCCTGTTCACGGTCGACGATCTGGAGCAGGCGCTGGAGTTGGCCAATCGGATCGCTCCCGAACACCTGGAACTCCAGGTGCGCGATCCCTGGGGCCTGCTGCCGAAAATACGGCATGCCGGCGCGGTGTTCCTGGGGGCCAACACGCCCGAGGCGGTGGGCGATTATTTCGCCGGTCCCAACCATGTGCTGCCGACCGCCGGTACGGCGCGTTTCGCGTCGGCCTTGAGCGTCGATAATTTCCTCAAGAAAACCAGCGTGGTGGCCTATTCCCGAACGGCCCTGGAACGCGACGCGGAAGCCATCTGCCGCCTGGCCCGGCTGGAAGGCCTCGACGCCCACGCCGCCTCGGTGGCGATCCGGGTGCGGCCGGCGCCGTGACGGCGGCCGCGGGTGCGGCCCCCGTGGAGGTGCACATTCGTGCACATTCATGGCATTCGTGTCATTC
>MNZR01000112.1 GCA_001873705.1 Syntrophobacteraceae bacterium CG2_30_61_12
TGAGTCTGCCGGCGATGGTTTGGTCAGTGGCCCCGGTTGGGTCCCGCCCGCCGCCGTCCCCCGCTCAGTGCCGCATGGGTTTCGCCCTTGAGCCCGGGGCCGCCGACCTGGTTCCCATCCGAGGCGGTGCGATGGATTCCCTCCCGATCGGGTGCATCTCACCGGATCGGAGGCGCCGGCTTGCTGTCCACGTGGCGCTCGGCGGCGGCGGCGCGGGCGCATTCCAGACACAACCCGGCGTCGCCGCGGGCGGCACCGATTCCGCGGGTGCGCAGCGCGATAAAGTCGTGATAGCGGCTCGGTCCCAACACCTTGCCGCAGCGTTCGCAGGTTTCCAATTCTAACCGATTGAGCAGCGTGCCACAAAGGGAAAGCTCCCGGTAGCCGGCGCGTTCACGGATTTGCATGGCATCGTTGGGGCAGTTGGTGGCGCAGGCGCCGCAGGCGATGCAGCGTTCGGCGGTGACTCGAAAGTCGGTCGGGGCCGGGTGTGGGAAGTCGAAGTAGCCGATCTGGAGCGCGTCGATCTTCATCTTGTCGTGGCAGATCTGAACGCAGAGCCCACAGCGCCGGCAGATATCGCAGCGCAGGCAGCGCAGGGCTTCGTCCCGGGCCTGGCGTTCGGTCAGGCCCAATTCCACCTGCTGGAAGGTGATCCGGCGGCGGTCGGAGCCGAGCAGGGGAATCCGCGGCCGATCGAGAGTCATCTTGGTGAAGGCCGCCACTTCCAGGCAATCCAGCCGGCGATGGCGGGTCGGCACCGGGGGCATCCGCGGCTGGGGGATGCCCTGGAGGTAGCGATCGATCGCTTCCGCCGCCCGCTTGCCGCCGCCGATGGCTTCAATCACCGTGGCCGGACCGCTGACCACATCGCCGGCGGCGAACATCCCCGGGGCGCTGGTTTCGGTGGTGACCGTATTGGTCATGAGGGTGCCGCGCTTGGACCATTTCAGATCAGATACCGTGGTCAGGCCGTCGCCGTCGATCACCTGACCGATGGCCGGGATCACCGCATCCACGTCCAGGTAATGATCACTGCCCTCGATGGGAATGGGTCGGCGGCGCCCGCTCGGATCGGCTTCGCCGAGTTGGGCCCGCAGACAGTGCAGCGCGGTGATGCGGCCGTCGGCGCCGCGGATTTCCACCGGTACCGTGAGAAACAGAAAACTCACACCCTCTTCTTCCGCCTGCCGGACTTCTTCCGGATCGGCCGGCATTTCCGCCCGCGTGCGCCGATAGACCACGGTCACCTTGTCGCAACCCAGCCGGATGCAGCTTCGGGCCGCATCGATGGCGACGTTGCCGCCACCGATCACGGCCACCCGTCGGCCCGGTTTTTGGCGGTCGCCGAGCGCCGTGCGACGGAGTAGATCGACCGCGCCGTGCACCTGCGGATACTGGTCTTCCCCGGGAATCATCAGCTTGTAGGCGCCATGGGCGCCGATGGCGATGAGGAAGGTTTCGAACCCTTCCCGGCGCAGTTGTTCGATGCTGGTGTCCCGGCCGAGCCGGGTATTGAGCCGCAGTTCCACCCCGAGATCGCTGATCATCGCTCCTTCCCGATCGATCACCTCGCGCGGCAGCCGGTATCTGGGGATCCCCACCATCATCATGCCGCCCACCACCGGCAGGGCTTCGATGATGGTCACCCGGTAGCCGCGCAGCGCCAGATAATAGGCGGCGGTCATTCCGGCCGGGCCGGCGCCGATAACGCAAACCTTGCGGCCGTTGGTCGGCAGGGGGGCAGGCGCCGGGTAACCCTGCCGAGACATGGCCCGCTCCGCGGCGTAGGCCTTGAGGTCCTTGATCGCCACGGGACGGTCGATTTTGCCGCGAACGCAGACGAATTCACAGGGATGGGTGCAGACCAGGCCGCACACCCAGGGAAAAGGATTGTCCTCGCGAATGATCTGGATCGCTTCCGCTTCCCGCCCCAGAGCGATCAGGGTCACATAGCTGGGGATATCGAGGCCCGCCGGACAGGCCATCTGGCAGGGCGACGGCGCCAGCTTGAAGCACTCGCCGCTGGCGCAGTTGCCGGTTTCGATATGGCTCAGGAACACTTCCCGATGCTGCTCGATGGCGTCCCGAACCAGTGCCCCGGTGTCCCGGCAGGCGTCATCGTTTTCCGGCGCCGCCAGCAGGGCGGCGAGATTTTCGATGGCCGGCGGATGTTCGGCCCCACCGCGGGCCCAGGAAATGTCTTCCACCAGATGGAGAATCTCTTCGGCGATGCGCCGGCACCGAGGATCACTCAGCCGTCCGGAGGCAATGATCTGGGACAGTCGAATGCTGGTTTCCGCGACCTTGCAATGCTTCTTGACCATGGCGATTTCCTTGGGTTGCTTGCCGGCTCGCGCCTTGAGCCCCGGCCGACGGCTGCGCTTCGAGACCGACCGAAAAAAGTCCCCCCGGCCGGTCGCGGTTCGGGCTCCCGGTCAGGGTGGGGGCGAGGTGTCCTATTCGATCCCGGCCATGGCCTTGGCGTAGCGTTCGCGCCGCACCGGGCGGACCTGATCGGCCTTGCCGAAATGCAGGCAGTCGGTGGGGCAGACGGTCACGCAGGCGGGCGGCAGACCCTGATCGACCCGATCCTTGCAGAAGTCGCACTTGACCACCTTACCGACTTCCTCGTTCCACTGGGGCGCTCCCCAGGGGCAGGCGGACATGCAGGTCTTGCAACCGACGCACAGCTCCGGATCAACGAAAACGATGCCGTCGCGGTCGCGCTTCTGCATCGCCCCGGTCGGGCAGGCGGCAACGCACCAGGGGTTTTCACAATGGAAACAGGGCATGAAGGTGTAGGCCGCTCGCGGCAGACTGCCGACGAACTTGGGCCCGACGGTCATGATCTGGCACAGTTTGGGCACGGCGGAAAGGGCCTTATTGCTGGAACACTGAACTTCGCAGGCCCGGCAACCGATGCATTTCTTGGCGTCTTGAAACAGGTAGTAGATGCTCATCGAATAGCCTCCAGATGCGTTATCCGGGTTAGTTGCGAACCGGTTTGACGGTCACCAGGGTGTGGTCGTAGGCGGGACTTCCCCCAACCGGATCGAAGATGTTTTCCTGCAGGGCCGAATCCGCCACGCCCTTGCTGAAGGAGCGGCCGGCCGCCTGGGCTTCATGGCCGAAACCGTGGAGCATGAAGACAGCCTGGGGATGAATGAGGTCCGTCACCTTGGCCTTGATCCTCCCGGAACCGCAGCGCGACGTCACCTCGACCCAGGCGCCGTCGCTGATGCCCAGGCGGGCCGCTTCCCGGTCATTGATCCAGAGGCAGTTTTCCGGCACCAGGGCGTTGAGATAGGGATTGTTCTGAGTGGAAATGTGGGTGTGTTGGGCGCAGCGGCCGGTCATCAAGGTGAAATGCCCGGCGGGCGGTGCCGCCTGTGGCGTGTACGGCGGAAACGAAGGGAAGCCGGCGGATTCCATCAGGGAAGAAACCAATTCGATCTTGCCCGACGGGGTCTTGAACTTGAGCCCATCCTTACGGTCCCAGAAAATCTGGCGTTTGCCGTAGGCCACGAAACCTTTGGCGTCGAAATCCTCGAGCGTGAACCCGGTGCCCTCGAGCTGCCAGCGCACCAGATCTTCCATGGTTTCGTAAGGGAAGTATTGACCGATCCCGAGCCGTTCGCCAAGTTGCTTCAAGATGATGGCTCCCGGGCGGGTGTCGTAGCGCGGCGGTACCGCCTGCCGGCGCAGCAGCATCTGCGGCTTCAGGCCGTTGGCCTGCTGAATGCAATCGGTCCGTTCCAGATAAGTGGATTCCGGCAGGATCACATCCGAATACCAGGCGATATCGCTGTAGTTGATGTCGATGGTGACGATCAACTCCAGGCGGTCGAGAGCGCGTTTGGTGAGGTTGCTGTCGGCGATCGAGAGCAGTGGATCGAACCGATAGGCCAGGAGTGCCTTTAGGGGATAGGGATCCTCGTTCAAAATGGCGTGCGGCAGCCGATGGCCGACGCCGTGATTGGGATCGGGCAGCGGGAAATCGGGCGTGCCGACCTTGTCGAACCGGGGGACTTCGAGCTTCGGAAGGGCCTGCTCGGTGAGTTTCCGTGCCGGTTTGCCGCCTTCTTCG
>MNZR01000004.1:0-4150 GCA_001873705.1 Syntrophobacteraceae bacterium CG2_30_61_12
ATTGACAGGATTGACGGGATTGACGGGATTGACGGGGTCAACAGGGTCAACAGGGTCAACAGGGTCAACAGGGTCAACAGGGTCAAGAAATACCTGGTTTTGGGTAACAGTTGCCACCGTCATTTGCGCAATCGATGGGCGGGAATGGCGATAGCGATTGCGGTTGCGATTGCGATACCGATACCGATACCGATAGTATCTTTGGGAGAGATGGAATGCCGGCCTTTGTTCACCTGCACGTTCACACCCAGTACAGCCTGCTCGACGGAGCGATCCGCTTTCCGGATCTGTTTGCCGTGGCCAAGAGCTACCAGATGCCGGCTGTCACCATCACCGACCATGGCAATATGTACGGGGCATTCGAATTCTATCTGGCGGCGCGCAAGGCCGGGCTCAAACCGATCATCGGCTGTGAGCTGTACCTGGCCCCGAAAAGCCGCCACGACCGCCAAACCAACGCCGGCAACGGCAACGGTGATAGCGACCGCAACCACCACCTGGTGCTGCTGGCAAAAGACCGGACCGGCTATCAAAATCTCATGAAGCTGAGCACCCTGGCCTATACCGAGGGCTTCTATTACAAACCGCGGATCGATAAGGAACTGCTGCGCCGCCACCATCAGGGACTGATCGCGTTGTCCAGTTGTCTAAAAGGCGAAGTGGCCTCGCACCTGCTGGCCCACCGCGAGGACACGGCGCGCAAAGCGGCCCTGGAATACCAGGAAATCTTCGGCGCCGATCATTTTTACCTGGAACTCCAGGCCAACGGCCTGGAAGAACAGGCCCTGGTCAACGAAGCGCTCATCCGGCTCGGTCGGGAACTGAACATTCCCCTGGTGGCCACCAACGACTGCCATTATCTCAAACGCAGCGACGCCCGGGCTCACGAAATCCTGCTCTGCATTCAGACCGGGAAAACGGTGCTGGACGATAAGCGGATGAAATTCCACACCGACCAGCTCTATTTCAAGAGCCCGGACGAAATGGCACGGGAATTTGCTCAGGTGCCGGATGCCATCGCCAACACGGTGAGAATCGCCGAACGCTGCAACCTGGAACTGGAAACGGGACACTATCACTTCCCGGTGTTTCCCCTGGAACCGGGGGAAACCATCGATCAGCGCTTCGAACAGAAGGTCTTGAGCGGCTTCACTCGCCGCCTGGAACAAATCCGCAGGCGGCGGCCGGAATTCGGCACGGATGACGAAGCGCGGTACCGCGAACGACTCGAGTACGAACTCCGAGTCATTCGCGAAATGGGCTTCCCCGCCTACTTTTTGATCGTTGCCGATTTCATCAACTGGGCCAAGGACCGCCGCATCCCGGTGGGACCCGGGCGCGGTTCCGCCGCCGGCAGCCTGGTGGCCTACGTGATGGGCATCACCGATCTCGATCCGATCGAACATGGCCTCTTTTTCGAACGCTTCCTCAACGTCGAACGCATCAGCATGCCGGATATCGACGTGGATTTCTGCATCCATGGCCGGGAAGAGGTGTTGAAATACGTGGTCGAGCGCTACGGCAGCGATCGAGTGGCCCAGATCACCACCTTCGGCACCATGATGGCGCGAGCGGTGGTGCGCGATGTGGGCCGGGCGCTGGCCCTGCCCTATAACGATGTGGACCGGATCGCCAAGCTGATCCCTTCGACCCCGAAAATGACGCTGACCAAGGCCTTCGAACTGGAACCGCGATTGCTGGAAATGCAGCGCGACGACCCTCAGATCAAGGAACTGTTCGAGATCGCCCTGGTGCTCGAAGGCCTCGCCCGCCATGCTTCGACCCACGCCGCCGGAGTGGTCATCGCCGACAAGCCGATCGTCGAATACCTGCCGCTTTACCGCGATCAAGACGGCCGGGTGGTGACCCAATACCCGATGAAATACGTGGAAGCCACCGGCCTGATCAAATTCGATTTTCTCGGCCTGCGCAACCTCACCGTGATCAACGACGCGGTGACCCTGATCGCCGCCAACCGGGGCGTCAACCTGGAAATGGACTACCTGCCCCTGGATGATCCCGCCACTTATGAACTCCTCAGCCGCGCCGACACCACCGGGGTGTTCCAGCTGGAAAGCTCGGGGATGCGCGACATTCTGGTGCGCCTGCGGCCGGAAAACTTCGCCGATATCGTCGCTCTGGTGGCCCTCTACCGACCGGGACCGCTGGAAAGCGGCATGGTGGAAAACTACATCAAGGGCAAGCACGGGGAAATCCCGGTGACCTACGAACTGGAACAGTTGCAGCCGATCCTGGAACCCACTTACGGGGTCATTCTGTACCAGGAACAGGTGATGAAGATTTCCAACGTGCTGGCCAACTATTCCATGGGCGAAGCCGACCTGCTGCGCCGGGCGATGGGCAAGAAGGTCGCGGAAATCATGCAGAGCCAGCGCCAACGGTTTCTCAGCGGGACCCGGGCAAACGGGATCGACGACGCCAAGGCCAACCACATCTTCGACCTCATGGAAAAATTCGCCGGCTACGGCTTCAACAAATCCCACAGCGCCGCATACGCCCTGATCGCCTACCAGACCGCTTATCTGAAAACCCATTACCCGGTCGAATTCATGGCCGCGCTGCTGAACAGCTTTCTCAGCAACACCGATCAGGTGGTGAAGCTGATGAACGAATGCCGCGACCAGAGCATTGCCGTGCTGCCGCCGGATGTGAACACCAGCAGCAGCGATTTCACCGTCGCTCGGGACCGCATTCGATTCGGGCTGGGCGCGGTGAAAAACGTCGGCGCCGGGGCCATCGAATCGATCCTCCATGCCCGCTCACAGTCGGGTCCGTTCCAATCGATCCACGAATTCTGCGAACGGGTGGATACCCAGAAGACCAACCGCCGGGTGATCGAACAGTTGATCAAGTGCGGGGCCTTCGATTCGATCCACGCCAACCGGGCCCAGGCGCTGGCCGCGCTGGATCAGGCCATGGACCGCGCGCAGGCGGTGCAAAAGGACCGGCAGAGTGGCCAGGTCAACCTGTTCGCTCTGATGCGGGCCAACACCAAGGCCCGCGCGCCGAAGCTGCCGGACGCCCCGCCCTGGGACCAGCGCAGCACCCTTCAGTTCGAAAAGGAATCCCTTGGCTTTTATCTTTCCGGCCACCCACTTGATAATTACCGCGAACAGATGGCCGGTTTCTGCCTCACCCCCACCGACCAGATCAACACCCAGCCGGACGGCGCCTCGGCCCTTTTGTGCGGAATCATTTCCATCGCCAAGGAAATCACCACCAAGAAAGGCGAACGGATGGCCTTTCTGATGCTGGAAGACAAGCAGGGTACGGTGGAAGTGGTGGCCTTTCCGGAAACCTTCGCCAAAGCGCGAGTGCTGCTGGAAGAAGACGAGCCGCGCGTGATCATCGGCTCGATTCAGCACGATGAAAAGAGTTCCAAGATCATCGCCGATCAGATCGTCACCATCGAACAGGCCCAACTGCAGGCGGTGGAAGCCGTCCACATCTGCCTCGATGCCGACCACCTGGAAGCGGATGCGCTCACCCGGTTGCGCCATTTGCTGATCAGCCACCCCGGCAGTTGCGACGCACTGCTGAATCTCACCGTGGCCGGCTGCGCCGAAGCGGTGATCGCGCTCAGCGAAAAGCTCCGGGTGAGTCCGACCCAAAGCTTCTTTGAGGATATTCAGCAGCACTTCGGACCCGGCTGCGTGAAGCAGGTCTTGAAGGCGATCGAATGCAAACACTGAGGACGGCCGCAGTCGGCCGCAATGCCCCGGCGGGAGGAAGAGCCATGATCGACAGTTACACCTTCGGCCGCATGGTGATCGACGGACGGGTCTATCAGGCCGATCTCATGATCGTTTCCGGACAGGTGCAGGCGGGTTGGTGGCGCCGTGAGGGGCACCTGGTGGAGGTCGAGGACGTGACCGATATTCTGGCGGCAAGACCGGAAATTCTGGTGGTGGGCACCGGCAGTCCCGGGCAGATGCGGGTGAGCGACACCCTGGCGCGGACGCTGCGAGACCTGGCCATCGAATTGGTGGAACAGCCCACGCCGGCGGCGACCGCAACCTACAATCAACTGGCGGCAGAGGGCCGGAACACGGCAGCCGCCTTCCACCTGACCTGCTGAATCAGGGCCATGGCCACCCGCATCCACTTCATTGAAACCTCGGCGCAACAG
>MNZR01000004.1:4159-8220 GCA_001873705.1 Syntrophobacteraceae bacterium CG2_30_61_12
GCAACCGCTGGTGCTCTGCCGGTGGGTGGAATACTGCCGGCGTCAGGGCGAACGGGTCCAGATCGTCACCGCTTCAGCGCTCAGCGCCCAGCATCTGGATCAGCTTTTGTGGACTTTTTCCGATCTGAGCTTCGTGCCGCACCGGGTCCTTGCCGCCGGCGCGCTTCCGGACCCGTTCGAACCGGTAGTCATTACGCTGGAACCGCGGCGGCTCGAGGGCTTTGCAACACTCGCGTGCGACACCGCTGTCCCGCTGGATTTTCTCATGGGCTTTCGGCAGGTGCTGCATTTTGTGGTGATGGATGATCCAGAACGGCGCCAGGCCAGCCGGCTGCTCTATCAGCAGGCGCGAGAAGCGGAAATGGACTTGCGTCACTTAGCGCAAACGGCTAATCTCCCGCCCCGAATCCAAAGCATGGGGGAACCCTGAAGCGGGCTGCTGGAGCAGGCCGCGACCATTCCCCCAATGGAACATCCACTAATCCGCGAATCAAGATCTGATTCCCGGTAATGCAGGGGTCGAGGAAGCAAGATGAACTGGTTGATGCGATTGGTGACCTGGCCGCAACGGGCGTTCTATGAATACGGCAGCAGACTGGCCATCTTCCTGGTCCGGCGGCGGGTGAACAAACGCCCGCGCGAAATGGGCTCATGGCTGGTGCTGGCGCGCCTGTATGAAGTCCGTAACGACCTCCGGCAGGCCATCCGAATCCTCGGACAGGCCCACAAGCTGGCTCCCGGTAACCGGATCATCGATCTTCACCTGGAGCGGTTGCAAGGCAAGAGCGGCGACCGCGCCTGAACCGGCAGCGCGGCGCGCTCACTGGATCGACACCTGACGGGATTGCTCCAGTTTGAGTTGCCCCTTGCGCCATACCCGCAGCCTCACCGTCACCGCATTATCCCCGTAGGCCAGGGGATCTGCCTGTAGCCACTGGTCGCTGGCACCCTGGTGATAGACCATGGAGCAATGGTAGCGCGCGGCATCCTGAATCGCCGTCTCCACGATGCGTTCCAGAACCATCTCCGGATACACCGCCACCCGGGTTTCAGTCGCCACCGTACCTTGTGGATCGGCTTCGCCCGCCAGCATCCCGACCCCCACTCCGGAAAAGGCGACCCAACTGCTGTCGTAGGGTCCCCCCATCGATTCCCGGTCGCCTTCCGGACCGGTCTGAACAACGGCCGGACCGCAGCCGGTGAGAACCATCAGCAACAACAACCACCCGAAAGCTTTTTTCCGCATCCTTTCCCTCGCCTGGTGCACCACTCGAACAGGGTGCAATCCAAAGTGTTTGGGCTCGTAGTGGCGCCGTAAGGCGTTGCGGCGCATCCGATCCCGCCGGCCTCGGCTAAGCACCGAAACGTTTCTATTCGGGACGCCCTGATGGGCGCACTACCTACCAAGACGCCCTTACGGGACGCACTACGAACCAAGACGCCCTTACGGGACGCACTACGAACCAAGACGCCCTGACGGGCGCACTACGAACGCATGAAGCTCAAGGCATCAACTTCAGCGCGCAGGTATCAACGCCCCTGAAACGGTAACGCTTTCTCCCAACGGTTTGAATTGCACCCCTGGAACAGGTGCCGTTAGCTGTTTCATGGCCTCATCGGCAAACCGAAGCCATGGCCCCGCTATCACCCGCTCGAACAGAAATATTGCTGTTCGAGTTCCTCCAGGGCCAAGGAAACTTCTTCCCATGCTCGGCTGAGTCGCTCCGCTTCCAGCCTGCACTGTCGATAGTCCAATTGAAGTTGCTTGATATCCTCGCCACCGCTATAGGTTGCCGGGTCCGCCAGGCGCGCGCTCAACTGATCCAGACGCGCATGGACCGCGGCGAGATCCGCTTCCACCTGCCGTAGGCGCTGCGCCTGGGGTTGCTTCAGCCGGTAGAGATCGTTGCGCCGCTGGGCCTCAACGCGCTTCCGAACCTGCTCCCCGCGACGACCGGAAGCATCGGGGCCGCTGCCCTGTTCCGAGCGGGCGACCGGTGACCCCGCGGAGTCCGGCAGCGCCTCGGCAGCGAACACCCGGGCCCGCCAGAGCCGCTCGAAATCATCGTAATTGCCTGGCAACAAGTGCAGCTGCCCGGCTTCGATCACCAGGATTTTAGTGGCGATGGCATTGATGAATTCCCGGTCGTGGCTGATGAAACAGAGCGTGCCGGCAAATTCCAACAAGGCGTTTTCCAGCACTTCGCGGGAGGCGATATCGAGGTGATTGGTGGGCTCATCCAGGAGCAGCAGATTGGGCCGCGCCATGAGCAGTTTCACCAGGGTGAGCCGAGCCTTTTCGCCCCCACTCAGCACCGCCACCGGTTTTTCCACCTCATCGCCGCGAAACAGAAACGCGCCCAGCAATCCGCGTACCTGAGAACGGGTCAGGTCCCCCGCCACCCCCTGAGCTTCTTCCAGGACGGTTTTGCTCGAATCCAGTTGTTCCCACTGGTGCTGAGCATAATAACCGAGCTGGACCGAGCTGCCGAGACATCGGCGGCCGCGATCGATAGCTTCGACCCCGGCCAGGACCTTGAGCAGGGTGCTTTTGCCGGCCCCATTGGGTCCCAGCAGCGCGATCCGATCGCCCCGCTCCACCACCAGACTCACTCCGGTGTAAACTGGATAGTCGCCATAGGCCTTATCGACCGCTTCCAGTTCGAGCACCCGCCGGCCGCTACGCACCGGTTCGGGAAACTGGAACCGGACCGTCGCCGCCGTTTCCGCAAGCTCGATCTGATCCATTCGATCCAGGGTCTTGATCCGGCTTTGCACTTGCCGCGCCCGATCCTTTCGGTAGCGATTGCGGGCGATGAAGCGTTCGATCTGACGAACCTGTCCGTCCTGGTTTCTCTTGGCGGCCAGCAGGGTTTCCCGACGCAGCGCCTTTTCCTTCACATAGGCATCGTAGTTGCCGCTGTATTCGGCGAACAGCCCCTGCTCCAGTTCGAACACCCGCCCCACCAACCGATTCAGAAACGCTCGATCATGGGAAATCAGGATCACCGCCGACCGGGTGTTCAGAAGAAATGATTCCAGCCACAACAGGGATTCCAGATCCAGATGATTGGTGGGTTCATCGAGCAGCAACAGATCCGGTTCCTCGAGCAGCAGTCGCGCCAGTTCCAGCCGCATCAGCCAGCCGCCGCTGAGAGTGGATACCGGCCGCTCCAGCCACTCCGACTTGAACCCCAAGCCGGCCAGGATTTTCCGGCCGCGCGCTTCCAGGTCGTAGCCCCCCAACCGTTCGAGTTCTTCAAGCAGCCGGCACTGGCGGTAGGCCAACTGTTCCGCATGGGTCGGCTCGGTCCCCCGGCGCAATTCCGCTTCCAGGTCCCGCAGTTCCTCCCGCAACGCCTGGAGCTGCCGGTTGACGTCGAGCGCGTGTGCGAGCACGCTTTTCCCCTCGATCGGGGACCACTGCTGCGGGAGATACCCGATCCGGGTGGTGCGGGAACGCGCCATGGTCCCGGAATCAGCCCCAACCTCGCCCATGAGCAGGCGCAACAAGGTGGTCTTACCGGTGCCGTTCGGCCCCACCAGGCCAATGCAGTCACCGGCGCGGACATGAAACGAGGCGCTACGAATGAGCGTTCGTTCGCCGATAGTTTTGCTGATGCCATCAACCGACAACAAGGAAGCCCCGAACCTCCAGAGGAAAAAAGATGACTTGATCCAGCTCATGCGGCGATGAGCTTAGCACAACAGAGCCGGGAACGAGCACAAAAACTCTAATTCCACCGGATTTGGGGGAAGGAGTGCCCCCCAGGTGTAACTCCAGGGGATTCATCAGGAACGACGCTGGCTTGCGCGCTGGGCAATAGATGCTTGTTCAGCTGGTAGGTCGGGTTGCGACCATCGGAAGCTACCCGACGGTTCGGCTTCCAAAATCCGATATATACTGGTTTAAGATCAGATGTTTCATTACCAAAAGCGGGCAGGATGCCCGCGCTCCCGGGAAAGTGCGCACACGAAATGAAACTTTTTACCCTTAACCGGTATAATAAGGAAACCGCTATTCCATTTATCCTTCTTCTCTGTGTTCTCCGTGCTTCTGT
>MNZR01000166.1 GCA_001873705.1 Syntrophobacteraceae bacterium CG2_30_61_12
GCTCCCAGCAAGGAATCCACACGAGATGAAAGGTCTTGCCTCAATGGATGCCGCGGTCTCCGGCTTCACCGGTTGCGGGGGAGCGCCGATCGTCAATCAAGGGCACTTACCTGGGAGCGCGGGCATCCTGCCCGCTCTTTCCAACCAAGGATCTCATCCCAAACCGGACGGAAAGGACATCCCGCCGTGACCTCCCTAGTTTCAACGGAACCGCCGAGCCCCGCCGTTTTGCAACGGATCGAGGGGGTCTTCTTCGATCTCGACGACACCTTCACCCACCGGGGCAAGATCCCGGCTTGCTCATTCACCGCGCTCTGGGACCTCAAACTTGCCGGCTTCAAGACCATCCTGGTCACCGGGCGGCCCGCCGGCTGGTGCGATCACCTGGCAAGGATGTGGCCGGTGGACGCGGTGGTCGGCGAAAACGGCGCGTTTTATTTTTACTTCGATGCAGCGGAACGCAAACTGAAGCAGCGGTTTCTGGACCCGGCCCCGGTGCGGGAAGAAAAACGTCGGCGGCTGGACCAAATCCGGCGGGAGATCCTGGCGGCCGTTCCCGGCACCGCCGTGGCGAGCGATCAGCACTACCGGGAAGCCGATTTGGCCATCGATTATTGCGAGGATGTGCCCGCTCTGCCCCCGGCGGCGATCGACCGGATCTGCCGCATCTTCGAAGCCCACGGCGCCGTCTGCAAGGTGTCCTCGATTCACGTCAACGGCTGGTTCGGTGCCTACAACAAGCTGGACATGGTGAAACGCTTCGCCGCCGAACGCCTGGCACTCGATCTGGACCAAGCCAAAGACCGGTTCGCCTATCTGGGCGATTCCCCCAACGACGAACCCATGTTCGGCTATTTTCCGGTGAGCATCGGGGTGGCCAACGTCAGGGCGTTTCTCGACCGCATGCGCCGGCCCCCGGCCTATGTGTGTTCCCGGGAAGGCGGCGAGGGCTTTGCCGAATTCGCCGAACGGCTGCTCGGGTTGCGCCGCACCACTTGATGGCGGGGGCTTCGTTGCGCTTCGGTAAACCAGCTGAAAAACGCCGCGCTGGGGCGCGGCGGTCCAGGGGCTGATCCGGCTCCGGTTTATTATGTCGCATTCATCCAGACCGCCGGGAACCAGGTCTGCATCAGCACCAGCAACGGCAACGCCACGATAAGCCGCCGCCCACCGCAGCCATTACGCCAGGGACTCCCCAAGACGCTCAGCCGTTTGCTGGTCGGCTTCAGCGCTTGGTGGTGCGGTCCCGGCGGCCTTGCATCTTGCGTAAACAAACTCAGGATCAAGATCAACCCCACAGTCCCATTCAATGGTGTCAAATGCCACTCGAACTCGTCTGAAAGCATCATAATCCTTAATTCGCTGAAAAATGCCGAAATCCAAAAATTCCTTCATGTCCAGGACACCATGCTCGCCGTTGTTGAAGACAATTGAAAGCACATAGTCAGTACCGGCGGTAACTTCCTTCACTGATGGATACATTGCTGTTCTCCTTATTGGAGAGGCTGAATCTTGAATGGTTCTTCCCCATTCATCAGCAATCTCCAGTCTGCCATCAATTCGTCCTGATGCAGTTCCGCCCATGCCAGGACAAGTTTCGTCTGTTTTCCAGGAAGGTCGCCCTCCATCACTTCACAGGTACGAATATCCACCGTGGCTTTGTGCTCCGCATAGTAGGCATGGAAATGGGGCGGTGCGTGCTCACCCGGGGCGAAGTACATCCGGATGATGATCCCGTAAAACATCGAAACGGTTGGCATGAATCTCTCCCCTTCAAGGGAACACCAGCCATGAGGGTGATTGGAAGGTCCCGCACGAAGCCAGCCACAGCGGCACGGAACCAGGCGTCCGAAAAACCAAAAGGATGGCCACCAGACCGTGCCGGCTCGCCGTATCGGAATCCCGATCAGGGTCCCGGCTCAAGCCAGAGCAGACCAAGATTCAGATCTAGGTCGGAAAAGGACTCGGCATGTACCCTGGCTGACTTGGTGTATACTCCCAGGACGACCCATCTTCCGGATTCAAGCCGGAAGACTTCCAACGTCTCGAGCACAGGATCGATGAGCCAGGCATGGATCGCCCGGAATTCTTTGCGGGCTTTGCGCCTTTGCGTGAACAGGTTCAGACACTTGCCAGCAGGGCCACGGGAAAGTGCTTGAGCACGCCGGAGAGCAGCCACCCGGAGTTCTCCCTATTCGCTTCGATCACGCGACCGGTGAAGATGTTTCCGAATGATTTGCCGCTGAGATCTCGGGGCAGTTCCACCCTGGTGTCTTCCCAGGCGGAGGCATTCCAGGTCCTGGGATCATGCTCGAAGCCTAAAAGCGTTGCAAAGAACCTGGGGACGATGACCAGGATCGTGCGCTCGCCTTGCCCGCGCGCGAAGGCGCAGACGTGTTCCTTCCGGGCACCCTTCACCACCAGGGGTTGATAAGAACCGGTTCGAAACAGATCCGGATCCCGCCGGCGGAATCGGAGCGTTTTCCAGGTGACGTAGAGCTTCAGCCTGCCGTCTTCCATGGTGTGGACGAGTTCGGCTGAGCGTTGCGCCCGATCGGCTTCCCCTTCGCCGTCCCGGGTCCGCACCTGGTCCAGCAGTTGCCTGCGCCGATCGAAGTCCACGGGGCGCCGGTTGTCGGGGTCCACCAGGCAGTAGCGCCAGATTTCGTTGCCCTGGTAAAGATCGGGAACCCCCGGAACGGTGAGCTTGAGGAGCGTCTGGGCAACGCTGTTGAGCATGCCGAAGTGGGCAAGCCGCTCGGCGAACGGGAAAAAATCCTCCCAAAACGGATTGTCCGCCGGATTCCGAAGAATTTGATCGAGGAACCTGGACAGCGCCTGTTCGTATGCGGGATTCGGGGTGATCCAACTGCTGTGCACTTTCGCTTCCCGAACGGCCTTGATCGATGCGGCTTCGACCCGTAACCGATAGGCTTCCAGGGCGGCGGGTTCGCGGGCATCGAGTGGGAGGCTCCCCACCAGGGTTTGATACAGAGCGTATTCATCGTTGCGGTCAGGCCTCGAAGTTTCGGCGCCGCGGGTCCGGCGGGAACGATTGATGCGGCTCCAGCTGCGCAGCTTTTCCCGCCACGGATCCGGGATTTCCGAAAGCACGTTGATTCGCGCCCGAACGTCTTCGCCGCGCTTGCTATCGTGGGTTGAAGTGTTGAGCATGGCGTAAGGCCAGAGAGCCAGCCGTTCCTGGTTGAGTCGGTGGAATTCGTCCAGGGAACGCCCGAATTTTTCCGGTTCGCCACCCACTTCGTTCAGGGAAAGCAGCCGGTTGTAAATATAAAAACTGGTGTCTTCCATCCCCTTGGCCATGACCGGGGCCGTGTATTGCTGAAATTTCATGGTGAACCGGCGGGCCGCTTCCTTGAAGGCCGGCGCGGCGGAAGGTTGCAAAGCCGGCTCCGGGTTGTCGGGAGCCGGTCCGGCCGGGTTTTCGTCACCCGGATCGGTGAATTCCTGGGTGAGCACGGCACGAACGTAGTCGAACACGCTCAGGTCTTCGGCTCGACTGCGGCTGCGTGCCGCGGCCACCGCCTGCTTCACGCAGGCCAAATCCTCCGGGGCCGCCCCGTCGCGGGTCACGTAGGTGCGGTAGATGGGAAAACAGGCGATAACCTCGGTCAGCGCCTCGCGCAGGTTGGTGAGGGTGAAATCGCGGAAATGGCGGTTGGATTCAGAGATGGTGTCGAGTTGGTGAGCGAGGACGTTGAGTTCACTGGCGAGAGCGGTTTTCATGATGAGCTTCTTACATCTGTGAAGGAGTTCGCCGTGGTCGGGCCGCCGAGTCAGGAACCAGGTGTAGATGTGGTCCATCGCGCTGCGGTTGCGAGCGGCCACGAACAGGCCGTTCACCAGATTGGCGAATTCGTAGCCCGTGGTCCCGTGAACGGGCCAGGTGCGCCGAAGCCGTTCGTCCCCGCCCAGGATCTTTTCCACCACCAAATAGATGGCCGGTTCTCCCCCGGACCCATCTTGCTCGTCTCTCCGGCCCCGGCGGACGGCAGCCGGCGGACCGCCCACGGCGTCCTGCAGGCGCCGGAAGTATTGTTCGGGATCC
>MNZR01000375.1 GCA_001873705.1 Syntrophobacteraceae bacterium CG2_30_61_12
CGTTCTGACCCATCAAAAATACGGTGAAATCGAGCGGGCCCTGGGGACCGCCCACGCCGATGGGGTGCTGGTGGGCATCGACGGCCTGGTGGAAAAACTGCGGCTGGTTAAGGAACCGGAAGAAATAGACAAAATCAGGGCCGCGATCGCGCTCACCGATTCCGTGTTCGATACGATCTGGGAAAACCTGCGTCCGGGTCGCAGCGAACGCGAGGTGGCCTGGGAGATTGAAAGCGGGATTCGAATGGCCGGGGCTCAGGCGGTATCGTTCCCGCCGATCGTGGCCGCCGGTCCCAACGCGGCCTTGCCCCATGCGGCACCGTCGGAGCGGCTGATCGCTCCCGGGGAATCGGTGATCCTCGATGTGGGCGCCCGGCTGAACCTCTACTGCAGCGACATGACCCGCACCTGGGTGGACGGCGAACCACCGCCGCGCCTGCGGGAAATTTACCGGGTGGTGCGCGAAGCCCAACTGGCGGCCCAAGATGCGATCCGGGCCGGACGGGATTCCCATGAAATCGATGCCATCGCCCGCAAACTGATTCAGGACGCCGGCTACGGCGATCATTTCGGCCATGGCCTGGGCCACGGGGTGGGGCTGGCGGTGCACGAGAAGCCCGGTTTCGGCAAGCAGAGCCGCATGGTGCTGGAAGAAAACATGGTGGTCACCGTGGAACCCGGGATCTATCTCCCTGGTTTCGGCGGGGTCCGACTGGAAAACATGGTGCGGGTGACCGCTACCGGCTGCGAAGTGCTCACCGGCACCGATCGATTTTACCCCTGGTGACCGAACCCGCCGCCCATTCAGCTTTGGTAGTACTCACGATACCAGGCGACGAAGCGGCGGATCCCTTCGGCAATCGGGGTTTTCGGCTGAAAGCCGAAATCCCGGTGGAGATCTTCGATATCCGCATAGGTGGCCGGTACATCGCCCGGTTGCAGCGGCAGGAATTCCTTTTTCGCGGTCATCCCCAGACACGATTCCAACGTGGCGATGAACTCCAGCAAAGCCACCGGCTGGTTGTTGCCGATATTGTAGATCCGATAGGGTGCGGTGCTGCCGCCCGGATCCGGCTGCTCGCCCCGCCAGAGGGGATCCGGTTCGGGGGTTCGCCCCATGACCCGCGCCACCCCTTCGACGATGTCGTCGATGTAGGTGAAATCCCGCTGCATTTGGCCGTGGTTGAACACCTGGATGGGATCTCCGGCCAGGATCGCCCGGGTGAACAGAAACAGCGCCATGTCCGGCCGTCCCCAGGGGCCGTACACGGTAAAAAAACGTAGCCCGGTGCAGGGCAGCCGGTACAGATGGGCATAGGTGTGGGCCATCAGTTCATTGGCCTTTTTGGTGGCGGCGTAAAGGGAAACCGGATGGTCCACGTTGTCGTGCACGGAAAAGGGCATTCGGGTGTTGGCTCCGTAAACCGAACTGGATGAGGCGAACACCAGGTGCCCAACCCCGTGGTGCCGGCAGCCTTCGAGGATGTTCAGGAAGCCGCTCAGGTTGCTGTCGAGATAGGCGTGCGGGTTGGTGAGGCTGTAGCGGACCCCGGCTTGCGCGGCCAGATGCACCACGCAACTGAAGGAATGGGCTTGAAACAGGGCTTCCATGGCCGCCCGGTTCTGGAGATCGAGGCGGTGGAACTGGAACCGCGGGTGGTCGGTGAGCAGGCTGAGACGAGCTTGCTTGAGGTTCGGGTCATAATAATCGTTGACATTATCCAGGCCCACCACCGTGCGGCCCATTTCCAGCAGGCGTCGGCTCAGGTGGAAGCCGATGAAACCTGCCGCCCCGGTGACCAAAATCGGCTGAATCGCATTCATTGCGCCGGCGTTTCCTTTCCGTTCCAGCGGCTCGCAATCGCTCATCGCGCCGCCGTTGGTTGCCTTCGTGGGTTGCCCGGGAACTGCTCCGACAACGGTCATTTCGAGTGGGAGCGAGCGCTCTCGATCAGCGCAGCGCACCGAAACGATGAGATTTCGGAGCGCTCCCTTATGCCTGGTGCGACAGTCGCACCGTTAGTACCGAACAGGGCGCCTTGCGCACCACCCGGTCGGCGGTGCTGCCGAACAGCACGTGCGCCAGACCGGTGAGGCCGCGGGAGCCCATCACGATCAGATCGATCGCTTCCCGCTCGGCGTAGGCTTTGATTTCCGACGCCGGGTAACCGCTCAGCAGTTCAATGGAATGCGGCTGTTTTTCCTTCAGTTGACCCACATACCGCTCCTCGATGGTGGCCCTGGCCGCTTCCGTCGCCTGCTCCACGAACTTGGCATCCACTTCGATCGGCACATACACTTCTCGAATGGGCGCCATGGAAAAGCTCACCAGCACATGAACGATATGCAGGTGGGCGCCGTAACGCCAGGCCAGGTCTTTCGCCACCCGAAAGGCGGCATCGGCGTTGTCGGAAAAGTCGGTGCAAAAAGCGATTTTCTTCATGCTGATGGTTTCCATGCGAATCTCCTTTGCCGGCTTTCAGGTGCCCTGGGCGATCGCGGCGGCTCGCGCCTGTACGTTCAGCCCAGGGATTACACGTTGGAATCATCGGAACAATCTGCCGCTCGCCAAGCATAAAGCCCGAACAAAGCGGCTGGATACGAGCTTCCATAAAACCATCGCGCTGTTGGGCGAGGTGTTCGGTCAGGCTTGCGGATTCTCGACGCGCTGTTCCGGGATCGCGGCCATATCCGGCACGGTCCTACTCGTCGACCACCCAGATGGTCAGGCCGCGGGCCTGGGCGAGCACCGATTTTGACACACTGCCAAGAAAAAACTCCTTCACCCGACTGAGTCCACGGCGGCCCAAAACAATGGTGTCGCAGCCGAGGGCTTGCGCCTGTTCCAGGATGACTCGGGCCGTCTCGTTGGATTCCACTCCAAACCAGGTTTTGATCCGCGGTTCGGAAAAACCGTTCTGCAAGAGCAACTTGGTCGCTTGCTGAAAGGCCCGGTTCATTTTGTCTTCGTCTTGACGGGTCCAGAAATAGCCGCTGAGATGCGGTTGGTCTTCCTGAATCTGCTCGATCCACTGGACCTCTTCTTTTTTCAACAGATTGGGCGAGGCGGTCGCCAGCACGTGAAACAGCCACAACCGAATTTGGTCATTGCCGCGCAAGGTGCGGGCCAGGTACGGGATAGTCTTGAGGGACCCCGGAGTCCCGTCCAAAGCCACCAGTAACTGTTGCATGGCCGCATCCCCCTCCGCTCAGAGTTGCTTGAACACCTTGGCCAGCGACTGGCCGGCGACGTGGATTTTCCACTCGTTGAGGTAGCCGAACGGAGTTTCCACCACTTCAAACCCGGTCCGCTCCAGGCGGCCGCGTACCTGTTCCACCATCGGTCGCACCAGTTCCGGTGGGGCCTTGCTGGCGGACAGGTGGTTGAAGGAATGGAGCACGATGGTCCGGCTCTGAAACTTGCGGGCCAGCCATTTGGCGTTCTTGACCCATTTGGTGATCACCTTGTCTTCCCGACCGAGGTCCTGTTCCTCCGCCTGATAGAAAATGACCACCGCCGCGCGACAGGTTTGTTCCCGGTCCAGATCGGGAGCATCCACCAGAATTTTTTGGTAAGTCTTATACCAGAACTCCGGCGCATAAAACATAACGACCTTCATGGCGTCCTTGTCCAGGCAGGTGCGGTGCGATCCCCATGACGGCACCCTGATCATAAGCCGAACCCGCTTGGAAGCGCAAGAGAGGCGTACGAAAAACGAAAAACGAATATCGAATATCGAATATCGAACCGCGGAAGTGGGGGAGAAAGGCGAATATTGAATGTCGAATATCGAATATCGAACCGCAGAAGTGGAAGAGAAAAGCGAATGTCGAATATCGAATGTCGAATATCGAACCGCAGAAGTGGAAGAGAAAGGCGAATATCGAATATCGAATATCGAACCGCAGAAGTGCGGAGGCTTCTTCGATATTCCGCGGTTCGCTTTTAGGCGTTCGCATTTCAGTTTCTTGCCTTCGACATTCGATATTCGATATTCGATATTCTGCGGTTCGCTTTTAGGCGGTTCGCTTTTAGGCGGTTCGCTTTTAGGCGGTTCGCTTTTAGGCGGTTCGCTTTTAGGCGGTTCGCT
>MNZR01000216.1 GCA_001873705.1 Syntrophobacteraceae bacterium CG2_30_61_12
CGATGGATGGTAAGGCATTCACGAAATATGAAACCGATCGACCTGGCTTTGACGGCGGATCCATCAGTCGAGAAGAGGTAACGACCATTCGATCGATAGCTTCCGACCCGATGCGACTTCGACCGCCCTTGGGCAGCGCGGGGGACCCATGCGCGTGATGCTGCTGGCGGCCGGGCTGGCGACTCGGTTGCGGCCCCTTTCCCTGGCGCGGCCCAAGGTACTAGTGCCGATCCTGGGAACAACGATGCTCGATTACTGGCGCCGACGGCTCGCCCAAACCGGCTGCCGCGCTCTGGTGATCAACGCGTTTCACCTGGGGGATCGGTTGCGCGCGGCGGTGGCCGAGCGGGCCTGGCCCTTCCCGGTAACGGTGAGCGTGGAACAGGACCTGCTGGGAACCGGCGGCGGACTCCGCAAGGCCCTTCCGGCCCTGGGCGATGGCCCATTGGTCGTGGTGAATGGCGATATCCTCTGCGATGCCGATCTGGAGCGACTATTCGAGGCCCATGCTCGATCGATGGCGCCGGCGAGCCTGCTGGTGCACGACTGTCCGCCGTTCAACAACGTGGCGGTGGACTCGGATGACCGCATTGTCGAATTCGGCGCTCCGGCCCTCAGGCTGGCAGCGGGTCGGCCGGAACTCCGATTGCTGGCCTTTACCGGGATTCACGTCATCGATTCACACATCCTCGCGCCTTTTCCAGACGGGTGTTTTCTCGATATCCTCCAAGTCCACCGGCAGCTCATCGCTCAAGGCCGGCCGCCCCATGCCCTGTTTCAGCCTGGGCTGTATTGGCGGGAAATGGGTTCGCTCGCCGCCTATTTTGCCCTCAACCGGGAATTGGCCGCGGCCGTTCCCGGCACGGTGCCCGAGTTGCCCTGCGGTGAACAGCGGCGGCTGGATCCGGGTTGTGTGGTCGGTACCGGAGCACAACTGGGCGGTTTGGTGGTGCTGGGTAACGGTACGGAAGTGGGAGCGGGGGCGGTGCTGACCAACGTGATTGCCTGGGACGGAGTGCGGATTGCGCCGCGGAGCCGGATCGGCAACTGCATCCTGGCGGATGGCGCGCAGGTGTCCGGTGAGCTTAACGATCTGGCGATGGCAAAGGACGGCGCGTGCGCTCCCCTGAATCCCTAGAGCTGACGGATCTGCTGCGGTGGGCGTTGGCCAGCGGTGGTTTCGCAACCTCGGGCTGGCGAGTGAGTCTGCTCCAAGGCGACGGTTCGGACCGCCGGTTTTACCGCCTGGAAGGTCGATCGGGGCGGCTGATCGCCCTGGTGTCCCCTCGGCGACCGGGGGCGGCCGTCGATGAAAACGATTCCTACGCGGCCATCGGGGGGTTGCTCCGGCGAACGGGGCTGCCGGTGCCGCGGTTTCATTTGGCCGCGCCGGAAGCGGGCTGCTTTCTGATGGAAGACCTGGGCAACCTTCATTTGCAGAGCTTCGCTACCCGGTTGGGTTCCCCGACGCGCCTGGAGCAGGCCTACCGGGCCGTGATCCGGATGCTGCTGCGGCTGCACCGGCGGGTGCCGGCCCGCTTTTCTTCCGAATTCTGTTTCGACGGCGCCGTTTACAACGCGGAATTCGTGTTCAATCGCGAATTGGAATACTTCCGAACCGCCTTCGTCAACGGCTACCTGGGCGGCGCCTTGAATGCGGCCGATTTTCAGCCGGATTTCGACCGGATCGCCGATCAGGCCGGGCGCCACCGTTCCGGCCAGGTGCTGCACCGTGATTTCCAGAGCCGCAACCTGATGGTGTACCGCGGCCGATTGGGTCTCCTGGATTTTCAGGGCATGCGCTGGGGTCCCGCAACCTACGATCTGGCATCGTTGCTGCTCGATCCCTACATGGCGCTGCCGGACCCGCTCCAGGATCGGCTGGTGGACTATTACTGGCGCGGCGCTTCCGGTTTTCTCCAATGCGACCACCAGACCTTTATCCGCGACTATGAAATGGTCCGCCTCTGCCGCCATCTCCAGGTGCTGGGAGCATTCGCGTTCCTCGGCCAAGTCAAGGGCAAAGCGTTGTTCCTCGACTTCATCCCGACCGCCTGGCGCCGCCTCACAGCCTGGCTCGATCGCCCCTTCGCCGCCTCCCTGCCGCGCCTCCGCCAATGGACGGCGGATAGCGAAAAACGAATATCGAATATCGAATAACGAAGATCGAACCGCAGAAGGTTTCGACCTTCCCACCAACGCGCAATTCTGCGGTTCATCTTTTTCCTCTTCCTTCGATATTCGACATTCGCTATTCGATATTCTGCGGTTCGACTTTGTTTTCGGTTGGTTTACAATTGTGGATGAGATGGCTGATGTGCAACCGCCTGGGAGAATTTGAGCGATGACTATGGAAGGCGATCTGGTCCTGGTGACCATGGACAATGAGCCGACGTTTTTTGCCCGGATCGAGGAAATCAGCGGCGATCTGAAGCCGGAGTGGTTTCAGGTGAAGCTGCTGGTGCTGCAGGTACCGCTCATGGTGACCACCTGGATCCTGCGCGAACCCTACATCAACGGGGAAGAATTCACCATGGGCGGGCGCCCGATTCGGCTCACCCGGGTGGTGGCCCCGGAACCGCCGGCGGAACTGGAGGAAGAAAGCGAACCGGCGGCGCTTCCGAAGGAACCCGCCAAAAAAAGCGGGGCTGCGGCGGAAGGCGGTTCCAAGGTGCTGTCCCTGACCGATCGCCTGAAGAAAAAGTGAGTGGGCGACCGCTGAGCGATTGGGTCCGCTGGGTCCGAGGTGAGCAGGTTAGGCGAGCACCGTGTTCGCGCGGATCGCGCGCGATCAGGCGGCATCGTTGGTAGTGGGCCCGTCAGGGCGGAGCGTTGGTCGCGCTGAGTGGTGAAGGAATTGGTTCGCTCTCGCAACCAGCTCCTGAACGGCGACGGGAACGGCCAAGGGATGGCCCTCTTTTCTTCAGGGAGATACGTGGCTGGTGCTTCACTATGCGATGGAGCAAAGCGATACCTGGCAGAAGCTTATCGGGCATTCGGTGGTGAGCAGTTGATGCTGAAGACCCGGAAAGGAGAAACCATGGAGAGAGTTGATCTACATCTTTCAAAGCTTACAGTCGCTCAAAAGCTTGATTTAATGGAAGCTATTTGGGACGACTTGGCTAGACAAGATAAGACATTGGAAGCACCCGATTGGCATGAGGAAGTTCTCAAGGATCGAGAAAAAGCCCTAGCCGTCGGGAATGCAACTATCTCCGATTGGGATGAAGCCAAAGACAGAATCAAAAGGAACGTGTCGTGAAAGTGAAGATCCTCGATGCGGCCGAGACAGATCTGGAAGACGGGTACCGTTTCTACGAACGTCAGTCTACAGGTCTCGGTTCCTATTTTCTGGCTTCGCTTTATTCTGATATCGACTCACTCTCCTATTTCGGAGGCATTCACTGGGTAGTTTTGGGGTATCATCGACTTCTTTGCAAACGGTTCCCTTTCGCTGTTTATTATAGTCTCGTTCACCAGGAAATCCTGGTTATCGCGGTACTCGATTGCCGCCGAAATCCAAGCTGGGTAAGGGAAAAGCTCATGAAGCGCTAACTTTTTGCGCAACAGGGCCACGCATCCGCGGGGCAGTCAACAGAGGTCAGATGCAATTCAAAATGGGTGGCGATTCGGCGCGGCCGATTAGCTTGTTCGTTCGGTTCCGCTGGTCGGGTTGTGGGTTGCCGCCAGGTCCGGTTCAGGGCGATCTGGTTCGGCCGGATCAGATCCATCCCGGTGCTCCCACCAGTGGTCGTGGCCGTCGAACCACCAGTCGCACGAATCGGTGGTTGCCACCCGGGCGGCGAGCTTCTGCCCCAGTTCGGTGCGCAGGCGCCGGCGAGCGAAGTGCAGCCAGCGGACCGCATAGGGATTGCCCAGGTCGTGCTGGGCCTTGAGTTCCAGAATCAGGTCCAGTTGATCGGCATCGTGGGCCAAATGGGACGCGCTGCTTTGCCCGCTTCGGTATTCGGCCGTCAGCTCCACCACTTCGTTTCCAAACGGTAGGGTCTTGGCCAGATCGGCGATGGCCCCCGCTTCATCCACCGCCACATACTGCTTGTTCACGTAGTTCATGTCCCCGGTGCGGGCTTCGGCCAGATCGTGGAAGAGACACAGCATCACCACCCGCAGCGGGTCCGGATGGTCGC
>MNZR01000024.1 GCA_001873705.1 Syntrophobacteraceae bacterium CG2_30_61_12
TGCGGAGCACTCCCTGACAATACGCCGTGGGAGCGTGGATTGGAAACGTTGCCGAGCCCGTCGGGTAGCTCCCGCTGGTCGCAACCCGACCTACCGGCTCCCGGCTGGCTATGGGACCTTCTGGTCTCTGCATCCTTGGGCGGCTACAGATTCACTTCACGGTAGAATGCCGCCCGCGCCGAATTCGGGAAACGCCGTCAGCAGCGCGTCCTTTAGGGCGCCGGCGTCGGGGTAACGGTCCGGCCAGTGCTTGACCAGACACTTCATGATGATCTCGCTGAGCGCCGGAGGAAGCGCCGGTTCCAGGTTGCACGCCGGCTCCGGCGCCACCTCCAGGATCAAATCCATCAGCTCTTTTTCGTTATCCGCATAGAATGGCAGGCATTCGGTCGCCAGCGCATAGAGCAGCACGCCAAGCGCCCACACGTCGCTCGCCACCCGACTGCCGCCCATGATCTGTTCCGGCGCCATGTACGGCCGTGAGCCCACCACCGTGCTGCTGATGCTGCGCTTCACCAGGTCTTTACCGGTGCCGAAATCGAGCAGCTTGAGCACCCCGGCTTCGGTGATGATGATGTTTTCCGGCTTGATGTCCCGGTGCATGATGTGCTCCCGATGGGCGCAGGCCAACACTTCCACCAGTTGCAGGAAGGCGCTTTCCTTGGCGGCCCCGTCCATGCCCTGATCGATGAGTTCCTGCAGGGTCGAGCCGGCCACATACTCCTGAATGAGGATCACCTTACGGCCTTCCTTGACCACCTCGATCAATTTGACCGCGTTCGGATGCTGGGCCAGGCGCTTGAGAATAGCGCCTTCCTGGAGGAACTTGGTGTTCAGCTTCTGGTCATGAGGAATTTTGGCCACCGCCTGCTCGCCACCGTGGCGCGAGCGGACCAGCCAGGCCTCGCCGAAACTGCCAAAGCCCAACCGCCGCTCTTTTTCCCAGGTGCCGCCGATGATCGCCATATTTTCCGGTGCCGTCCCTTCGGCGCCGCCGGCATCCGAAGCGAACAGCGAGCGCAGCCACAAGCCGAACCTGTGGCGGAGGGAAACCGACTGCTTGGTCGAACTTGCCCCGGCCGCCGCCCCGCCTGCCGTGCTCCGCATCATGGTCCGGCCCCATTCCAGCATCACCATGAGGCGTGAGCCGAACGCCACGCTGTCCAGCGGCAATACCCAATAATCGTCGGCGCCGACCCGAAGATACTGGCGCAGGCGACTGGTCAGTTCCGCCGGGATCAGGATCAGCAGCGGCACCGGCTGCACCATGGCGGTGCGGAGCCGCTTGATCGCCTGGTCCCCCCGCCCCAAGGCCACGCTCATGCGCACCACGATCAGCCGCAGTCCGTCGCTGTCAGCCAGAACGGCGGCCGCCGCATCGAGATCGTCGCCCAGATCCAACACCCGGATCCCGGCATCGAAGTCCTCGGTGAGCCGCGCAATGCACGCCACTTCGTTCGCATCCGCATTGATCACCACTACCTTATCGAAGGGCATGAGCCCGGTGCTCCGTCCTGATTATCCCGCGCGCCAGCGACCTGAGCTTATTGAAAGGATCAACCCAATGAGCCGTAACCTCGGTCATCCTGTCAATCCTGTCAATCCTGTCAAGATCTTGGTCTTGGTCTTGGTCTTGGGTCCGCGCGCCACGGCAGTGGGGCGGTCTAGATCTCGATCATATCCGCCAGGGATACGACCAGAGGGGTCATAACCGAAGCAAGAAAATCCAATCCGGCCAGCCGATCGACAGCAACCAGAGCGAGTACCGCAATCGGCCCAATCCGCTCGAGTTTCGCCTGCGGACCGGGGCCTCCGTAAAAGCCCAGGGCGCTCAGGACTTCCCCCGCCGCCAGCGGCGGAATGGGGATCAGGTTGGCCACCCCCACCATCAGATTGACGCCCATGAGCATTTTAAAAACCCGCGGATCAAATTCCATAACGGTAAACAGCCAGATGATACTGCCGGCGATATTGGCCATCAGGAAATTGCCCAGCGGGCCCGCGAGCCTGGTCAAGACCGAATAGAAGTGAGGATGGCGAAACTTGCCGGCGTCAACGCCGATCCGACGGGGCCACCCGAAGCCACCGAACAAAAAACACAGGCCGCCAAAGAGATCCAGGTGCAAAAAGGCGTTGAAATGGAAACGATCGTTGCTTTCCGATCGGGCGTCGCCGAACAAGGTGGCGGCAAATGCCTGCGCTTCCGCGTTGACGGTGATGGCGACCAGGGCGGATACCACAAAGGTTACCACACTGTCGATTGCAAGCCGGCCAGGGGTAAGCAGGAAAGGAATGGCAAAAGAACTTTGCATGGGCATCATCACCAATAGTTTTCTTTCACGGGAATGGAAAAGGCAGGAAGATGAGAATCCTCCTGCCTTTGAAGATCCGGTGTCCGAGGAAGCCCACCCCGGCAGGCAAGGAAGCGCAACTCTCGCCCGCCGGGGCGCATTCAACCATTCATGATGTTATGGCTCAGGCTCTCTCCGACGCTAGCTGTGGCCGTTTGGTAACGGCACACAGAACCACCGCAATGACCAACACGACCGCGGACAGATAAAACGCCATGTCGTAATTTCCGACTTTGTCTTTGATAATACCGGCGACCTTGGCCATGAAGAAGCCGAGACCCCAGCCGATGAACACCAAGCCGTAGTTGAAGCCCAGGTTCTTGGGACCGAAGAAGTCGGCGGTGAAACTGGGCATCAGGGCGAGCCCGCCGCCATACTGCCAGTAGGCAATACCCACTGCCAGGAACAGGAAGAACAGGTTCTTGGACGCCACGATGCTGGGCATCAGGAACAGGCAGAGTGCGGATACGATGCAATTCAAGTTGTAGGCGTTGGAGCGGCCGATCTTATCCGAGTACATGCCGGTACCCACCCGGCCCAGGGCGTTGATCGCGCCGCCGAAAGACGCCAGGATCCAGGCATTCGAAGTGAAAAACTCGACGCCCTTGGCGGCGCCGGCAAGCAGCGGAGCAGCGATGGAAATGATCATCAGGCCCGATTGGGTGGTGCCGACGAACATGAGCACCAGGGCATAAAACTGCCAGGTCTGCATCATATCGCCGGCCGCCCAATCCACCTTGGTCAGGACCGGAGCAGGTGCCGCACCGGCTTTAACCGGGGCCGCGGGCGGAACGTAACCCGCCGGCGGCCAGGCCAGCAGTGATCCGGCAATGATGGTGACCGCGGCAAACAGAATGCCCAAGACGTAGAAGCTGTAGGAAATGCCACCGGCCTTGAGCAAATAGGCACCGAGGGGGCTGACATAGAGCGCCGCCCCGCCGTAGCCGCCGACCACCAAACCGGCAATCAAGCCGCGTTTGTGGGGTCCGAACCATTTCAGGGCCGCCGGGGTGGGGGCTGCATAGCCGATGCCCATGCCGATCCCGCCGAAGATCCCAAAACCAACAATCAGACCGGTGTAACTCTTCATCGCGCCGGCAATGATGCAGCCGACCGCCAGAAAGAGACCGCCCGTGATCGCGCCGACCTTGGGGCCGTACTTATCCTGAATACGACCGCCAGGGATCATCAGCAAGGCAAAGATGATAACACACAGGGAAAAGGGCGTCGCCGCATCGGCGTTGCTGAGATACGTCCACCCCACGTTCAGGGCATCCGTGATCGGTTGCCCGGCCAGGTCCTTGTTGATGAGCGCCTTACTCCACACGCTCCAGGCATAGAGAATGCCCAAACACAGGTTGATGGCCGTACCCGCAAATACAACTACCCATGCTTTTCCTGGGACTTTATCGAGTGGTTGTGCCATGAATCACTCCTTGTATCCAGTATGAGCTGAGTGCCAACCCTCGGATGCCAACGATGAACCGGTCTGGTGCTGGTCTGCAACCGGCCACCGCAACGCTCTCCTTCCGGCGCGCTCCATGGAAAGCGGCTGCCCCGAGGAAACCATCGAGGAACCAGATAAGTAATGTTAAAGAAAGTCTGCAAGTTAAATGGCTTAAGTGTTGAGCCATGATTGCCGGGTCCGTTGGCTGGCGGTAGCCTATGTCGTGATACCAACGGCTGACCATCTTGCGAGATGGTCGATTCGGAAGAGCAAATGTGCAGGCACTGGTAATTTCGCGGGAATCGTTATACCTGACTAGCGGGCGCGCCTCAACAACCGGCTTTGGTAACGGCGGTTGCCCCGGAATCATCAGGTCAGCGAGAACAACCAAAAAACATCAGCAAGAAGAATAAGAGTGCAAAACTTGTTAGAAACCAACGATGTGTCGTTGCACCTCCTTTCCGGGCGGTAACCGCACCCCCCCCCACCCTCGGTGTCAGGTAACCTGATATTCACCTGCGACCAATGGGTACCACGCACACTCTGGTTTTCCCGTGCCATCGGGAACTATCCGCCGGCAAGACCAAGCTGGGGCGGATGCGGACTAAGCCGCCGGCACGCCAATCTGGTTTGGTAACCTCCTCTCCTGGTGAAATGAATGTAACAAAGATTTCAGCCTTGCTTGATTAGTGCCACTGCCGGTGCCGGATGTCAAGGGGATTGTGTATTGTTTCTCGATTGTTACGAAAGGCACAAAGAACCCATTGCGGAACCGGCCCGGATTCCCTCGGTTAGGCCTCCCCAAGTACACGATTACAAAAGCCGATCACCGAACGGCTTGAGGTGGATATGGGTAATCTCCGGCTTGAGGAAAAACCGGCTCTCCCGCACCTTCTTTTCCAGATGCCCGGTGGTGAGGATCACCTTCCGTTCGGCATCGAAGGCACTCAAGCTCTTCACGGCGTAGAGTGTCACCAGGGTATCGAGGCAGATCGCGCACACGATCCGCCCGTCGTCGTTGAGCGCAATGAGATCCACCGGCCGTTCCGGCATGCGCGGCGGTTTGAAGTCGGGCACCACTTGCAGTCCCAGTTGGCTGAGTTTGCCGTAAAGGTGACACTGCAGGGTCCGCTGCACGGATGCACCCGTCCGAAAAGCCTTCGGGATTCTTCGCCATACTGCTTCAAGTTCATTTTTCCATTGCTCATAATCAAATGGGTCATTACTCACCGAATCTACTCCTTGCCGTCGTCAATTCCTTCAAGGCCCAACCTCGTTCCAGTTGCACCTGGGACCGGGGCGACTCCGGTTCGAACACCGCCACCAGTCGATCAACGTCAACCCCGGCCGCCGCGGCCACCGGAACACACTTGACCATGAACAGGAACAACACCCGGGGGTCGCGGCGGCCCCAGAGCGTTTCGAAATGGCCCATGCCCTTGGCGACGATCAGGTCGGCGGCGCGAAAAAGCTCGCCGAATTCCGCGGAGGCCCGTTCCAGTTCGAGCCCCACGGTCGCCGCCCCGGTGCTCATTACCGTAACCGGCGCCAGATCCAAATTCAGGCCGCGCAGGTCCGCCAGGGTCAAATCGTTTTGCACCGGGCCGTGCTTCACCGCGTAAACCACCCGATGCCCCCGGCGAGCCAGGTGAGCGAGCACCGGCTGATCGAAGAACACCTCTCCGGCATTGTCCGCCAGCCAGAGCAGGGTCCGGGGCCCACCCCGCAATCGCTGTTCCCACTGCTCCAGATGATCGCGGCCGAAATCCGGAGGCCGCCGCAACCAGTGTTCCAACTGATCGATCGGGCGAAAGAAGTCGATCGCATTGCCGAGCGCCGAAAATCGCATCAACTCGCGTATTCCATCTGCCTCGCCGGGGCATGATCGGGCCGTGATCCGGCGCGCCACTTGCGTTTCGATTTGCTTACGGGCTCGGAACGGATCGCGGTTGCGGCAGATGGCACCGATCACCGGGTGCAAGCGATTGGCCAGGCGGGCCGGACTGAGCGGCCGGTCGCGGAGGCGCGCCATAATTTTTCGGGCACGGGCGAGCGCCCGGCGCTGCCTTTCGAGTGGGGCACCACTGGCTTTCGCCGTGGTCACGATGAGGCGATCGAGGCATTCGCCGCAGTGCTTGCCGATGCTGATCACCGCACTCATGAAAGACCCCGCACCCCTTTCTCCCTCTCGGATAGCCCACGCGGGGCAAACGACCGCGACCAGCTACCATACTCGTTGAGGATGAAATCCTTCACTTCTTGTGGGCTCTTTCCTGGGAGCGCGGGCATCTTGCCCGCACTTGGTGATACAAAATCTCACCCTAAACCGGTATAACACCACCGGCTGGAACCTGCAATTGACACCGGACCGGCCGACTGCTACCAGTCCATGGGCAAGACCAGAGCCGTTCGCAGTCAATACGCCCCGGGATGCACCCCCGGGCAGGAGGGATAACCATCATGGACCGAGCAATTTTCGATCTGAAACTGAGCGTCGAGGCCACTTCCCTTTATATCCTTATCTGTGCCCATACGGTGGGGGTGGAAGCGCCCAACTCGGAAACCTTGATCCCGCTCTGGAACGGCTCCCGGGAACAATTCCAGAGCGCCGCCGCGGAATTGGCGCAGCGGGGCATCCTGCTCAATTCGGTGCCGCCGGCCGCCACCGAACCACTGCGGATTGCCAGCAGCCACTGCTGGAGTTAGCCGTCCCGATTCGCGACCCGCAGTCACCGCAGCGTCCTTAAACCTTCGCTCCCGCAGCCGGTTCGACTGCGCGGAAAAGGCAACCAACTCCGGCGCTCAGCGCAGGAAACCGCGCACATGCAGGTCGTTTTGCAACTGTTCCGCCAGCCGATAATCGTTGTTGAGCCCCAGGTAGTGCTGAACGCTCATTTTCACCAGTTCCCGTTCGCGCTCGCCCACCGGCTTCTTCACCACCGCCGGCACCCCCATCACCAGCGATTCCGGCGGCACCACAAAGCCCGGCGGCACCAGGCATCCCGCCGCCACCACCGAACCACGGCCGATCCGGGCACCGTCCAGAATGATCGCCCCCATCCCGATCAGGCAATCGTCTTCCACCACGCAGCCGTGGACCACCGCCCGATGGCCGACCGTGATCCGCCGGCCGAGTTCCAGCGGGAACCGTTCGCCGGTGATGTGCAGCACCGAATTGTCCTGGATATTGGTGTCTTCACCGATGTGAATATAATTTTCGTCGCCGCGCACCACCGTGTTGAACCAGATGCCGGCCCGGTCGCCGATCACCACATCACCGATCACCCAGGCGCCGGGAGCGATGTAGACATCGGCGCCAACCTGCGGAAATTTATCCTTGTAGGCCATCAAACCCGGGATCATGATTTGCTAACTCCTCACAGTTCGAGCATGCGCGCAATGGTCTTGGCCGTCGCCTCGACAAACACCTGAAAGGCTTCCGGACCCAGCGGTCGCCCCGGCTGCGGGAGCGGCACGCCGGCGCCGGGGTCAACCAGGGTCGGCCGATTTTGCAGTTCCTTCTTCGGCACCACCTCGAATTCCGGTTCGAACGCATCGTTGAAATAGCGCTCCTGAAACACCGCGAACTTGAGCGCGTGAGCGGTGGCGTCGAGCACCGCCCAGGCCTCTTTCGCCACGATCCGATCAGCGACCGCCTTGCGGATCCCGGCCAGGCATTCGCCGCCCTGGGTGCAGGCGACATGGCCGTTGCGGTTGGCGAACAGCATGGCGTCCATGATTTCCTGTTCGCTCACTTCGATCACCCGCACCGACGCTTCCCCGGCCAGGCCGCGATAGCGTTCCACCAACCGCATCACCCGCGGCATCGATACCGGATTGCCGATCATGGCCGCCTGGGCCACGCTGGGGCGCACCGTGACCGGGTGGAAGGCACGCCGCCGCGGGTCCGGCTCGAGGTAATAGAGATACACCGGATTGGCGTGCTCCGACTGGACCCCGAGGATTTGCGGCAGTTCGGTGATGATCCCGAGATCGTGGAGCTTGAGAAAACCCATCAGAACGGCGGTGATATTGCCGGCATTGCCGATCGGCACGGTCACCACCAGCCGGCTCACATCGTAGTCGAAATCCTGGGCGATTTCATAGCTGTAGGATTCCTGCCCGAGAATGCGCCAGGCGTTCTTGGAATTCATCAGGGCCACCGGATAGTGTTCGGCCAGGTGTTCCACCACCTTCATGCAGTCATCGAACACCCCGGGGATTTCCAGAACTCTGGCCCCGGCCCCGAGCGGCTGCCCGAGTTGCTGCGGGGTGACTTTGCCGTGCGGGAGCAGCACCGCCGACTTGATCCCGGCGGTCAGATAAGAGGCATAGAGCGCGGCCGCCGCCGAGGTATCGCCGGTGGAGGCGCAGATCGCCAGGATATCGGCCAGGCCTTGCTGCCTGGTCAGGGTATTGAGGTAGCTGAAGGCACTGGCCATGCCCCGGTCTTTAAAGGATGCGCTGGGGTTCTGACCGTCGTTCTTGAAATAAAGCGGCAGTCCGGCCCAGTCGCGGACCCGGCTGTTGGCTTCCACCACCGGCGTGTGGCCTTCGCCCAGGTAAACCACGCACTCGAGCGGGATAATGGAACCCAGCAGTTCCCGGTAGCGGTACACGCCCTTCAGCGCCGGTCGCCTGAGCATCGCCCGGTAGTCGAAGATCTCCCGCCAGAGCGGCCCCGGCACCCGGCGCAGCCGGTCCCATTCGAGGTCCTCGAGCATGAGTACCGCTCGGCATTCGGGGCAGGTGTAAAGCAGTTGCTCGATCCCGAATTGCCGCTCGCAGTGGGTGCAACGGTAGACATAGTTGCCGCTCGGCGGCGGTTCCAGATAACCACGGATGTGCTCGGGAAACTGTGCGGTCCGCATGAAACAGACTCCTTCGCTAACCGGTTGGGTGACGGCGCTCGGTTCGCGCCGCGCCTGTTGAGGGTGCCGCGACCGGAACCGCGCGGCGATCCGCGGATACTTGTATGGGCTCGGGTTGATCCTGTCAACCGCATCCGTCGCCGGCGGGCCGGCTTGGCAGTATTGCTCGGTTGCGCTATGAGAGGCCGAACCGTCGGGGTTCACGGCAACCAATCGCGGAGCAGCGGCAGCAACCAGACAATGGCGGGTGCCATGGCCAGCGCCGGGAGATAGCTGGCGATGCGAAGGTCTTTGAGCTTGAGCAGCTTGATCCCGATGGCCATGACGATCAGGCCACCGGTAGCCGACATCTCGGTGATCATGGGCTCGGTCAGGATCCGGTCGAGCACTTCGGCGAACAGGGTGATGCCGCCCTGCACCACCAGGATGCTCAGTGCCGACAGCAGCACGCCCCAGCCGAGGGTGGCGGCGAAGGCAACGGCGGCGAAACCGTCGAGCATGGACTTGATGGCCAGCAGTTGAAAATCGCCGCGCAGACCGTCCTGGATCGAACCAAGAATGGCCATGGGGCCGATGCAGAATATCAGGCTGGCGGTGACGAAGGCTTCCCCGATCCGCGACGGCCCGGACCCGGCGCACAGCCGTTGCAGCCCGCGGCCGAGCCGATCCAACGCGGACTGGATGCCGGCCAGTTCGCCCACCACCGCCCCGATGAGCATGGCGCCCATGGGCATCAGCACATTCTCGGTGCCCAGCCCCATCTTGATCCCGATGAGGGTGCACACGATCCCGAGACCGCTCACCACCGTCGTCTGGATGTCTTCGCTGAGCCGCGAACCGATGCCCACGCCGATCAGGCTTCCAATCGCAATGGCGCCCACATTGATGGCGGTGCCGATCATCCGGTGCTCCCGCTGCGCCGCCCGCAGGCCGCCCGACTCGGCCCGTTCGCCCTTGCCAGGCGGCGGAGATCCTCGCTTCTTGTGGACTTTTTCCTGGGACCGCGGGCATCCTGCCCGCATTTGCGAAGGATGGATCTCATCCCAAACCGGCCCACAACGGCATTTCCTTCACTCATCGGTCGCCTCGCGTTCCCGTGCCTGCAATCGAGTGATGTAATCCGGCACCATGGTGGTCTTGAGCAGGTTTGAACTGCCGCGGGCAATCAGGCGCCCGGTCGGGTCCATGAGGTCGCAACCGGCATTGATCACCTTGCGGCCGGCGCGATGGATGCGGCCGGCGGCGCGCACCGTGTCGCCCGCTCGGGCCTGGCCGAGATGATCGATGGCGAGGTTCACCGAAACGAAGAAGGTGTCGGCGCCGAGGGAAGCCACCGTCATCCCGATGACTTCATCGATCATCGCCGCCTGGACTCCGCCGTGGAGCAGTCCCGCCGGGTTGGTCATGTCGTCGCGCACCAGGAATTCGACGCTCACCGCGCCCTCCTCGACGCCGCGGATCACCCCCTGAAGCCAGCGCGTGAAGGGCGCCGCTCTGGGACCCGGCGGCCGGCCGATCCTTGCTTGCAACATTCGCAGCACTGGGTTCATGGACAAACTCCGGGGGTCTTAACCGTTCAACCGGCGGCGACGACGACCGCCCGCATGGTGCCGCGGCCGAGCGGCGCCAAGCGTCACCAACCCTGCCGCCCTACCCGCCGGCCGACAAAAATCGCGGCCAATCCTGCCATTTCCTGCTATATTTTAAAAGGACTATATGGCAGCACCCGGCAGCACCCGGCAGCTACCGGAACTGCCTTGCCGCCGCCAATGGACCGCCGATCGGCTCAAAGTGCCGAGTCCCGGCAGCGGCATCGTTGACCGGCGCCCGAGTTCAAGTTCACCCCTTACTGGAGAACGATCCGATGAAGCGGTTCCCAACCCTGATCGCCGTGGCGCTTTGGCTCGGCGGCGCCACCGGGTGCGCACCGGTGATTTCTACGGAACTGCGCAAGCAGGCCGACCCGTTTATCACCTTCGCCATGGTGCAAAAGGCGCCGCGGCAGTACAAGAACAAAATCGTCATCTGGAGCGGCAGTATCGTGGAAACCACCAACACCCAACAGGGCACCCTGATCGAAATCCTCCAGCACGCCGCCGATTCCAGCGGCAAACCAACCGACACCGACCATTCCGAAGGCCGCTTCATGATCCTCGATACCCGGTTCCTGGACCCAGCCATCCATGCCGCCGGCCGACTGGTCACGGTGGCCGGGCAAGTTCAGGGCAGCCGCAACAAGACCGTGGGCCAACTGGAATATTGCTATCCGCTCCTGGAAGTCCGTGAACTGGTGCTCTGGCCCAAGGAAGAACGTTACCGCCAGCCCTATTACGACCCCTACTACTATGACCGGCCCTGGTGGTGGCGGATGCAGATCGGCACCGGCTGGATGTTTTAACGACCGATTCCGACCGCCGTTTGGAGATCGGCCATTCACCGCCTGGAGATCCTTGGGTCTCTGCGTGAGCCGGCTTTTTCAACCGCTCCGGCACCATGACCCCGTGGGTGAACGATCACGAACACGGGCCAAATTGCGTGAAGCGACCAAGAGAAATACGATGGGGAAATATGAGGAATTGGTATTTCAGGTATTAACGAGATGATGGCAAAGCAGCAATTCCCGCCCCGTTGCCAGTGGCTTTGGGTGGAGTATTGTGGTTTGAGCTTTCGTAAACATCAGCAAGAAATCACCGCCGATATGGTCAGTACCGACAAACCGGGCATGAGTTAATGGACCATGATCAGCGTTTCGGCCCCTACGAAAAGCTCACACCACGGAGGCACCGAGAACACCGAGAACACCGAGAACAACCCTTTATTCCAAGCCCATTGACTTCCTTCGTGCTCTTCGTGCCCTTGGTGGAGGAAGAGGGGCTGGAAGTGACCAAATGGCTCATCCTGGTTGCCGACATCGGGGCCGAGCGGAGCCCGAATAAAGATGACAATACGCCGCCGGCTTTCATTTTGGGCGGAATGGTGTTCCCGGTGACCGACAACGTCGCCCTCGATGTCGGCATCAAAGGCGGGCTCACCGAACCGGAAGCCGACTACGCCATCCTGGCCGGGCCGACCTTGGCCTTTTGGCTGACAGCCGGTCCTCGGGGGCGGCAGCCGCGGCGTTCAACCGAGTCTCGGGCGCTTCTGGTCAAAAAGGAAAGGGTTTTCTCGGTGTTCTCCGTGAACTCCGTGGTTAATCCTTCCGACAAACTCGAGTGCGGCCGGCGATGCCGGCCGTTCAACTCGCATCTGCCGCGAGAAAGGGCCCGGGGAGAACATCCCCGGGCTTCCCGCTTCACGCTTCCGTTAGAAATGATGCACGATGCGGAAATTGAGCCGTTCGCCTTCGGTGCGGTTTTCCGCGTTGCTTTCGAAATAGGCGTTGAAGAAGAAATGGGTGTTCTGGCCGAAGTGGTAAACGAATCCGGGTCCGATCCCGAACACCTGTTCCTTGCTGTCGTCCAGATCATTACCGTCGATCTGGGTTTCCGTGAGTTGCTTCAAGTAGTAGCCGTTCACGCCGAGCCGCAGTGTCTTGGGGATGATCTCGTAGGCTGACGCGAAATTGAGATGCACCGCCTGCCCCGCCTGGGTGTCGTCGGCGCCGGCGAAGGCCCGGTTGGGATCGTTGTTGTCGGCGTTCCAGAGGTAATGGATGCGGGTGCTCACGGTCCAGCGCGGCGTGATGAACAGGGTGCCGGCCCAGTAAGGATTGAAGCTGAAAAAATTACTGCCAGGATTGATTTCCCGGTCGGAATCGTATTTCCCGGTGGGAAAGATCAGTTGCAGTTCAATCCGGTGCATGAAACGCGGGCCATTGGGTCCCATCACCGGGTCCCACTGGAGGAAGGGTCCCACCAGGATATCTCCCAGTCCGGACCCACCGGCCTCGGGAAGCGGAGCGTCCACATCGTAATCCAGATCCGGCGACACGAAGGGGATGATCAAATCGAGTCCCCATTTACCGCCCAACAGGAGTTCCCGGTTGCTCTGGTAGATGAATTGAGTGAGGCTGATCCAGACGTTCAGGTCTTCGTCCACGGCGTTGGGGAACAGCCGATCGCCGTCGGCGTTGCGGAAGCTGTTCGAGGTATAATATTGAACGTACTGGGTAAAATAGAACCCCGGCCCGGCCGGCGGCCCACCGTCGAGGAAACTGGTGAAGCCGAGATTCACGGCCGGGAGATCGTAGGCGCCCGCGGGACCGGGAGCCGGCCACAAGCCGACCGTAACGGTGAGGATCGCGATCAAACCGGCTATCGAGGAGCTGGTCAAGTGCCTTGGTTTCATGGTTCCCTCCTTAAATGGATTGGCTTTCCCCCTCGGCGCCGCCGGCCGGAAACGACCACACGGCCCGGACCCGGGGGGGCGGCGGCGGTTCACCCACCGCCCCGGTCGGGGTGTTCGGAATCACGACAGCCATACTTTGCGCGGTAACCACCCGAGCTTTCCGACAGGATCAACACATCGAGCCGGATACTCATCCATCCTGTTGATCCTGTTGATCCTGTCAAGAAAAACTCTCCCACAAAAGCGCCATTGATGGCCGCGTAAAGTCTAGCAAGCTCGCGTCGCGCTCATGGCCCGCTGCCCGTCGCCCGGTCGATGGCATCGAGCAAGGCATCGATGCGGCTTTTCGGGGGTTCAACAAAAATACGGTTCCAGTCGGCTTCGGTGACAGTGCGGCGCAGCACCAGTTCCACCGGAAAGCGCGGCTGCCAGCAGGCCAGGGTCCGCGCACAGGGGAGCCCGCCGCTCTCTTGCCGGCAATAGCTGAAGGCCACCTGGTGGCCCAGCTTCGGGCAGCGGGTTTCCAACCGATCGATCCGTTCCAGAATGGCTTCGGCATCCATGTTCAGGTTTCCTCCTCCCCTGACTCCCGCCTTGGACCCCCCAACCGCTCATTTCGGTCTCGGGAACGCATCCGTGGCCGTCAGGGCGCGCCGGATTTCTTCCTCCGGCAGTTCGTAGCGGGTCAGATGCCCGGACAAGAAGGCGTCGTAGGCCGCCAGGTCCACCAGCCCGTGGCCGCTCCAGTTGAACAGAATCACTTTTTCCTTGCCTTCTTCCTTGGCCTTCAGCGCTTCCTGGACCACCGCGGCAATGGCGTGGCTGGTTTCCGGGGCGGGGATGAATCCTTCCGTGCGCGCCCATTGGATGCCGGCGGTGAAGGTTTCGATCTGATCGATGGCGCGGGCTTCGATCAGCTTTTCTTCCAGCAGATGGCTGACGATCGGGGCCATGCCGTGGTAGCGCAGGCCACCGGCGTGGATCGGCGCCGGCACGAAGTCGTGGCCGAGGGTGTGCATGGGCAGCAGCGGAGTGGTCATGGCGGTGTCGCCGAAGTCGTAGCGGAAGGGGCCCTTGGTGAGGGTCGGGCAACTGGTGGGTTCGACGGCCAACACGGTGATCTTCTTGCCGTGGATCTTGTCTCGGACGAACGGCAGGCAGAGGCCCGCGAAATTGCTGCCGCCGCCCGCGCAGCCCAGCACCACGTCGGGATAGAGGCCCAGTTTGGCCATTTGTTGTTGGGCTTCCAGACCGATGATGGTCTGATGCAGCAACACGTGATTGAGAACGCTGCCCAGGGAATAACGGGCTTCGGGATCGCCCACGGCGTCCTCGATCGCTTCGCTGATAGCCATTCCCAGGCTCCCCGGTGAATCGGGGGTCTCGGCCAGGATCTTCCGCCCCGCCCGGGTCCGATCGCTGGGGCTGGCAATGCATTCCGCTCCCCAGGTCTGCATCATGAGGCGCCGGTACGGCTTCTGATCATAGCTCACCCTCACCATATACACCCGGCACTCCAGGCCGAACATCCGGCACGCCATGCTGAGCGCGCTGCCCCACTGACCGGCGCCGGTTTCGGTGGCGAGGCGCTTGATGCCGAAAATCTTATTGTAATAGGCCTGGGCCACCGCGGTGTTGGGCTTGTGCGATCCCGGGGGGCTCACGCCTTCGTTCTTGTAGAAGATCTTGGCCGGGGTCTCGAGTACCCGTTCCAGGCCAAGCGCTCGATAAAGAGGCGTGGGCCGCCAGATTGCGTATTTTTCCAGGACCGGTTCCGGAATATCGATCCAACGCTGGGTGGATACTTCCTGTTCGATCAGATTCATTGGGAAAACGGGGGCCAGGTCCTCCGCCTTGACCGGTTCGCCGGTGCCCGGATGGAGCGGCGGGCGTAGCGGCGTGGGAAGGTCCGCGGCGATATTATACCACTGCCGGGGCATTTCCGATTCGTCGAGGAAAACCTTGATCTGTTCCATGGCGCCTCCTTGTTCTGGAAAGTTTGGATCAACACAAAACGGCCATGGGAGTTTCCCCATGGCCGTTGTCCAAAACCTAAGGAGCCATGGGGAGGTTGCCTCACCCACGACTCCTGATTATACCGATCTCCAGGATTTCCGCTGGTCAGGCTCGATTCTCGGCCTGCCACCACCAAGCCCCCGGAGTCACGCTGCACAAGTTTCGCTGCTCGATCACCATAGGTCTAATTCCATCCCGGTTCACACTCAATAGTGGCGCACTCCCTAGCACGCCGTGGCGTTCGTGTCAAGGGCCAAGAACGCGTTCCGGATATTCGACATGGCGACCTTGCCATGCGGGTGCCGCACGGGACCGCGGCAGCCGGCCCAATGGCCACCAGAGGGAGCATCACAATCGTGGGGCAGGGTGCGCGCGGCGCTCCCTGACTTGTGTGGCGAGGTCACGGAGGCCGGATCGTGTCAGGTATATCGGTTAAGGGTAACAAGTTTCATTTCGTGTGCGCTCTTTCCCTGGAGCGCGGGCATCTTGCCCGCTTTTGGCCATGAAACATCTGATCCCAAACCATTATAGTTTACCGCAAAGACACAAAGGAGGCAGAGAGTGGCAAAGGTTTTTATTGAAAGATTAGGTCCTTGCGTTTCTTTGCGCCCTTGCGGTGAAAAGCTCGGTTTGTGACCGCTCGAAGTATAGCTCCCGCCGGTCGCAACCTGACCTACGGTGGGTTTCGTGGCGAGGCCACGGAAGCCGGATCGTGTCAGGTAGCTCCCGCTGGTCGCAACCTGACCTACGGTGGCCATCACGCCGCGGGCGTGGCTGTGTTCCTGCCTCGTAACCGGTCCGGTTTTATGTCGAAGATACAGAACGCCTTCCACCGCGAGCGATACCGCTAGCGATAGCGACTGGAGGTCAGGTTGCAACCAACGGGAGCACCCTGACGATGTTGCTGGAACGGGCCCGAAACCATGGTCAGCGCACCAGACCGAGCGCGGCCAGGCGGGGAAAATGCGCGCCCAGCTTGCCACCGCCGGCGGCGCCGAACAGCTCCCGGGCCCGCGCCGCCGCGACGCAAAGTCGCGCGATATCCAGATCCCGTGCCAGGCCGAGAGACTGGAGTAAAAACACCAGGTCTTCGGTCGCGATATTGCCTTCCGCTCCCTGCATGAAAGGGCATCCCCCCAAACCGGCGGCAGCGCCGTCGAACCGGGTCACCCCCAGGTTCAGGGCCGCCGTCACACTCGCCGGCGCCATCCCGAGGGTATTGTGGAGGTGCAGGCTCAGCTTCACTGCCGGCAACGCCTTGCGCACCGCTCCGATCACTTCTTGGATCTCCCCGGGGCGGGCGAACCCCGCGGTGTCGGCCAGATTGACTTCAGCGGCGCCGGCTTCCGCCAGGGCCGAAGCGATTCGAATCACCTGATCCGCCGCCACCGGCCCTTCCAGGTAGCAGCCGAACGCCGCCTGCACCCCGCCCTTCACCCGCATGCCTGCCTGTCGGGCCTCCCGGACCACCGCGCACAACTCGGTAAGCGATTCGACGATGGATCGCCCGGCGTTTTCCCGCTGGTGCGTGGCGCTCGCCGAAAGGGACACATGAAGCGCCCTCACGCCGCAGTCCAGGGCCCGATCGAAACCCCGGCGATTGAGCACCAGGGCGGAAAAAACCGCATCCTGTCGGTCCCGGTAGTGACGGAACAGGTCTTCCACCCCCGCCATCTGGGGCACCTTTTTCGGGTTCACAAAAGAACCCAACTGGATGTGGCGTAGCCCGGCCGCGAGAAACAGCTCCACCAGTTCGATTTTGCGCTCCAGGGATAGGAGTACCGCATGGCTCTGCAATCCTTCCCGCAGGCCCACCTCTTCCACCACAACCCGGGTTCGCTCCACCGATCAGCAACCCTCCCAGCAAGAATTCCAGCACAGGTCTCCGCCCGCGCACGATCGCCATGCCCCGATCAGCCCGCGGGCACCCTTCCGATCCCGCATCATACCCCAATCCCAGCCGGCTGTCACCGGTCCGGCCGCTGGGGATACTCGTCGAGGATGAAAACCTTCATTTCGTGTGGGCTCTTTCCATGGAGCGCGGGCATCTTGCCCGCATTTGGTAATGAAAGATCTCATCCTAAACTGCTATGCTACGGACGGGAACGGATCGCTCATTATGGTTCACCGCAAGGACGCGAAGGAGGCAGAGAGCGGCAAGCCGCGCGCGCGGTTTTCGGACCCGGGACCGCCGCGCTCCGGCGCGGCTTTTTCCCGACCGATGCGCGCGGCAACCGAAAGACCGCCACCGACCATGAGGCAACCCAAATGCTCTTTGTAACCCCGGGCCATCCGGCGATCTTCCGGCAGCGCATGGTGCTGGCCCTGGTATGGTTCACGGTTTTCGTCGGCGGTTGCGCCTTGTTCCAGCCGGCGCTGAACGCGCCCGAAGGTCGTGGGTACGCCGCCGCCGATCCACTCTTTCACCGGGACCCGCGCTGGCTCGGGGCCGACGCCGCGCTTTCCATCCCGCTCGCCGAAGATCGCATCCTGTGGCTGTTCGGCGATACCTTCATCGCGGTCTCGACCACCCAGGCGCGAACGGAGTCGGTAATGGTGAAAAACACGGTGGCCGTTCAGCAGGGAAAAGACCCGCGAACGGCGGCGATCACCTTCCACTGGGGCCGGAAGAGCGACGGGTCACCGGCAGCCTTCTTTCAGGGGCAAGGCGACCGGTGGTTCTGGCCCGGCCATGGAACCCGACTCGAAGCTGGACCGCTGGTCGTCTTTCTCTTTGCCATGGTCTCCGAACCCGGCCCGGGCCTGGGCTTTGCCACCGCCGGCTACGCCTTGGCCATGATCGAGAACCCCGACGCGCCGCCGGACCTCTGGGACCTCGTTATCAGCGAAGTACATCCGGGCGTTTTCGACGCCGTACCCGCGACCGCCGTGGTCCAGGATCAGACCCACATCACCGCCGTCGCCATCCGCCAGCACGGGACCCACGCCGGCTTTCTGGTGCGCTACTCGAAGGCCGACCTGGCCCGAGGCGATGTCAGTCGGGCCGAATGGTGGGCTGGAGAAAAGCGCGGCTGGGTCGCGCAAGCTTCGCTCGCTGAAGCCGGTCCCAGCTTCGTTCTGGATGATGCGGGAGCCGAGTGTTCACTGCACTGGGATGAGCGCGGCGGATCGTTTATCCACATCGCGAGCTACGGCTTCGGAGCATCAACCATCGGACTACGGAGGGCGCCCGCGCTCACCGGCCCTTGGAGTCCACCGGTCATGATCTACCGGCCGCCGGAAGCGGACGGTCCGCGCCCGCTCGTCTACGCCGCCAAGGCGCACCCCGAACTGGCCGGCCCCACGCCCGCGGACCTGCTGATCACCTACGCCACTAACAGTTTCGAATTCGCCGATCTGTTCACGCCCGAAGGCGCATCGGTTCTCTACTGGCCCCGGTTCGTCCTGGTTCCGATCGGCAACCGGCCGGGACCCCGATGGTGGGCCTCCGGCGGGCAACGCCCATGAGTCCCGGCAAGACCGACCAGGGAAGATACGCGACCGTCACGGTTCAACCCCGAACGATTATTTATACCTTTTATGGATTGAACGCTTCGTTCTTGTAGTCTGATCATCTTCAGCCTGGGCCTACGGACGGCAACTTTTCAATCTCAACGGGTATATACTGGTTTAGGATCAGATGTTTCATTTTCAAAAGCGGGCAAGATGCCCGCGCTCCCGGGAAAGAGCGCACACGAAATGAAACTTTTTACCCTTAACCGGGATATTTTCCGTCACTCTATACCTGATCGACTTTGCCGGTGCCCTTCTTGCCGGCGACAATCGGCGTTATTTTTCGGTCAAGTTCCGCTTCCAATCGGCCGATGATACATCAAAAAGGCAGATAGCGGCGCTGGCGG
>MNZR01000156.1 GCA_001873705.1 Syntrophobacteraceae bacterium CG2_30_61_12
ATCCGACTCCCGCTCGATATGGGTATCAATGCCCTTTAGGAATCCGCGTAAGCTCTTGGGACTCTTCAGGGGGATGAGTTCAATGCGGTTTTCATATTGGAGTATCTGGACCCTGGTGCCGGGCTGAATATCCATTGATTTCCTCAGATCACGAGGGATCACGACCTGAAATTTGGGGGAAACCGTCACCGCTTTCATGCTAGCCTCCATCGATTGAGATTTTGTCATACGATATCAGCATCGATCCCCCGAGGCAAGCTACCCATTTGGATTGCACCCCGCGGCGATAGGGACCTTGCACAAATCGCTGGAATTGGCTATGACTCGCGGGGACGAATGGCGGGGTGCACCGCCGCGTTTTTTGCGGTGCGGGCGCGGGCCTGGCGGGACACAGGGAGGATAGCAGTGGCACGAGTGGATGACTTCAAGGAAGCACTGCGGCTGGCGAGCGAACAGCTGCGGCAGTGCAACCTGCATCGCCAGGCCAAGCTGGCGGGAGCTGAGATCCGGCTGGACCCGGACGATGCGGTGGTGATCACCTTCGCCCTGCTCGGGCGCGAAATCGCGGTGCGCATCGGCGTTCAGGTGACCATCGAAGAAACCGGCAGCCAAGAAGAAATTTCGCTTCCCAACAAGGTGCTCATCTGCCACTACCTGCTCACCGCCGACGGGACTCCCCCCACTGGCGAACTGATCACCTACCGCCAGGTCCCGGATGGCCATTTTTATTTCGATGCCTTCCAGCGCCGCGCGCGGGATCCCTTTCTCAAGGGCTTCGGCGCCCAGCCGGAGCTGTTTCGAACCTGCGCGGAAAAGCTCGGCGGGGTCCCGGTGGAAAACGGCGATCTGGGAATGCGCTTCCAGGTCCTGCCGCGGGTCCCGATTCAAATCATTCTCTGGTTCGGTGACGACGAATTCCCTCCGGAAGCATCGCTCTTGTTCGATGCCAACGTCAGCGGCTACCTGCCGGCCGAAGACATCGCTTTCGTCAGCGGCAATCTGGTTTATGCGCTGATGGGAATTGCCAGAAATCGCGGCCGCTGATCGCGGTTGTGGCCGGGCGGCGCAAGCCCCGGCCGAAACATTATAGGAGTGACCCGTGAAGATCGCAGTGAGCGGCAAGGGCGGAGTCGGCAAGACCACGCTGTCCGCCTTTCTGGTGCGTTGGTTCGCGGCCAACGGCAACCAGGTGCTGGCCATCGATGCCGATCCGGATTCCAATCTGGGTCATGCCCTGGGCGTGGTGGACGCGTTCGAAATCCTGCCCATCGTGGCGATGAAAGACCTGATCGCCGAACGCACCGAATCGAGCCCGGGAGGATTTGGCGGCTTTTTCAAGATGAACCCGAAGGTGGACGATCTGCCGGATAAGGTGGCGGTACGCGTCGGCGACAACATCCGGTTGATGGTCATGGGCGGCATCAAGAAAGGCGGCAGCGGTTGCGTCTGCCCGGAAAGCGTGCTGCTGAAAAACCTGGCCATGCACCTGATGCTGCGCCGCGATGAAGTGGTGATCATGGACATGGAAGCGGGCATCGAACACCTGGGCCGGGCCACCTCGAAAGCGGTCGACGCGCTGATCATGGTGGTGGAACCGGGCCGCCGCAGCATCGATACCGCGCTCAGAATCCGCCAACTGGCCGGGGATATCGGGATCGAACGGCTGGCGGTGGTGGGCAACAAGGTCCGCGGCGACCATGATCGGGAGTTCCTCAAAGAGCATCTCCCCGGGTTCGCCATCTTGGGCTTCATTCCCTTCGATGACCAGATCATCGAAGCGGACCTCAATGGCCTTTACCCCGATCAGATGGCGACGGCTACCCGCGCCGCATTCGAACAAATCGCGGCCAACCTGAACGAGTTTTGCCGCCCTCGGGAGTAACGTTGCGGTGATTGATGTCCAAAGCCAACTCGACGACCGCAACGTCAATATCGACAAGGTCGGCGTCAAGAACGTCCGCTACCCGATCACGGTCATGGACCGCGAAAACCAACTGCAGCACACGGTGGCGTCCATCAACATGTACGTGAACCTGCCCCGGCAGTTCAAGGGCACGCACATGAGCCGCTTTATCGAGATCCTCAACGAATTCCACGGGCACCTGGACATCCGCGAATTTTCCCGGGTGGTGGAAGCGATGAAGGAGCGGCTCCATGCCCAGTCGGCTCACCTGGAGATTGAATTCCCCTACTTCATCAAGAAGCAATCCCCAGTCACCCGAACCGCCGGGCTCATGGAATACCACTGCCGGGTGATGGGATCGCTCGATCAGGCCGGCAAGCACGATCTGGTGGTCGAAGTGAATGTCCCGATCACCACGGTCTGCCCCTGTTCGCGGGAAATCAGCCGGCATGGCGCTCACAATCAGCGAGGCCTGGCGCACCTGGCGGTGCGGTTCAAGCGCTTCATCTGGATCGAGGACCTGGTCCGAATGGTGGAGCGGGCCGCGTCCTGCGAAGTCTATTCGCTGCTCAAGCGCCCGGACGAAAAATTCGTCACCGAAAAGGGCTACGACAATCCCAAGTTTGTGGAAGACGTGGTCCGCGACATTGCGGTGCAGCTGAAAACCGATCCCAACGTGCTCTGGTTCCGGGCGGATGTGGAAAACTACGAATCGATCCACAACCACAGCGCCTACGCCTACATCGAACGGCGCAAAGCGGTTTAGACCCGGGCGCGGGACCGGCGCACGTTCGGAAAAGCCTCACCCCGGGCTCGGAAAGGCCCCCATGGACGCCTTCGATCAGATGGAAACGATCGCCCGGGCCATGTCCGATCCGGCCTTCTATCCCCATCCGGTGACCCGGCTGGAACGCCGCGACACCCACATTTCCACCGTGTTTCTCACCGGCGACTGGGTCTATAAGCTGAAGAAGCCGGTCAATTTCGGATTCCTCGATTTTTCCACCCTGACCGCCCGGGAATTTTTCTGTCGGCGCGAAGTGGAACTGAACCGGCGCCTGAGTTCGGGGGTTTACGTCGGCGTGGAAGCGGTGTGCCGCGCCGCGGACGGGAACATCGGCCTGGGTCCGGGTTCGGACGGCCCGGTGCTGGATTATCTGGTGAAGATGCACCAGCTCCCGGAAGCCGCTTCGCTCTTCGCCATGGCCCAAAGGGACGCGGTGGGCCCGGCGGCGATGCGGGCCCTGGGTACCGTGCTGGCCAATTTTTACCGGAGCGGCGACCCCGCCGATGAACTCCGCCGCTGCGGCGATCCGGACCTGATCGGCGCCAACGTGGAAGACAACTTCCGCCAGACCGAACCGTTTCTGGATACCATCCTGGACCGGGACCGGTGGGAATTCATCGCCCAGGTGAGCCGGTCCTTTCTCGCCCGCCGCCGTCGGCTGTTTGAACGGCGCGTGGATGAAGGCCGGATCCGCGACGGCCACGGCGATCTTCGCCCCGATCACGTGTATTTTCATCAGGGCATTCAGATCATCGATTGCATCGAATTCAACGACCGGTTCCGCTACGGCGACGTCGCGGTGGATCTGGCGTTTTTGTTCATGGACCTGGACCGGATGGGAGCGCTCGAAGCCGGGCTCGAAGCGCTCGCCGCATACGTGACCGCCGCCGCTGATCCGGCTCTGTACCGGCTGCTCGATTTCTACGCCTGCTATCGGGCCATGGTGCGGGTGAAAGTCGATTGCCTGCGCTCCGGGCAACTCGATGCCGCCGCTCGGCCGGCCATCGTGCGGCGGGCCGAGACCTATTTGGAACAGGCCTACCGGCATGCGGTGCAATGCGCTCGGGCCACCCTGTGGCTGGTGTGCGGCCTGCCCGCATCCGGGAAAAGCACCGTGGCCGCGGGTCTGGCCGGGCTGCTCGAAATCCCCCAGGTGCGGTCCGATGCGCTGCGCCGCAAACTCGGCGGCGCCCGGCGCCCGCCGGCCGGGGTGGCGGACTATGGCGAGGGGTTGTACAAGCCG
>MNZR01000187.1 GCA_001873705.1 Syntrophobacteraceae bacterium CG2_30_61_12
TGCGGATTGGCCTGGCCCCGGGTTCGCTTCATCACCTGACCAACGAAAAAGCCGAGCAGTTTCTCCTTGCCGGCCCGGTAGGCGGCGGTTTCCTTCGGGTTTTCCGCGATCACCGCGGCCACTACCGCGCTAATGGCGCCTTGGTCGCTGACCTGCTTGAGGCCCTTGGCGGCCACGATGGCACTGGCGCGGGCGCCGGAGGCGTACATTTCCTCGAACACGCTCTTGGCGATTTTACCGCTGATCTCGCCACCATCCATGAGCTTCAGCAGTTCCACCAGGTGTTCGGGAGGCACCGGGCAGTCCTTGATCGGGCGATTGTCCCGATTCAATTCCCGCACCAGTTCCGACATGATCCAGTTACTCACGATCTTGGGCTGCGGATAGTCGGCCGTCACCTGTTCGAAGTAGTCGGCCAGGGGCCGGGAAGCGGTGAGCACCTCCGCATCGTATGCGGGCAACTGGTATTGGGTCATGAAGCGCGCGCGCCTGGCCGCGGGAAGCTCCGGCAAGGTGCTCCGAATCGATTCAATCCAGTCCTCGCCGATCACGATCGGCACCAAGTCGGGGTCGGGAAAGTAACGGTAGTCGTGGGCTTCTTCCTTACCGCGCATGCCCACCGTGCAGCCCCGAGCGGCGTCCCAGAGGCGGGTTTCCTGGACGATCGATTCACCTTGTTCCAATAGTGCTCGCTGTCGGCGCACCTCGAATTCCAGCGCCTTCTGCACATTCTTGAAGGAATTCATGTTTTTCAGCTCGGTGCGCACGCCCAGTTGTTCACGCCCACGGGGCCTGAGTGAAATGTTGGCGTCGCAGCGGAAACTGCCCTCTTCCATATTGCCGTCGCAGATTTCCAGATACATTAGAATGTCATGCAGGGTTTTGAGATAGGCGACGGCCTGTTCGGGGCTGCGCAGGTCCGGTTCGCTGACGATTTCCATCAGCGGCACGCCGGTTCGATTGAGGTCCACGTAGCTCACCGGGCGCACCTCGTCGTGCACCAGTTTGCCGGCGTCTTCCTCCATGTGAATGCGGAGGATGCGGATCACCGTGGGACCGTTTTCGGTTGCGATTTCCAGTCGGCCGTTGCGGGCCAGGGGCAGTTCGTACTGGGAAATCTGGTAGCCCTTGGGCAGGTCCGGGTAGAAGTAGTTCTTGCGGGCGAACCGGCAGTGCGGCGCGATGGTGCACTCGGTGGCCAGGCCCATTTTGATGGTGTAGTCGACCACGCGCCGATTGAGCACCGGCAGCACCCCGGGCAGGCCCAGGCAAACGGGGCAGGTGTGGGAATTGGGGGCGGCGCCGAACTGGGTGCTGCAGCCGCAAAAGATCTTGCTCTCGGTCAGCAGTTGCGCATGCACCTCGAGCCCGATGATGGTTTCGTAGTCCATGGGTGAAAAATCTCCGTCAGCGCAGCGACTGCCGCGAGCCTGACCGGTCGAAGGCGCGGCACGCGAAGGACAAGCGGGCGACCGGCCACGAAAATCGGTGATGCAACTTGTGCCGATCAGTGTGTATCATCAAAGGCGGCCGCTGTGCAAGCGCCTGGAACCGTCGGCCGGGACCAGTGAAATTGCCGTCGGGTAGAGACAAAAATGGCGCAATCCGGGTTTGACTTTGAGCTTCTTTTCTTCTAGGAATAACCTGCCAATTGGGCGCCCAGATCCGGATGATCCCGATGGTCATCAACCACTGGCGGCAAGCGGCGCAACCGCTCGAGGATTAGAACCTTCAGCCGGGGGCAGGGCTCGCGGGGATCTTTCGAACCCTTGGGGGGGAGCGCTAAAGGCCGGCGCGGATTTGGCGTGCCGGGGCCGTTCCGGGCAGGGTTCATCCATGCAGGAGCAGCTGTTCACACTCACTCATCCGAATGCGGTCAGACGAGGGACAACATGAAAATTCACGAGTACCAGGCGAAGGAGCTTTTCAGCAAGTATGGCATTCCGATCCCCCAAGGCCGGCCGGCCTTCAGTGTCGAAGAGGCGCGGGCGGCGGCGACCGAATTGGGGACCCTGCCGGTGGTGATCAAGGCCCAGATCCATGCCGGCGGCCGCGGTAAGGGCGGCGGCGTCAAGCTGGCTCACAGCGCCGATGAAGTGGCGGCGGTGGCGGGCGCCATCTTGGGCATGACCCTGGTGACCCATCAGACCGGTCCCGAAGGCAAGCTGGTACGCCGACTGCTCGTGGAACAGGGGCTGGACATCGCCAAGGAACTGTATCTCAGCATGCTGCCGGATCGCGGCACGGCCAGTGTGGTGATCATGGCCAGCGAAGCCGGTGGCATGGACATCGAGCAGGTGGCCGCCACGACCCCGGAAAAGATTGTCAAGGTCCAGGTCAACCCGCTCCTGGGACTGCAGGGATTCCACTGTCGGCAACTGGCCTACGGGCTCAATCTGGCGCCGGAACTGGTAAAGAAATTCATCCCCATGATCGGTAATCTGTATAAGCTGTTCAGCGCTTATGACTGCTCGCTGCTGGAAATCAATCCCCTGGTGATCACCAAGGGCGGCGATATCCTGGCGCTGGATGCAAAGGTCAATTTCGACGACAACGCCCTCTATCGCCACAAGGATATCCTGGGCTATCGAGATCTCGACGAAGAAGACCCGGCCGAAGTCGAAGCCTCCAAATACAACCTCAATTACATCAAGATGGACGGCAACATCGGCAACATGGTCAATGGCGCCGGCCTGGCCATGGCCACCATGGACATCATCAAGCTCGCCGGAGCGGAACCGGCCAACTTCCTCGATGTCGGCGGCGGAGCCAGCGCGGAAATGGTGGAAAACGGTTTCCGGATCATCCTCGGCGACCCTAGTGTGAAGGGGGTCCTGATCAACATCTTCGGCGGCATCCTGCGCTGTGACGTCCTCGCCCAGGGAGTCGTGGAAGCGGCCAAGAAGGTCGATGTCAAGGTGCGGATCGTGATCCGTATGGAAGGGACCAACGTCGACAAGGGTCGCGAAATTCTCCAGGCTTCCGGGCTGAATCTGATCGTGGCCGCGGACCTTAAGGACGCGGCCGGCAAAATTGCTAAGATTGCAAGAGCATAGGGGGACGTCATGAGCATCTGGGTGGACAACACGACTCGTTTGTTGGTTCAGGGCATTACCGGCCGGGAAGGCCGTTTTCATACCAGTCAGTGCGTCGCTTACGGGACTTCGGTGGTGGCCGGCGTGACCCCCGGCAAGGGCGGTCAGGACGCGGACGGCATTCCGGTATTCAACAGTGTGCGCCAGGCGGTGGCGGCGACCGCGGCCAATTGCTCGATGATCTTCGTGCCGCCGCCGTTTGCCGGCGATGCCATCCTGGAGGCCATCGAAGCCGAAGTGCCCTTGATCGTGGCCATCACCGAAGGCATTCCGGTGGCGGACATGATGAAGGTGAAAAATTACCTCAACGGCTCCCGGTCCCGGCTGATCGGTCCCAACTGCCCCGGCATCATCACTCCCGGCCAATGCAAGATCGGCATCATGCCCGGCCCTATCCACCGCATCGGTCCGGTTGGGGTGGTATCGCGTTCCGGGACCCTGACCTACGAAGTGGTGCACCAGTTGACCATGCAGAACATCGGCCAGACCACCTGCGTGGGCATCGGCGGGGATCCGGTCAATGGCACCAACTTCATCGACTGCCTCCAGGCCTTCAATCAGGACCCGGCCACCAAAGCCATCGTCATGGTCGGGGAAATCGGCGGTTCGGCGGAAGAACAGGCGGCCGAATTCATCCAGCAGCAGGTGAAGAAACCGGTGGTCGGCTTCATCGCCGGCCTCACCGCGCCTCCCGGCCGGCGCATGGGCCATGCCGGAGCCATCATCAGCGGTTCCAGCGGTACCGCGCAGGCGAAAATCGAAGCCATGGAAAAAGCCGGCATCACGGTGGTGAAAAACCTTGGGGAACTGGGCGAAACCTGCGCCCGGAGCTTCCAGGGAGCGATTTGATCGAACCATTCAGGGATTGAACCGAGGGAGCGGCCTTCAGCCACGGCGGGGGGCCGCTCTTGGCGTTTCCGGTACTCGCCTTGCGCGACCCTCCCGGCGAGCCGCCGGCGAGCGCTTCGCCTCTCGGAGCGGCAGACGACGATCATTCAGCGCCAGCCAGATGGAAGTCCCCCTTTGGCAAACGGGGACCTAGGGGGATTTTGTTTGCAAGACCAAATATTTGGTTGCTAACCAACCGAGGCGCCACCAGAAGGGGGAGTGGTATCCGTGCCGCGGAATTCTTCAGGCTGTCCCGATTGGTTCAATGATAAGGGCCCGCTCGATCATTTGGATTGATTGGCATGGAGGGGCATTTTCATATAAGAGTCGGCGGCCTTGGGGGCAGGCGCCGGTACAGGAAATTATCCTTGATCTTGAACGGCAAGTGCGGCAGAAAATACGACCGAACCTTAATCCACCCATGGGAACTTTGGAACGCCACTAGATGAGGGAGGAAGTGATGGCACGAGCAGCCCACAAATTGCTTCAGTTGAAAGTGACCCTAACTGGATCGAAGCCGCCCATCTGGCGCCGGCTAATCATTTCCAACATGGTGTCTCTGAACCAGTTTCACCATGTGCTCCAGATCGCCATGGGCTGGGAATCCTACCATCTGCATCAGTTCGAGGCACACGGCGCGACTTACCACGAGGAAGATAGCGAATCCGAATTCGACCTCGAAGATGCCTTGGACGAACGAAAATTCAAGCTCCATCAGTTGCTGGATCAGGAAAAGGATACCATCACCTACACCTACGATTTCGGCGACGACTGGGAGCACAAGATCGTGGTGGAAAAGGTCCTGCCCTGGGACCCGAACACGCCGCAGCCTCGAGTGATCAAGGCCAAGGGGGCATGCCCGCCGGAGGACGTGGGCGGAATTTGGGGTTACTATGATTTTCTCGCCGCCGTGAAAGATCGCAAGAATCCAGACCACGAAGAAATGCTGGATTGGTGTGGGGGTAAATTCGATCCCAACGATTATGACCTCGACCTGACCAACGAGCGGCTGCTCCATGGGATACGCTGAGCCGACCGCCGCCGCCCCCAGCCGGCGGAAACCATGGAGCAGTCGAGGTTCCGGTAGCCTCCGCGCGCACGATCAAGCGATTGCGCGGTGTAGCCTCGTGCCATGCTGAATTGCTTACCGTGAGGGGTTCCACTCGCTTCCCCCTACCCATCGGCGCTTTGCCGTGCCGGCAGCGGGAGGTCCCGCCCATGCCGAATTCCGGGGAACCGGGCCACGGCATCGAACGATCGCGGCAACCCCCTTCAATTTCCCGGTATCGGAATCCCCGGGTGGGCCTTGTTCGCGAGGATCGCTGTAAGGGCGAACAATCCTTCGCCCCCGCGGCGCGCATATTCGGTTGGACGATATGAGCATCCCCCCCAATGCGCTGGAATCAGCCTAAAATCCCACGGAATTACATCAAAATCTTGCTCGCCTGGAATAACCGCCGGTTTCTCATCCGACGATGATCCGGGCATCCACCGCCCAGCAGTCGGTCGCGGTGGCGATCACTGGGTTGAGATCCAATTGCTCGATTTCCGGATGTTCCTCGGCCAGTTGCGAGAGCTTCACCAGAATGGCGGCAAGGGATTGCAGATCGACTCCGGCCTCGCCCCGAACCCCTTCGAGCAGCGGGAACGATTGGAGGGATCGAAGCAACTCCAGGGCCTCGCTCTGGGTGACGGGCGCCAGGGCGCGGGCCACATCGCGGAACACTTCGGTGTAGATCCCACCCAGACCGGCCACCACCAGCGGACCGAAGTGGGGATCGCGGCTCACCCCGAACAGCAGCTCCCGGCCGCTGACCTGCCGCTGAGCGAGGATCCCGTCGAGGGTGCCGCCGGGGACCTGGCGTCGAAAACGGGCGCCGAGTTTGGCGTAGGCGGCCGTCAGCTGATCCCGGTCATGAAGGTTCAGGACCACGCCCCCTTGATCGGATTTGTGCAGCCAATCGCCGGCGATGACCTTGAGCACCACCGGGTAGCCGTGCCGCTCGGCGAAGGCCGCGGCCTGATCGGAAGCGGTGGTGAGCTGTTCCGGTACCAGGGGGATACCGTATTCGGCGAGCAGTCGGGAGGCCGCCGGTCCCAGCAGGAGCCCCGGTTTGGCCGGTGCCGACGGTGCTGCCGCCGGTTGTGGTTTGGGTCGCGCTGCCGGAGGAGCGGCCGCGGCGGCATCCAGGCGGTCTTTCGCCTGCCGCCGGCGCCACAGCGCGGCGAGGCCCATGACCGCTTCATCGATGCTTCCGAACAGGGCCAGATCGGGCACGCCCTGAAGCGCGCTTCGTTGCGCTTCGATCCCGTCGCCGTAAGGCCAGAGGGCCAGCGGTTTGTGCTGAAGATTGTGGGCCGCGATGGCTTCCAGGGCCGGCCTCAGCTCGAGATTGGCGTGCAGGTCCGACGCCATGGTCGGCGTGATGAACAGCAGACTATGGACCGCGTCGCTTTGGAGCAGTTGGATCGCCGCCCGCTCCAGCACATCGGTGAAGGAGCCCGTGACCATCCCGAGCGGCCAGATATCCACCGGGTTATTCAGATGATGCCAGGCGATCCGCTGGTTTTCCAGCTCGCCACGGGCGCTTTCCGGGAACGGAGCGAGCTGCAGGCCGTGGTCTTCGCAGGCGTCGGCGGTCATGATGCCGCAGGCGCCGGTGGCGGTGATGACCCCGAGGTTCGGCCCGGCAATGTCCCGCCAGTGGAGCAGGCCGTTGACCGCCGCCTTCAGTTCCAGCATGGTGCGCACTCGGAGGATGCCGGCCCGGCGAAAGGCGGCATCGAATACGGCGTCTTCTCCCACTAGGCTGCCGGTGTGGGAAAGAGCGGCCCGGGCACCGGCCCGGCTGCGCCCGGTCTTGAACACCACGATCGGCTTGATCCGGGCCACGCGCGCCGCGACCTCCAGAAATTCCCGGCCGCGCTGCATGCCTTCCATGTGTAGCACGATGATTCGGGTCTGTGGATCGCGTTCCAGGACCTCGAGGACATCCACGAAGTCCAGGTCACAGCCGTTGCCGATATCAATGGCCTTGCCCACTTCGCCGGTGAAGGATTCCACCCCCACCTGGATCACCCCCGTTTGGGCTATGACCGTAATGGGTGGCGGCGATTGCGGGCGGGGCAGATCGATGAAGGCGGTGCTGAAGCGGGAAAAGGCGTTATAGATGCCCATGGTGTTGGGGCCGAGCACGCGCACGCCGTATTCCCGAGCGATCGCGACCAGGTCATGCTGCAACTGGGTCCCGTGCTGGTCGGCGTCGGCGAAGCCCTGGCTGATCACCACCACGTGGCGCACGCCGCGCTCCGCCAGGTCGCGAAAGACCGGTAGGACCCGATCTCGGCCCACGGAAATCACCGCACAGTCCGGCACCTCGGGCAGTTCGCCGACGCTCGCATAGGTCTTGTGCCCGAGGATCTCCGGAACCTTGGGATGAACCACATAGACCGCTCCAGGGTAGCCGAACCGGAGCATCATTTCCAAATTGTTGAGGGCTCCCATTCCGCTTTGCCGCGAGACTCCGATCAACACCACCGATTGAGGCTGCAAGAATTTGTTCATCACGCACCTTTTGTCGAGCTGGAAGAAGCCGTCCATGTTTTACGCGGCCATGATCATCAGTTGCGCCCACTGCGAAAAGCTCTCGCCACGGAGGCATGCTTGTGGAAGAGCTTTCCTTGACAGGATCAACAGGATGGACAGGACGGATGAGTATCCGGCTCCTCGTGTTGATCCTGTCGCAAAGCTCAGGTTGCCACCAGCACCCGGCTGCCGTCGGCTTCGATCCGGACCGTGATCCCGTAAAGCGGCAGCAGATCGGCGAAGCTCCGCCCGAACACCAGCGGCCGCATGTCTTCGGGAATGTTCAGTTGGGCGGCCACGAAATCGCGGAAGTGTTCTTCATAGTTGAGCAGTTCCAGCAGTTCGTCGGGTTCCCGAGCGCCGTTTTCGGCCAGCTTCTTGATCGCTCCATCGAGACGCGCGAAGGCGCAGCGCTGATCGTGTTCCTTGATGAGATCCAGCAGTAGCGGCACGTCCGCGAACAGGTCGCGGCGGGTCAGGTAGGGCTGTTGGGCCAGTTCCTGGGTGGCGCTGGAATCCCAGCAGGCCTGGGCGCGGCATTGCACCGGTCGATCCTGGTAGATCCGGCAGGCGAACTGTTCGGAATCCAGGAACACGCATTCCTGGGTCCCGGTTCCCTCCCGAATCTTGATCCGTTCATCGAGCAGAAAGAATGGTCGGTCCGCCTGTTGCGACTGGACCGGTTCGCCGCGCCGCAGCGTCACCAGTTGGTCGAGGGCGATCCGGTTGGCCCGGAGCAGATCCAGATCTTCGGTCTGCAGGGTCGGGCTGCCGTGGCGGCAGCATTCGCCGCAGCGGATGCAGGTGGGCATGACTTCCGCGGCGTGGCGGTCGCAAAGGCGCAGCAGATCGCGCCAGGCATTGACCCGCTGGCGCCCGTCGAGGCCGTCCCAGCGTGCCAACAGATCTTGAAACAGGCTGTCCCGGCCCACCTGCATGATCAGGCGTTCCACCGGCACCCGGGCTTCGCCGCGGCGGACCTTGCCTTCAAAGTGGGCCACCAGATTATCGCGCATCCGCTGCTTGTCCCAGGTGGCGGGGGAGGAGAGCGCATCTGAACTGGTCGATCGATCGGTCATGTTGGTCGTGGTCGGCTTCACAGACATCGATTCCTTGACTCCGTTGATTTGAGTGACGTGGCGTCGCTCCCGGCGACCCAGCGCCCCCAGCAATCGATGCGGGCGCTCGCGGATTCCCTTCATAACAGGATCGGCTCGGTTTCGGCTAGTGCTTTTCCCCTGCCTTCGCGGTTGTGAAGCAAAAGGGGTCCATGCTACAGTCGCGCACCTGCCGTTCACCCGCCGCCGCTCCGGCGGACGCCGCCAGGTTCAGACAGACCTCAATCGGGAGATGCCGTCCATGCGTTATTCCAACAGTTTCATCCACACCCTGTTCGAAGTCCCCAAGGAAGCCGAAACCCCATCGCACATCCTGCTGCTCAGGGGTTGCTACATCTACCCGACCGCGGCCGGGGTTTATTCGCTGCTGCCGTTGGGGCACCGGGTGGCGGAAAAGATCAAAACCATTCTTCGGGAGGAAATGAACGGCATCGGCGGGATCGAACTGACCATGCCGGTGCTGAATCCGGCGGAACTGTGGAAAGCCACCCGGCGCTACTACGATATCGGTTCCGAACTGTTCCGGATCAAGGACCGCAAGGACCGGGAATTCGTGCTGGCGATGACCCACGAAGAGGTGATCACCGATATCGCCAGGCAGTTTCTGCGCTCGTACCGGGACCTCCCAATCATGCTTTACCAGATTGCCACCAAGATCCGCGATGAAGCTCGGCCGCGCGCCGGGTTGCTCAGGGTGCGCGAATTCTTCATGAAGGACGGCTACAGCTTTCACCCCGATTTCGCCGATCTCGACGCCTATTACCCGAAGATCTTCAACGCCTATCTGCGCATCTTCACCCGCTGCGGGCTCAAGGTCTACCCCATCGAAGCCGACAGCGGCATCATGGGCGGCACCGGCAGCCACGAATTCATGCTGGAATCGACCAACGGCGAAGACCGGTTCGTGGTCTGTCCGAACTGCGGTTACCAGGCCAATACGGAAAAGGCGGTGGGACTCAAACCGGTGCCGCCCGTCGATCCAGAACCGGCCCCGCCGATGACCAAGGTGGCCACCCCCGAGATCAAAACCATCGCCCAACTGATGACCTTTTTCGGCGTCGCCGAACACCGCTTGCTCAAGACCGTCGCCTACCAGGCCGACGGAGAACTGGTGCTGGCGGTGGTGCGGGGCGATTTCAACGTGTCCGCGACCAAGCTCACCAACCACCTCAAGGTGGTCCATTTGGACCTTGCGGCGGAAGCGCTGCTGGCCGAAAAGGGCCTCTACGGCGGCTTTCTGTCTCCGGTGAACTTACACGGCGTGCGCCTGGTGCTGGATACTTCGGTCGACAGCCGCAATCGTTATATTGCCGGCGCCAACCAACCCGATCAGCATTACGTCGACGTGGTTTACGGCCGCGATTTCACTGCCTCCGAAGTCGTGGATATCGCCGAAGTACGAGCGGGCGACACCTGTGCCGCCTGCGCCGCCGGACCTCTCGAAATCCGTCGCGGCATCGAATTGGGCCACACGTTCAAGCTCGGCACCAAGTACACCGCCCCTGAATCCATGAACGTCACTTACCTCGACCGCGGCGGCGAACAGCGCCGCCTCATCATGGGCTGTTACGGGATCGGAGTGGAACGACTGCTGGCCGCCGCGGTGGAATATTCCCATGACGATGCGGGGATCCGTTGGCCGATCAGCATCGCCCCCTTTCAGGTGATCATCAGCGCCCTTGGGCAGAACCCGGAAGTGGTGGCCACCGCCGAGCGCATCCACGTCGCACTGGCCCGCGATTATGAGGTGCTGCTCGACGACCGCGCCGATTCCCCTGGGGTGAAACTGAAAGACGCCGATCTCCTGGGCATCCCGATTCGGGTGGTGGTGAGTCAACGGGGGCTAAAAAGCGGACGGCTGGAAGTGAAGGTGCGGGCCACCGGCCTGGTGCATCAGTGCCCGGAAGCCGAGCTACCGGAACTGCTGGCCGGGATCGTACGCGACCTGCAGCCGTCGCTTGCCGGCCTGCCCTACCTGCCGGAAACCACGCCCCCAGCACGTTGACGGTGAACAACAGCCGGGCCAGGGAAAGGAATGCCGTGATCTTGAGCAGACGCTGCAGGCCGGCCGCGCTCTTTTCAGCTTGATGCTCCTTGGTAGGCCCCGAGACGTTGTTCAAGGCAATGACCGTGAGAATGAACACGGCATCCGCGCCTTCACCGATGGCTACAGACGCCACGGCGGCGGCCGGCAGGATGAAGATCAGGGGGTTGAGGACCTGCTGCAGCAGGATGGCCCAAATCGTGGGCGCTTCCTTGACGGGCAGTGTGTTGGATCCGTAATACTCAAGCCGCTTCTCCGCCTCCTGTTGGTTCAGGCCATTCACTACGGACTGAAGCGCTTCGTAAACATCCTGTTCTCCAAAGGCGCGCTATTTTTTCACCCAGCCGGCGAGCATGTTCTTCTTGTTTCACAGAATCATCTCTCTTCCAGCGGCTGTTTGCTCTGGCTTACGATCAGCCAGTAGGTGATGCCCAGGGCTAAAATGACCGCACCAGTGGCCATCACGTGTTCGGAACTGATCTTGTTGAAATCGAAGACGATCACCTTTCGGGCGATGGCCATCAGGGCCGTGGCGACTACCAGCTTCACGTGGATGACGTCTTCTTTTAAGTAAAGAACAATATTAAGAAAAATTTCAACAGCAATGAGTACGGCAGAAATGCGCCGAAGGTGTCCAGGATGTCTGCTATCATCAGGATCAAAAACGGCGGTTCAACCATGTGCTGGTAGATGACCCACACAACATCCCCGATTCCCCAGAAGATCACCAGGGTCATCAGAATCGCCAGGGCGCGGATGCCCACACGAATAACAGTGTTCAGTGCGCTGATCAGGCGGTCTTCGCCCGGCTTGATGGACAAGCCTTCGTGGCCCGCGTCCGTGGTCATGGCGCTTTCTCCTCAAGAAATGTCTGTTGACGAACCGGTTTAGGGTCCACTTCACTATCATGAACAACAACTTAAAAACCTCCACGGTATCGGCGCATTCAACCGCCAACACCAGGCGGGACCACATGTTTACACTGCCAGCCCCTATCCTGAAAGTTTTGCGGCTTCTTGGCCACTGTTCAGCCAACCCGTTTGGTCTCATGCCCAGTTGCTTATCTTGGGGGGCAGCCTCGCTCGCGGCAAGCGTACCGTTACCTCGGCGCTGCGAACCATGGGCCTGGCCAGGAAACGCCACGTTACCAGCACCCATCGGGTCCTTTACCAAGCGACCTGGCACCCGTGCTTTGCCGCCAAGGTCCTGCTCGGGTTGTTGGTCTGCCTCCTGCCGCCGCAAGCACCCCTGGAGATCCTGGTGGGTGAGACCATTGAACGCCGCAATGGCGACAAGCTCAAGACCAAAGGCACGTTTCGCGACGGCGTGCGCTCCTTTCGAAACAAGGTAATCCATTGCTATGGTCTGCGTTGGGTGGTCCCGCCAAAGGCGGGATTGCTCGTTCGTGTGCCCTGGTCGGCACGGCTTTGGGGGCTGCCTTTCAACGGTGGGAATGCAATGGTCAGAGTCGGAAAAACCTACTCCTATCTCGGGCCTCGCCATGCCGGCAGATACACTGCTGAATGGCCCCGAAACTGGATTCGTCCAGCCAAATGACTTGACTTGGGAGCACCTCCCATGTAGGTTAACCGTAATCGGAGCATGAAGCCCCAATAAAGCGGGTCAGGCGCGTCTAACCAGTGCGGCTACGAAAGCCAAGATGAATTCTCTCAACGAATTCATCTTGGCTTTTTTTTGCCGCTGGTCATGCGGGCCTGATCCTGGCCGCTTGAGAGCCGGCAGCTTCTCCAATTCGGAACACTATCGATAAAGCCACGAAGGCTTTCCCGACCCCTGAGGGGTCCGAAAGTTGGCGTGGCTTTATTTTTTCTTGACCCAGATGGGGCAACGTGAGGAATCAAGGAGGAATGGCGATGGTGAACAAGGCTCTGGTAGCGCTGTTATTGGTATTGGCCCTTTCCGGGACCAGCTTGGCGATGCAACCCATGATCACCGATGATACCGGCACTCAGGGGAAAGGCAAATTTCAGCTTGAACTCGCTTATGAATTCGATGACGAGGATACGGACGGAGTGGAAGAGCGCGTGAACCAGGTGGAGGCTACCGCATCGTCGGGGATCACGGATACGGTGGACCTGGTTGTCGGCTTGCCTTATCAGTTCATCACCACCAAGGAAGCCGGTGAGAGGATGACGGAAGACGGAATCTCGGACCTGAGCATCGAGGTGAAGTGGCGATTTTTCGAGCGCGAGAACTTCAGTCTTGCCATCAAGCCGGGGCTATCCCTGCCGACCGGCAACGACGACAAGGGGCTGGGGGCTGGAGAGGTCGGGGGGAGTGTGTTCTTCATTGCCACCCAGGCCGTTGAGCCCTGGGCTTTCCATTTCAACGCCGGGTATCTGAGGAATGAATCGACGGCGGATGAGGAACGCAACATCTGGCACGTATCGGTCGCCACTGAAGTGGAAGTGGCTAAATCTCATCCTCGTTGCCGACATCGGGGCTGAAAGGAACACGGATACAGATGACAGTACACCACCGGCTTACATTCTGGGCGGTCTGGTCTTCCCGATAACCGAAAACGTCGCTCTCGATGTCGGTGTCAAAGGCGGGCTGACCGAACCGGAGGCGGACTACTCCATGCTGGCCGGACTGACCTTGGCCTTTTAGCGGAGGGGCCGGTCCGTCGGGTGGGTAACCGCAGCGTTCAACCGGCCATTGACCCAAGGCCGCTCCGGCTCTATTATTTTGTACTGATACACAGTTGTTGTTCATCAGGTACCGCAAGGTTCAATAGGGAATCCCGTGCAATCCGGGAACGGTCCCGCCGCTGTGAACGGGGACGAAATCCGCCAAAGCCACTGTCACGCGCAAAGCGTGATGGGAAGGGGTGGAGACTAGGACGATCCGTGAGTCAGAAGACCTGCCTGATGATCCAGGGTCGATCGGTACGTGGTGATGCCGGATGGACCCCCGAAGGACCAAGCGAATCAGGGTGCAGTCCTTGGAGCCACCAGCTCTAAGGATTTTTTTGCCGCGCTTAAGCGCAGCTGTTGCATCGCCGGCGACCCATCGGGGAGCAGTTCATGCCACCGTCCGGACACGATCACCCATTCAGCCCGGTGCATTCCATGGAGGTGCTCTATGAAGCAAGGCATGATTCTGTATCTGACCGAGGAAAAGCAACAAATTCAGCTGAATGGGCTGACCGAATTGATCGAGGCTTCGAAAGCTTTGGGCATCACCACCATCTCCGTGGCAACCTCGCAAGAAGAGGTGCTTCAGGGCTGGTGGCATTTGGCCGCCTACGGGGTCCAACAGGTTCACTTGATGATGGTGACCTACGACTCCACTTTGCAACAGTTCGATTCTCGGGGAACCCCGGTTCGGCTTTGTGGCTGGAACCTTGACCGCTACCCTGAGGCCATTGAACCGTTCGATGGATGATAGCACCGGCGAGCAGCACCGGGCGGTTTTACACCCGAGGACGCCGTATTGAACGGATGACGGCAGGCAAGGAGTCAGATTTTGGGGCATCAGGCGATCGCGGGAACACGGTTCGGTCTTTGGCAACTGAGTTTTGGCGATCCTTGGCTTCTTGCTCCTGAAAACGATCGCTCCCCTCACGCACTGCTGGTTAGTGCCCATTTTTCAGGCGTGAATGGGTCAGGGTTGCCGCGCGGCTGGAACCGGTCCCGTCGGTGCCATATCCGACTCGACGCGGTTCCGCTCCTGCCCGGTCTGCGTCCAAGCCGAACGGCCGTTGCCACGCTCCTGGTTGGTCTTCTGCTGGCCATTCCTGGGGCCGCAGCGGCCCCATTGCCGCCCTCGACCGCCTGGACCTCCGGCGAGACCCTCCGCTACGTCCTCAAATGGACCGGCCTGCCGGTGGGTGAAGCCGTGCTCATCGCCACCCGGTCCCAATCCGCGGACGGTCGTGATCTCTGGTACTTTGCCGTTACCGCTCGGACCAATTCGGTGATCGATAAAATCTACCCGGTCCGCGATCGGGTGGACGCCTGCGCCGATTTCGATCTCAAGCGTTCGTTCGCCTTCCGCCAGGTGCAGCGGGAAGGGTCCTACCACCGGGACCTCGAGGTCCAGTTCGATCAGGTCAACCATCGGGTCACCCGCCGCCGCTCCGGCGGCCAACCCAAGACGATCGAGATCGATCGCGACGCCTACGACCCGCTCACCGCCTTCTTCGCGCTCCGGCAAAAGCGGCTGGAACCGCACATGAGCCTGACCGCTCCCATCACCGACGGCAAGAAGTGCGTGATCGCGGCGGTGCATGTGCTGGCCCGCCAACGCATCCGGATCGAAGCCGGTACCTTCGACGCCCTGCTGGTGCAACCCGAATTGGAACATGTGGGCGGTGTCATTCGCAAAACCCCGGGCGCCGAAATCAAGCTCTGGATCACCGACGATGACCGGCACATCCCGCTCAAGGTCGAAAGCGAAGTGGTGGTCGGCCATTTTTCCGCCGAACTGATCGCGCTGCCGCCGCCATCACCAGGCCCCGGCGAAGCGCATCCACGGCCGCAACCGCAAGGACCAACGAGCACAGGTCTTCCCGGCGATCCGGTGGAATGTTTCAATATCTTCAAAGCAGCCGGGGCGGAATCCTCCGCTCACTAAAGGTGTGCGGGCTCGTTCCCTGGTGCGTCTAAACGCGCTTGCCGCCCATGCCGGATCTGGGCGATCAGTTCGGGCCGCCGCTCCGCGGTTTCCGCGCCTCCGCGTCTCCGCGTGACATCGGAGGATCGATGGCGACCCGAGTCGCACATCCGGGTTGCGGCGCCGGCCGGGCGCAAACCCATTCAAACCCAGGGGATCAAACCCAAGCGATGGAGAGCGGAGCGATGGTGGAAAAGGTCGTCATCATGGGCGCGGCGGGCCGGGATTTTCACAACTTCAACGTCTACTTCCGGGGCAACCCCAGGTACCGGGTGGTGGCCTTCACCGCCGCTCAGATCCCCGATATCGACGGCCGCCGTTACCCGGCTGAGCTGGCTGGAGACGGCTACCCGGACGGCATTGCGATCTATCCCGAAGCGCAACTGGCGAGTCTCATCCGCGACCAGCGGATCGATCTGGTGGCCTTTTCCTACAGCGACGTGCCCCACGCCAGCGTCATGCACAAGGCCTCGCTGGCCATGGCCGAAGGCGCCGATTTCATTCTGATTGGAGCCACCTACACCATGCTGCGGGCGGTGAAACCGGTGATTTCGGTGTGCGCGGTGCGCACCGGCTGCGGCAAGTCCCAGACCACCCGCAAGGTCTGCGGCCTGCTGCGGGCCGCGGGCCAACGCGTGGTGGCGGTGCGCCATCCCATGCCCTACGGGGATTTGACCCGGCAGATCGTGCAGCGCTACTCACGCTATGAAGATTTCGCCGCCCACCAATGCACCATCGAAGAACGCGAAGAATTCGAACCGCTGGTGGACCAGGGCATCACCGTCTACGCCGGAATCGACTACCAACGGATCCTCCGGGCCGCGGAAGCCGAAGCCGATGTGATCGTCTGGGACGGCGGCAACAACGACACCCCGTTTTACCGGCCGGACGTGCACATCGTGCTGTTCGATCCGCATCGGGCCGGCCATGAACTGCTTTATTACCCCGGGGAAACCAACCTGCTGATGGCCGACATCGCGGTGATCAACAAGGTGGACACGGCGCCGGCGGAAAAGATCGCTCAGGTGCGGGCCAATATCAGCCGTTTCGCTCCGCACGCCGACGTGGTGCTGGCGCGATCTCCGGTACTGGTGAGCGACCCGGATCGGATCCGGGGACAACGGGTGCTGGTGGTCGAAGACGGCCCCACCCTCACCCACGGCGGCATGGCTTCCGGCGCCGGCCTGGTCGCGGCCGAACGATTCGGCGCAGCCCAGGTGGTGGACCCGCGCCCCTATGCCCGGGGCAGCATGATCGAAGTCTACCAGCGTTATCCCCATATCGGCCCGGTGCTTCCGGCCATGGGCTACAGCCACCGCCAGCTCCAGGATCTCGAAGCGACCATCAACCGGAGCCCCTGCGATCTGGTGCTGTTCGCCACCCCGATCCAGCTCACCCGGGTGGTCGACATCGCCCGGCCGACGCTGCGAGTACGCTACGAATATGAAGACGCCGCCGCCCCGACCCTGGAAGAAGTGCTCCGGCGGCGCCTGAGCAACGGCCCGGCGCGAATCTGAAGCGCCGCCGAACCGGTCGGTGAGGCAACAGGCCGGCCGCCTGAGGGGTTGAATAAACCGCGCACGGTAACAACGCGAGCTTGTTGACAGGATCAACACCATAACCAGGACCCTCATCCAGCCTGTCAATCCTGTTCATCCTGTCAAGAAAAGCTCTTTCATAAAACGCAATTCATGATCGCGCAGAGCATGCAAGCGGGGGCCGCCATGAACCAGATCCAGACCAAACCGGTGCTGCTGATCGCTCTGGGCGGCAACGCCCTGATCCGCAAGGGCCAGGTCGGCACCGTTGCCGAGCAGTTCGCCAACCTGCGGTTGCCCGTTCGGCAAATCGCCGGGCTTTCGCTCGATCACCGGCTCATCATCACCCACGGCAATGGACCCCAGGTGGGCCATCTGCTGTTGCAGCAGGAATGCTGTGACCAGGGGGTCAAGCTGCCGCTGGAAATCCTGGTGGCCCAAACCCAGGGCCAGATCGGCTACATGATCGAATCAACCCTGGACAGCGCCCTGATGGAATTGGGAATCCACGATGAAAAACCGTTCGTCAGCCTGCTCAGCTACGTGGTGGTGGACCGGAACGATCCGGCCTTTCGCGAGCCCACCAAACCCATCGGACCGATCTATGACCAATCGCAGGCGGCGCGACTGCCCTTTCCGGTCCGCAAGACCGCCCGCGGTTACCGCCGGGTGGTGGCGTCACCGAAACCCATCACCATTGTGGAAAAGCGCGAAATCGCACGGCTCATTGCCATGGATTTCATCGTCATCTGCTGCGGTGGCGGCGGTATTCCGGTGATTCGCGACGGCCGCGCCTTTGCCGGGGTCGATGCGGTGATCGATAAGGATTTGGCGAGCGCCCGCCTGGCCCTGGAAGTGGGGGTCGATCTGTTCGTGATCGCCACCGATGTCGCCGGTACGGCCGTCCATTACGGTACCGACCGGGAGCGCTTCCTGGATCGCCTGAGTCCGGCCGAAGCGAGACGCCTGCTGCTCCAGGGCGAGTTCCCGCCCGGCTCGATGGGGCCCAAAATCGAAGCGGCGGTGGAATTCGTCGAAGCAAGCGGGAAGCGGGCCGTGATCACCGGCATCGATGCCATCGAAGCCGCCGTTCGCGGCAAGGCGGGAACCGAGGTTGCGGCCACGAGAGCTTGATATCGGCCTGAACGACCCGGCACCGGTGGGGTTCGCGGCAGGGGGAAAAGCAAGCAGGGAAGATGGACTGCTTTCATCGAATTTGGGTGCGCATCCGGTGAAACAAGTGTTCTCTTTGCGGTTGTGAAGTGCGGGTCAACGAAGGGATCATTGATTTTGAACTCGGTTTTGCTCAACTCCAGGGAAGAGAAGTGGTTTCCATCCTCACATCCCTTCGCAATGCGGCCACATACAACAAGCATGAACTGGCTGCTCCGAGCGTCATCCTGTGGCCGGATCAAGAGAGATTGTGGATCCAGTGCATCGAGCCGCTGCGAGGGACCTATCCCGCCCTGTGGTCCTTGGGGGATTATTCTCCGGACCAGGCGACCGGACCGGCGGTCTGGCTGCGCTATCAGTTGGAAACGCAAGGCGGCGAGGAGGTGCCGGTGATCTATACTGTGAACGGATAAAATCTGGACTTTTTTAAGTGCATTGGTTACCATCCTTCCAAGAGGGAACAGTCACGGAAGGAGGACGCCAATGATCCGAGTCGAGTGCGATCAGGAGGCCATCGATAAGCTCGATTATGAGCGATACCATCATCCGCATCCGAGAGTACAAAAGAAGATGGAAGTGCTTTACTTGAAAAGCACAGGGATGCCGCATGGAGAGCTCTGTCGGATTTGTCGGATCTCTAGGACCACTT
>MNZR01000151.1 GCA_001873705.1 Syntrophobacteraceae bacterium CG2_30_61_12
CGCCGTCAACGCCTGACGGCGCCACTACCAACCAAGCCGCGAAATGACCAACCGAGCGGCGCCACTAAAAGGTCGGGGTGTGCGGAGCACTCCCACGATCCAGTGCGGGAGCGCGGATTGAGCCGGTCGCTTGTTCCTATCGGTTGGGATGGCGCCCCCGGTTCGATTTGTGCTTGACAGGATGTGGCGCGGGCTTTATAAAAACGCGCTTTAAGGTATGCGGCGACGGCGCTGGATCATTCGATGGCCGATGGGTGCCATTCAAGGGGTCGGGAGGTGACAGCCATGGGCAACAAGAAACCCGAATTCGGTTTTGGGGTTCATCTCATGATGGACGGATACGGCGCGGACCCGATCCTCCTCCAGGACATGAATTTTATCTACAATTTCCTGGATGAATACCCCGGCAAGATGGATATGACCAAGATCATGCCGCCGTATGTGTTCCGCTATCAGGGCGTGGTTCCCGAGGATTGGGGCATTTCCGGGTTCGTTCTCATTGCCGAGAGCCACATCAGCATCCACACCTTCCCGGACAAGCAGTACCTGAGTGTCGACATGTTTTCCTGCAAGCAGTTCGATACCGGGCGGGCGGTGGAAGCTTTGCAAAACCTGTTCCGGATCCAAAAATACGAACTCAAGGTGCTCGATCGCGGTCAGGAATTTCCCAACACCATCGAAGCTTCCGCCCAGGTCGTGCGGATGGACCGGATCCTCAAGCAGCGAGCCAGGTGAAGCCGCGGTGAACCTGAGCGAACTGTTTGCCGAACCGACTGAACTCGGCCGGTGTTTGGGGCCGTCCCAAAATTTCCTCGGATTATCGGCTGAAGAAGCCGATCTCGATCGGGCGCGGGCGGTGATCGTGCCGGTGCCTTACGATGCCACCACCACCTTTCGTTCCGGCACCCGCGAGGGACCGCGCGCCATCCTGCGGGCGTCGCGGGAGCTGGAACCCTACGACGAAGAAACCCGCACCGAGATTTACCGCCGCGGCATCGCCACCCTGGAAGAACTGGCGGTAACGGTGGCTTCCCCTCGGCTCATGGTGGAACGGGTCCGAACGGTGGCGGATGCGCTGTTTGCCGCCGGCAGACTGCCGGTGCTGCTGGGCGGCGAACATCTGCTCTCGCTCGGGATGATCGAAGCGGCCCGGGCCCATTTCCCCGATCTCACCATCCTGCAGCTGGACGCCCACGCCGATCTGCGCTCGTCCTATCAAGAAAGTCCCTACAGCAACGCCTGTGTGATGCGCCTGGCGCGGGCCCAGGCACCGCTGGTTCAGGTCGGGATCCGCGCGCTCACCCTGGAAGAGGATCAATACATCGCGGACCGGCGGATTCCCTGCTTCCAAGCCCACCAGTTGCACCGCGAGCCCGAGCTGTGGCGCGGCATCGCCAAGCACCTCAGCGCTCAGGTCTACATCACCATCGATCTCGATGCTTTTGACCCCTCCATCATGCCGGCCGTGGGCACTCCCGAACCCGGGGGACTCGGCTGGTACGATGTTTTAGGGCTGCTGCGTGAAGTCGCTAAAACCACTTCGGTGGTGGGCTTCGACGTGATGGAACTGCTGCCGATTCCCCACCAGGTGGCTCCGGACCTGCTCGCCGCCCGCCTGGTCTACAAGCTGCTCGCCTACATTTTGATGGACAAGCCGAGATTGGGCTGCTAAATTTTAGCGTTATCAGCGATCCCTGTTCACGGCCGGGGGCCGGGATTGACCGCCAACAACGGCCGCGACCTTTCGTTTTGAGGATGAACCTTGAGTTCGGAAGACGAGTCAGCCAGAGGTTTCCGGCAGTGGCTCAAATTGGCCTTTCGCCGATTGGCCCGGATTGAAAAAACCCAGGACCTGGAAAAAGAAATCCAGGAACTGATCGACGAAGGTGAGCAGCGCGGGCTCATTTCCGAAGACGAAGGCGATATGATCCAGGGCATCTTCTCGTTCCGAGATACCCTGGCCAAAGAGATCATGGTGCCGCGGACCGACGCCGTGTGCGCCCCCGCCGACTCCAGCATTGCCGAGATCATTCAGGTGATCCTGCAGTCCGGCCACTCGCGCATTCCCATTTATCAAGACAGCATCGACAATATCAGCGGTATTCTGCACGCCAAGGACCTGCTGGAGTATTGGGGCAGGGATGAGGTGTCGGTGCGCGGCATTGTGCGGCCGCCCCATTTTATCCCGGAAACCAAGCAGATCAGCGAAGTGCTGCGGGACCTCCGGCACAAGAAGTCGCACATGGCGATCGTCATCGACGAGTACGGCGGTACGGCGGGAGTGCTCACCCTGGAAGACATCATCGAGGAGGTGGTCGGTGATATCATGGACGAGTACGACGCCGAGGAAAACTGGCTGGTCGAGGAACCGGACGGCGCCATTTTGGTGGATGCCCGGCTCGATGTGGAAGAACTGGAAGAGTACCTGGGGGTGGAACTGCCCGAGGGGGATTTCGAATCGGTGGGCGGTTTCATGATCAGCATCCTGGGTAAGGTCCCGGTGGTGAGCGACCGGGTGGAATATGGTCCGGTGGAACTGGTGGTGGAACAGGCCGACTGGCGCAAGGTGGAAAAAATCCGGGTGCGCCGGCTCGCTCCGGTAGGGGCCGCGGCCGGTTCCAGCGATCAGGGGATGCCATAACGCGGCGCGCGTGGGCGGCGCCCGACGCCGTCGTTTCGTCCCCTACCCACGTCAACCCTTTGCCTGCGAAACAGTTGCCGATGAACGCTTGGGGACTGGAACGCGCCGGTCGCGGGCCTTGGGGCCCGGGCCTGATTGGGTCCTGGGCACTGAGCGGCCTCGGCGGGTTGCTGCTGACCGCGGCGTTCCCGCGCACCGATTGGGCCTGGATCGCCTGGGTCGCTTTGGTGCCGCTGCTGCTGGCGGTCCGCGGCAAAAGTCCGGGGGAAGCCTTCCAGCTCGGCATCGTTTGCGGTCTCATCCATTACCTCGGCGCGCTCTACTGGATCGCCTACGTGGTCGGCCATTACGGCGGGCTGCCACTGCTCCCCGCCGGCGCCATCTTGTTTCTGCTGTGCGCTTACCTGGCGCTCTATCCGGCCGTTTTCGCCGTTCTCGCCGCCCGCTGGTGTCGGCGCCCCCTATCCTGGCTGGTGGGGCTTCCCGCCGCATGGGTCGCCCTGGAATTCTTGCGGACCTTTGCCGTCACCGGGTTTCCCTGGGCCGTCTTGGGCTACTCCCAAACCCAGTCGCTCACCCTGATGCAGTCGGCCGACCTCTGGGGGGTCTATGGAATGAGCTGGCTGCTGGTCTTCGCCAATGCCTGCATCACCGCTCCCGGCAGCGGCCGCCAGCGGCTGGTCGGGTGGCTGTGCCTGGCGCTGTGCCTGGGGCTCACCGCCGGTTACGGCCGGCAGCGCCTGGAACAGATCCGCGCTCTGGAAGCCAAGGCCGAGCCCTGGCCGGTGGCCGTGATTCAGGGCAATATCGAACAGGCGAGCAAATGGGACCCCGAATACCTGAGCGCCACCATCGAGCGCTATCGGGGCCTCTCGGAGCAGGCCGTGGCGGGCGATCCCAGGCCGCGGCTGCTGGTCTGGCCGGAAACCAGCATGCCGTTTTTTTATGGGCTGGACCCGGAGCCCAGCGCCAGACTCGAGCAGATCATCCAATCCCTTGGGGTCCCGGTGCTTTTCGGCGGTCCATCGGCTACTCTGGTGGAAGGGCGCCTGCGGCCGCTCAACCGGGCCTTTCTGGTGGACGCCGCGGGGCGCGGCGGCGGCAATTATGCCAAGCGCCATCTGGTCCCGTTCGGGGAATACGTGCCGTTGGCCAAGCTGCTGTTTTTTGTGCAGCGCCTGGTGCCGGCCGCCGGGGATTTTGTGCCCGGCACCAGCAGTCGGCCGCTGATTTTGAATGGCGAGCGGGTCGGGGTATTGATTTGCTACGAAGCCGTG
>MNZR01000245.1 GCA_001873705.1 Syntrophobacteraceae bacterium CG2_30_61_12
GCAAGAGCCTATTCTTTCAATAAAAACCTTTGCCACTCTCGGCGTCCTTTGCGTCTTTGCGGTGAACTATACTTGTGAAGGCTTAAAAGTTTCATTTCCACGCGGAGACGCGGAGGTTGATTTCAGGGCTCTTCTCCGCGCTCTCAGCGCCTCCGCGGGAACACAAAACGAATTTCCCAAGCTAAACAAGTATAAAATCGGTCATCTGTTCCCGTGCGTAGTATAGTGTACAATAGCTGATCGGTTCAAACCGAGGTGAGAAGCGGGAGCCTGAAGGGTTGCGGTCTGGAGCGAGGCGAGTGCTGGTCCGGCTTGGCGTGGTGATAGCAGGTTTGCTCATTGGGGCCGCGGGCATGGCTTGGGTTATCGGGGCTTGTGGGGATTGGCCTAAAGGCCCGGCCAGTTCCGGGTTGAAGGGTGACGCGGTGGAACATGCCATCAGTGAGCAGGTCATCGAAGCTGCAACGGCGGTTCGAACGGATCGAATCCAAACCACGATTTCCGACCTCCAAACAATGACTGAGCGGGCTTCCTGGGAGCGGCAGACGGCAACCGCTCGGTACTTGACCGAGAGGCTACGGTTGATCGGCATCGTCCCCGAGGTTGCGGAATACCAGCATGAAGACCACCCATTCGCCAATCTAGTGGTGACCTTCCCCGGACGGGTTCAGACGCAAAAGCGGTTGTTGGCCGTGGCTCATTATGATTCCAAGAACTGGACGGAGGGATCTCCAGCGCCGGGCGCGGATGATGACGCCACCGGTGTGAGCGTCCTGCTGGAACTTGCGCGGCTGATTGCCGCCATCGACCACCGGCGAACCTGGCAGCTCGTGTTCTTTTCCAACGAGGAACGGGGTCAAATGGGCAGCCGGTGCCTTGCCCACCAGTTGCATCGGGATGGGGTTGACATTGCGGGGGTCATCTCGGTGGATGTCGTGGGCTATCGCCCGCCCGGGATTACGGAGATATCTCAGCTTATCGGCAGTTCCGCGGACCCGGGGCGCAAGCTCAAGGGTCTAGCTAAGGTGTTCCGGAATGCTTACCTGGCCCGGCGCCACGGATGCGCTCGACTCAAGTTCGCCTTCCGGGCACGGGAACTGGCCGTCGCCCCGCCGGTTCCGATTCGGGAAGCCTTCGGGCGTTCGGTTTATTGGCAGTTGGGTGGTGCTTGTCCCTGAGGGGACGAAGCATCCTTCTGGTCAGAAGGTTATCCCGCTATCGCCCTCACCTCTTTGTATCAAAATCCATACTGGCATTCCGCCGATGACAAATCAGAGCATGTGGATCTCGAAATGGTGGCGGATGCCGCCCGCGTGACCTTGCTCTTGATGGGATGGTGGGACTTGCGCGAGGGGCTTTAGTCTCGCGCCGAAAACCGCGATCGTCACCCGGAGCATTTCCGATCCGCATTGAATCCCGCTGCTCGTCCGTCTATACTTTGCCCGGCAATAAACTGAGCTTGTTGGCAGGATCAACACCATAAACTGGATGCTCGTCCAGCCTATTAAACCTGTTATACTGGTCAAGGATCGGATGTTTCATTACCAAAAGCGGGCAAGATGCCCGCGCTCCCGGGAAAGAGCGCACACGAAACGTAATTTTTTACCCTTAACCGGTATAATCCCGTTAATCCTGTCAAGAGAAAGTCCACCACCAGAGCGCAATTCATGGCCGCGTAAAGCATCCATGAACATGCACCCAACGGCGACGCCAATTCAAGCGCCACCGCCGACCACCGTGCCTTGTGGTGAGACCCCGGCCCTCAACCGGTGGCGATTTGCAGCGCGCTGCTTGTGATCGGAACCCGAACCGTTTGCGGATGATTCCGTGAAACCAGGACCTTTCCACCCAATGGCATCGATTGCCGTCGGTTTTCCGAAGCTCGGCCTAAGCTTCCTGGCGCTCGCCTGGGTCATGTCCCTGGCCGCCTGCGGGCCGCAAACCGCCTACCGGCCGCCTTCGGAACCAGGGGCGCCCGCGCCGGCGGCAAGCGGCGCCCAGGTGCTGGAGGAAAATCTGACGGTCCCGAGCGCGCCGCACGATGTCGTGCACGAAGTCGGCCCCATGGAAACGCTCTGGCGTCTGGCCAAGATGTACGGGGTTTCCGTGGACGACATCGCCCGGACCAATCACATCAGTAACAACGCGGTGATCAAAATCGGCCAGAAGCTCACCATCCCCAATGCCCGGAGCTTCCGCAACATGGTCTACCTGTACCCCGGCTCCCAATGGCGCTACATCATCGTGCACCATACCGCCAGTGACATCGGCAGCGCCACCCTGGTTCACCGGGCCCACCATGATCGCGGTTTCTGGAACGGCATCGGCTACCATTTTTTGATCGATAACGGCTCGCTCGGGAAAGGCGATGGCCAGATCGAAATGTCCCCGCGCTGGGTCAAGCAACAGGATGGGGCGCACTGCCGCGCCGGAGGCATGAATCATCAGGGGATCGGTATCGCTCTGGTCGGCAATTTCAGCATCGAACAACCAACCCCCAATCAGTTGCAATCGCTGGCCACCCTCATCAAGACCTTGAGCCGCCATTACCAAATTCCGTCCAACCGGATCATGGGCCACCGGGATGTTGCGGGGGCGAACACCGAGTGCCCGGGCACCCATTTCCCCTGGGCCAAATTACGCCGGTCCCTGACCGCGCCCTAACCGCCATCGGTATCGGTATCAGTATCGGTATCGCCCCACGCTACGTGAACGCCCACGGGCGTGACGGCGGTAACCCCTGGCCACAACAGGGTCCTTCTAGACCCTGCTGGAAATGAGACTTCGCGCTCAAGCATCCGAATCTTGCCGGTCGGACCCGGAGCCGGCCATCACCGATTGCGGCCATGCAACGGGCCTCACTTCGGCACCAGAAAGTCGAAATCGACCCGGCCGGCCTTGGGCTCCGGCGTGCTCGACCGGGCCGGGTCAGCGCCGGTTTTTTTCTGATCGCACAGGCGTTCCGCTTCCACCTGGCTCCACCAGGTCAGTTTGACCGAGTTGCCGTTGGTGTATTCATCGTCGTCACCGCTGTAATGCTGCAGGATCATGCTGACCCGGCTGCCGTCCCGCTGATCGGTAAACGACCACTTCCAGGCGATGAAGGTCTGAAAGGCGTCGCCCCGGTAGGCGGTGGGTTTGCCGAAACGGGCCTCGAACCGCTGGAGCAGTTGGTTGAAGAAACTCTTGCTGGAATCGGCATATTTCAGGCGGATCTTCACAATCTTATGCGGCTCCAGGCAGGTGCCGAAAACCAGGTAGCCGTTCTTGAATCCCGGCAGGTCCTTGGCTTCCACCTCGGAAAGATACTCTTCATGGCGCAGCGGCAGGGCCGTGTCCATCTTGAGCCGCTCCCGGTAGTGTTCGATCGGCGCTCCCAGCGCGAACCCGGCGATCTGCAGCGGTGCCGCCGCGTGGAGCGAAGAAGCCAAAACCATCAGCATGCCGAACACGACCACACCGCATCGCCTGCTCATTTTCCGTCCTCCTGCCGGCATCAGTGCCATTGAAGAGCAATCAAGCAATCATTACCGCTTGCCCGCGCCGAACCCCTCATGGCTCCTCCTGCCCTTGCAATGCTCACGCTCGGCGGGCGGTGACCCCGAAAGCTCCGCGTGGTTGGCATTGTAACGGATTGCAGAGCTGGTCCGCAACCATTCGGAGAGCAGGACCACGCTATCCCCCATGAGCGGGAACGCTCACAACGAAGCATGAAACCGTAGGACTGTCAGTGTGGGTCGGAGCGTGCGGAGCACTCCTTAACGATCCGGTGGAATGCCGCGGATTGGAGACGCCGGCGAATCGTCGGGTAGCGGCCGCTGGTCGCAACCCGACCCACGCATTCGCTGACCCTTATCATCGTTTCGGCCGATTTGAATGAAGATGGGTGCAGATCTTTTGGAACAACGATTCAAACAGGAAACAAAAACCAGCGCGGCACAATAGTCCGCGCCTTCTCTCCGAGCGTGTTCTAAAAGGTCCACACCCAAACCAGACCAGTTACGCGGCAGTGGCACAGCGTCTCCGCACC
>MNZR01000217.1 GCA_001873705.1 Syntrophobacteraceae bacterium CG2_30_61_12
TCGCTTCCAACAAACGCTCCACCACTTCGGGTTGTCTGCGCCGAAACTACTTCGGGTGCGGCGCCTTCCCTCAAACATTACCCAGTATTCGGGGCCTGCAGCCGGCGTGTTGCCGCCAGGGGCGCGCGTTCCCCGAGGTCGGCAGGGTCGGTCCGGCCGGCGGCGACCCCTGCAAGTTCGCCTTTGCCAAGGCATCAGCGGATTTTGATGCGATTTTAGGAGGAATCGATAATGGCCAAGAGTATGTTTTCTGAATCGGAACTGGATCGAATCGAAAAGGAATATCGGGACTGGCAGAACAGCTATCAGAAGGCGCTGGGCAAGGTTCCGGAACGGCTGGACCGATTTTCCACGGTTTCGGACCTGGAGATCGCGCCGATCTACACCCCGCTCGATATCCGCGCCAAGGACTACCTTGAAGAGATTGGCTTTCCCGGCGTTTATCCGTTCACCCGCGGGGTCCAGACCTCCATGTACCGGGCCCGGCTTTGGACCATGCGGATGTTCGCCGGGCTGGGTTCGGCCGACGACACCAATGGCCGGTTTCACTACCTGATCAATCACGGCGAAACCGGCCTCAGCACCGCCTTCGATTTCCCCACCCTGATGGGCTACGACACCGAATCCCATCTGGCCCGCGGCGAATGCGGCAAGTGCGGGGTGGCCATCGATACCATCGAGGACATGCGGCGCCTGTTTGCCAACATCAATCTGGAGCAGGTCACCACCTCGATGACCATCAATCCGCCGGCCTCGGTGATCTGGGCCATGTACATCGCCAATGCGGAAAACCACGGGTTTCAGCGCGGCAAACTGGGCGGCACCATCCAAAACGACTGCCTGAAAGAATTCATCGCCCAAAAAACCCTGATGCTGCCTCCGGAAGCGAGCCTTCGGCTGGTCACCGATACGGTCGAATTCGGCACTCGGGAAGTGCCGCGTTGGAACACCATCAGCATCAGCGGCTACCATATCCGCGAAGCCGGCGCCACCGCGGTGCAGGAGCTGGCTTTCACCATCTACGACGGCATCACCTATGTGGAAGAAGCCATCAAACGCGGTCTGAAGGTGGATGACTTCGCGCCCAGGCTGTCTTTCTTCTGGAATTCGCACATCGACTTCTTCGAAGAAATCGCCAAGATGCGGGCGGCTCGAAGGATCTGGGCGCGGCTCATGAAACATCGCTTCAAGGCCCAGCATCCGCGTTCCATGTTGCTGCGGTTCCATACCCAAACCGCCGGCTGCTCGCTCACCGCCCAGGAACCTTACAACAACGTCATCCGCACCACCACCGAAGCGCTGGCGGCCCTGCTCGGCGGCACCCAGTCGCTGCACACCAATTCGCTCGATGAAGTCTACATGATTCCCAGTGAGGAAGCGGTCAAGATTGCGCTGCGCACGCAGCAGATCCTGGGCGATGAAACCGGCGTCACCAACGTGATCGATCCCCTGGCCGGGTCTTATTTCGTGGAAGCCCTGACCGACAAGATGGAAGAGGAAGCCAACGTTTACATCAACAAGCTGGATGAACTGGGGGGGATGGTCGCGGCCATCGAGCGGGATTACCCGCAGATGGAAATCGCCGATGCCGCCTACGCTTTCCAGCAGCAAGTCGAAAAGGGCGAAAAGATCATCATCGGGGTCAACAAATATCCGAGCGGACGGCCGGAACTCGAGTTCGTCCTGAAAATCGACGACACGGTGGAGCGTCAGCAGCTCGAACAGACCGCGGCATTCAAGGCCAAGCGCGACCAGGCGGCGTTGACTCGGGCGATGGATGAAGTCAGGCGGCGCTGCGAAGGCCCGCCCCGGTGGGAAAACAACGTTATGCCGGCATTGATCGACGCGGTACGCGCCGGGGCCACGGAACAGGAAGTCTGCGATCTGTACCGTGACGTGTTCGGTATTTACACCGATCCCGGTACCTTCTGATAATCGAGTCCGGAACAGACGACCGCGCCGCCGACCGGTCGGTGGTCGGCGCCGCGGCGCAAGCTACATCAAAGAGAGTCGCGGCCCGAACGGTGGATTTCCTGAACGGAGTCGTGCGGGGAATCGCCGGGCCGGGGTCCAACAGAGCCAGGGAAGGATGGGAGATCATGAGCGGTACTCGAAAATTGAGAATTCTCATTGCCAAGCCGGGTCTCGACGGCCACGATCGCGGCGCTCGAGTCATTGCCCGCGCCTTTCGGGACGGCGGGTTTGAAGTGGTCTATACGGGTTGTCATCAGACCCCGGAACAGATCGTCAGCGCCGCGCTGCAGGAAGATGTGGACATGATCGGGCTGAGCATTTTGTCCGGCGCGCACACCTACAGCTTCCCCAGGGTCATGGAACTGCTCAGGGAAAATCAGGCCGAGGACATCGCGGTGGTCGGCGGCGGCATCTTTCCGCTGGAAGACATTCCCCAGCTCAAGGCCTGCGGGATCAAGGAAATCTTCGAGCCCGGGGCCAAGCTGCAGGACATCATCCAATGGGTGAAGGACAATGTGAAACCCCGGGGGGCCCTGGCCAACGTCTAACCAGCCGGCCCGTTCGAGCCTGCCGGGTGGCGTGGCCGGCGCACTGAATATTCTACATAAAACCGGACCGGTTACGGGGCAGGAACACAGCCAGGCCCGCGGCGTAATGACCACCGTAGCCACCGTAGGTCAGGTTGCGACCAGCGGGAGCTACCTGACACGATTCGGCATCCGTGGCCTCACCACACCAGTCAGGGAACGCCGCGCGCACCCTGACCGGTTGTGATGCTGCATCTGGCGGCCATTGGGACGGCTGCCGTGATTTCGTGCGGCGCCCATGGGACGAAGCCACTATGTCGAATATCCGAACCGGCGCACCTGCTTCTTGACAGCTCAAGCAAAGCGGTGAATGCTGTCGGTCGGCGGCCGGAGCAACCCGGCCCTGGTGCTTCTCCAACCCGCGACGAGGCTTTCACCATGAGCATTGTTGACATGATCCTGGGCGGCGACGTGCGGGCCACCGCGCGCCTGTTGCGCGATATCGACGATCAGTTGCCTTCGGCCCACCAAATTCTGAAAGACCTGTACCCGCACACGGGGAAAGCCTACATGATCGGCTTTACCGGTTCTCCCGGGGTCGGCAAGAGCACCCTGGTGGATCAACTGGCCCTACGCTATCGCGCGGATAATCTGACCGTCGGCATTCTGGCGGTTGATCCCACCAGTCCGTTTACCGGCGGCGCCATCCTGGGCGATCGCATTCGCATGCAGCGCCATTTTCTGGACCCCGGGGTGTTCATCCGCAGTCTTGCCACCCGTGGCCATTTCGGCGGCCTCACCAAGTCCACCAACGATATGGTGACGGTGCTCGATGCCATGGGCAAGGACGTGATCCTGGTGGAAACCGTCGGGGTCGGTCAAGACGAGGTGGAAATCGCCCACAGCGCTCACACCACTCTGATGGTGACCGTTCCCGGGATGGGGGATGAAATTCAGGCGATCAAGGCCGGTATCATGGAAATCGGCAACATCTTCGTGGTCAACAAGGCGGACCGGGAAGGCTCGCGCAAAACCGTTCGCGAACTGCGCAATCTGGTGGAACTGGGAGTGCGCCGCCACCACGACGAATGCGGCTGGGAACCCTTGATCGTGGAAACGGAAGCGGCCAAGAACAAGGGCATCGAAGAACTCTACGCGGCCATCAACCAGCACCGCAATTACCTGGAAGCCAACGGCCGCTGCCAATGGAATGTGGTCGCCCGCAAGCGCGCTCGCAGCCAGCTCATGGAATCCCTGCGGGAACAAGCCATGAAAGCGCTGTTGCGGCAACTGGAAGACGACGGCGTCCACATGGACGACCTGGTGGAAAAACTCGCCCTTAAAGAGCAGGACCCCTATTCGCTGGTCCAGGAAATCCTCACCCGGCATGTGAAGTAGGGGCGACCAGCCGGTCACCCCCTTCCCTCTGTCGGGGTCGGGGTCGG
>MNZR01000137.1 GCA_001873705.1 Syntrophobacteraceae bacterium CG2_30_61_12
AACCGCCGGGTGACCATTCGGATCGCCCCCAATCAGAGCTAGCCTTGGCGGTCGGCCGACAAACGCAGCCGGCCGACCGTTATGCCCCTCAATTCCTCCCGCCGTTCGCAATCCGACCTTGTATCTTGACCCTCAGGTTCGATAAAGGGGGGGGAGTAGCCGAACCAATAGCGAGTTCGGCTACTCCCCCCCACCTGGATGTTCATGGTAGCGATAAACTCGAATCAAGCCATTGTACGGACATTGTCCGGATGCTACACTATTCTTAGTCGGATGCTTTTCAGAAAGGGAGTGACTTCAATGAGCATGCAGTCAGAGGCAAAAAACGAACGAATCGAGATACGCACCACAGCAAAGGCAAAACGTGTCTTGCAGGAAGCCGCCGCCGCAAGAAACAAGACCATGACGGAGTTTGTGCTCGACGTTGCAATGACCGAGGCTGCTGAGGTCCTTGCAGATCGGAGGTTGTTCTTGCTCGATGATGAGCAATGGGAAGCATTCCTGGCAGCGCTCGATGCCCCGACTAAACCGAGACCACGCCTTGAATCGCTGTTACGCGAACCGAGTGTATTGGAGTGAGGGGCGTGACAATCAACCAGCTCTCGCCCGTCCATAAGCTTTGCATTGAACACATTACGGGACCTTTCGACTGCGGGAGAGAAGAACTCAACCGTTTTCTCAAGAAATTTGCCCTCGCCAATCAACGTGCCAATAACGCGCAGACCTATGTCACCATCCGCGGCTCGATTGTGGTCGGTTATTACAGCCTGGCCGTCGGGGCAGCGGAACATCGCGTTGTACCCGAGCGTGTTGCCAAGGGGCTGGCCCGCCATCCTATCCCCGTGATGATTTTAGCCCGACTCGCCGTTGATCGGCGAGAGCATGGCCGGGGCATCGGTAAGGCCCTGCTGAAAGACGCCCTTAGACGCACAGCCCAAGCCGCGGATATTGCCGGTATTCGTGCACTCTTTGTTGCAGCCAAGGATGACGAAGCCCGGGCGTTCCATGAACATTTCAACTTCGACCCCAGCCCATCGGACCCCTATCACCTGTTCCTGGTCATGAAAGACCTGAAGAAGCTCATACGCTAGCTGTGACACTCTTGCATCCGTGTCATGGATGGTCCTTACCCAGCCTTTCAGCGGGCGTCCCCGCGGCTCCCTTCGGCTCGCTGCACTCGCCTTCCGTCGGCTCCGCAGCGACCGCATTGAGCAGGCCATCTTCCATCCACGTAACCTCTTTGATGCTTTTCCCTCCCCATCCTCGACACGCATTTATCCTAGGGGAAATGTCTCAGGCACATTGGCACAGAGGGCAGCCTAACCGGTATTTCCATCCCGCAAATGTGAAATCCCAGGTTGTCGGGAGCTTCGATCCGGGCGAGGATCACCCGCCACGCTGTACCAGTGGTGTTCGACTGCGCCAGGCGTAGAGGGCGATGGCGACGGAGGTGGCGGCGTTGAGCGATTCCACTCCGGCGGCGATGGGAATGGCGCGGGCGTGGCGGCGCCAGATTGCCGGCAGCCCCGGGCCCTCGAGCCCCGGGAGCAGCAGGAAAGCGTCCGGGAAGTCAGCGGGATCGAGCGGATCGCCCTCGGCGGAAAGGGCCAGGACCGGGAGCGCCTCGGGGAGGTCACTCAGGGCGGGCCCGGTCGTGAGCGGCACTCGAAACACGGCCCCGCCGCTCGCCCGCACCGCCTTGGGATGAAACGGGTGGGCGGCTTCCTGGAGCAGCACCACCCGGCTCACTTGAAACGCGGCCGCCGAGCGGATCACGGTACCGACGTTTTCCGGGTCCTGGAACGGTACCAGCAGCGTGCATCCGGACGGCAGGGAAGCGTTCGGGTCCCAGACGGGCAGCTCCGGCACCCCCACCAGCAGCAGCGGTTCGCGGGTCCCCGCCTGATCCAGCTGGTCGAACAGGGCCGGGGCCAGCCGATACCAGGCCAGCCGGGCCGGGGCCGAGGGCGGCGGCGGGGCATCGACCGTACGGCTGATCCAGGCCCGGCACAAGTCCGGAAAATCACGCAGCACTTCGGCTACCTGCCTGGGTCCCGCCACCAGGGTGGCACCGGCTTTTTTCACCCCGCGCCCGGTGAGCAGCTTCTTCAGTTCCTTGAACAGACTGTTCTGGTCACTTTCCAGGTCGCGCACCGGATGGCGCCGTTCGGCTTCGCCGCGGATCGCCGCCGGCGGCCGGGTGAGCCGCCGGAACACAATGAGGCGCCGCTGGTGTTCGGTATGCGGGATGACGTAGGCTCGATCCAGTTCCAACACATAATCTCCCTGGTGCAGATCTCGCGCTTCCCGCACTTCGTCGTCGCAGTTCGGGCCCTTCATGAAAATCGCCAGGCCCTGCTCGATCAGGCAGCCGCCGACTCGCTCCAGGGTCGCGGCGATCGGTTCCACCGCGCGGGTGATCACCCCCGCGACCGGTTCCTCGTAATGCGGGCCGATCCCGCTGCCGATTACCTCGAGCCCGTCGAGCGCCAACTGCCGGCAGACTTCCAGCAAAAACTGGTTGCGCCGGCGGCGGCTTTCCGCCAGCCGAATGTGCACCCAAGGGCAGGCGATTTTCAGCGGGACCCCCGGCATCCCCGCGCCGCTACCCAGGTCCATCAGCGGGGAGGGCAGAGTGATCAGGGTGCCCGGAAGAATCGAATCCACATAAAGTTTCAGCACCATGCTCTGGAAGTTGTGGATTCGAGTCAGATTGAGCTCGGGGTTGCCTTCGCGCAGCAACTGGTGGTATTGCCAGAGGAGATCGAGCCGGCGTCCGTCCCAATCGATGCCGCAGCGTTTGAGGATCGCCGCCAGGTCGCGCCGGGTCGGGGCCGCCGCAGCGGTGGAAGGTTCGCGTTCACGTATGCTCAATCGGGTCCTCCAGGGGGAAAACCGGGAAATGGTGAAACCGCCGCCAGCGGATCATTGCCTCGAGGGCCCGGAGCCGGCGCCGATCGCGTTTGTCACTCCGGACTGGCCGGTGCTCTACCTCGACAATCACCTGTTGGGACTTTATAAACCGGCCGGCGTTCCGGTGCAAGGCGACCGCGGCGGCGATCCGGCCCTGCTGGACCTGGCCAAGGGCTGGCTGAAAGAGCGCTGCCGCAAGCCCGGCCGGGTTTATCTGGGGCTGGTTCATCGGCTCGATCGACCGGTGGCCGGGGTGATGCTGTTCGCCCGCACGTCCAAGGCCGCCGGACGACTCAGCGAACAATTCAGAAACCGCGGCGTGACCAAGGAATACCTGGCGGTGGTGGCGGGGCGGCCGCCCGAGGATGCGGGGCGCCTGGTCCATCACCTGGAACGAGGCGAGCTCCGATCGAGTCGGATCACTCCGCAACCGACCGAACGCAGTCGGGAAGCCCGGCTGAGCTACCGGGTGCTCGGGCATACCGAGCGCAGTTCGCTGCTCCAGGTGGCACTGGAAACCGGCCGCAAGCATCAGATCCGCGTGCAACTGGCCGCCGCCGGCTGCCCGATCCTCGGCGATCTCCGCTACGGAGCGGCGGCTCCCCTGCCCCAGCGCCAGATCGCCCTACTCGCCTGGAAGCTCGCCATCAATCACCCGATCGACGGACGCCGCATCCAGATCACCAGCCCGATCCCGCGCGGCTGGCCCTGGCCCGGAGCGGATTCAACTGCCCCCGCGCCGCCATGGAACTGGCGTGACATCGTGCCGACCCTGGCCGGCCGAGGTGCTCTGATCGCCCGCGCAGCGAACGGCTGCATTGCTCCCGGCGAAAAATGATTGTATCATTTAGCATCGGTGGGCGCTCCGCCGCTGCCCACGATGCCCGGTACACAGAACCTAAGTTGGAACGAACCAATCATCAACCCGAGAAAGGAGCCGGCACCATGGCCGAATTGTTCGATGTGATCAAAGGCAGACGCAGTGTCCGTAAGTACGAAGACCGGGAAATCC
>MNZR01000343.1 GCA_001873705.1 Syntrophobacteraceae bacterium CG2_30_61_12
AAAAACCACCTGGCCACCCGCCAGTTGCTGGATTATCTGGGGAGTGATCTGTTCGTGTTTCACGGCTTCACCGAATTTTACCTCGATGGCCGCTGGGTCAAGGCCACCCCGGCGTTCAATCGGGAACTGTGCGAACGCCACCGGGTGCCGCCGCTGGAATTCGACGGCGTGAGCGATTCCCTGTTTCAGCCGTTCAACGCCGACCGTCAGAAATACATGGAGTATGTGGCCGATCTCGGTAGCACCGCGGATGTTCCGGTGGCTGAAATCCTCGCCGCCTGGAAGCAAACCTACGGCGCCGACCGCCTGGAAGGCTGGATCCGCAACCTGGAAGAACACGGAGGCACCAGCCCGGCGCGCTTCGAAACCGAAGAGGTGAACTAGTGGGACCCCTTGCAGCACCCTAAAGTTCCCTGCTCAACCATCCGATTACACGTATATCTCAGAGGTTAAAGGAGGTCCGCGAGAAGAAATCCGAAAGCACGCCACGCTCTTGATGGCGGTGAGACCGGGGCTCGTCTTGCGGACCAGGCCTGATCGGCTGAGTCCATTTTTTTAGATCTGTTGCCGAAGGGGAGAGCATGGCGAATATCCTGGTGGTGGACGACGAAAGCGGCGTTCGGAGCGTTCTGAAGCAACTGCTGGAGCGCACCGGGCACTGTTGCATTGCTGCCGGCGGTTCCGCCGAGGCGCGCGAGTTGCTGCGCGAGCAACCGTTCGATCTGCTCATTGCCGATATCAACATGCCCGGGGAAACCGGCCTCAGTCTGGTGGCCGACGTGCGCCGGCGTTATCCGGACCTGGCCTGCATCTTTCTGTCCGGAGTGGACGACCCGGAAAGCATACAGAATGCCATCGACCTCGGGGTCCACGGTTATATCGTGAAGCCCTTCAGCGGCAAGGGCGTCCTCATCGGGGTCGCCAATGCGCTGCAGCAGCGGCGGCTGGAACTGGAAAATCGGCAGTATCGTCAATCCCTGGAAAAACTGGTGGCGGAACGCACCCGCAACCTGGAGCAGACCATCCGGCAATTGCAGCGGAGGGAACAGGAACTGATCCGCAGTCGCGAGGAATACCGGCACCTGATGATCAGCCTGCCGAGCATAGTTTATCGCGGCTATCCGGACTGGACGGTGGACTTTGTCGGTGACCGGATCGAGGACGTGACCGGCTACAGCAAACAAGATTTCGATTCGCGCCGGCTCAAGTGGTCGGATCTCGTGCTCGCCGAGGACTTTGACCAGGCGCGCCGGGATACCCTGGTGGCGGTGAAGGCCCACAGCCATTATCTGCGCGAATACCGCATCCGCCACCGGGACGGCCGCATCGTGTGGATTCAGGATCGTGGGCAGCCACTCTATGATGCAAACGGCCGGGTGACCTATATCCACGGCGTCGCGCTCGACGTGACCGAGCAGAAACAGGCGCAGGAGCAACTCCGGTCGGCCCGCGAAGAAGTTCAACTGCTGCTCGATGCCATCTCCAGCATCCTCATCGGGATCGATGGCGCTAATCGGATCAAGCGCTGGAACCAGGTGGCGGAAAAGGTCTTCGGCCTGGCCGCGGCGGCGGTCTTGAACCAGCCGTTGGGGGAATGTGGCATCCCCTGGAACTGGTCGGGCATCGCCAAGGAAATTGCCCGTTGCCGGCGCCGGCGTGCTCCCGTGCGCATCGATGATGTTCGCTTCACCCGCGCTGACGGTCGGCAGGGATTTCTTGGCATCACCCTCAACCCAATCGATACCGACTCGAGCGAGGGTGACGATATCCTGCTGATGGCCGCCGACATCACCGAACGCAAGCTGCTGGAAAGCCAACTGGGTCAGGCCCAGAAGCTGGAATCGATCGGCCAACTGGCGGCGGGCATCGCTCACGAAATCAATACCCCGACCCAATACGTGGGGGACAACATCCGGTTTCTCAAGGATTCTTTTCAAGATTTGTTCGATCTGATCGAAACTTATCAAGGCCTGGCGGAGGCGGTCGCACCCTGTGCCGACACCGCTGCCCTGGTGCAAACGATCGCCGAACTGCGCGACACTATCGACCTGGAATACCTCCGGGAAGAAATCCCCAAGGCGATCGCGCAGAGCATCGACGGGGTGGAACGGGTGGCGAAGATCGTTCTGGCCATGAAGGAATTTTCTCATCCCGGAACGGATGAGAAGAAACTGGTCGACATCAACAAGGCGATCGAAAGCACCATCACCGTTTCGCGCAACGAATGGAAGTACGTGGCCGAGCTGCACACCGACCTGGATCCGAACCTGGGTCTGGTGCCGTGTCTGGCCAGCGAATTGAACCAGGTGTTCTTGAACATCATCGTCAATGCCGCTCATGCCATCGGTGATGCGATCGCCGGCCGGGAGGGCGCCAGGGGGACCGTCACCATCGCCACCCGACCGGTGGATGACTGGTGTGAGATCCGGATCAGCGATAGCGGCTGCGGTATTCCGAAGGCGATCAGGCACCGGGTGTTCGACCCGTTTTTCACCACCAAGGAAGTCGGCAAGGGCACCGGCCAGGGCCTGGCCATCGCTCACGACGTGGTGGTGAACAAGCACCAGGGCACGCTTGCGGTGGAATCGGAAGTGGGCGCGGGAACGACCTTTATCATCCGGCTGCCGGTAACAGTGCCGGCAGCAACATGCCAGGCGGTGAAATGAAAAAAACGGTGCTGTTTCTGGACGATGAAGCGCGGATTCTGGAAGGCTTGCAGCGCATGCTCCGGCATATGCGCAAAGACTGGGACATGGTGTTTGAGGACAATCCTCACAAGGCCTTGCAGCTCTTGAGTACGCGGCCGGTGGACGTGGTCGTCTCCGACGTGCGCATGCCGGCCATGGACGGGGTCACCTTTCTGGGCCAGGTGAAGGACCGGTTCCCCGGGGTGGCACGGATCATTCTCTCCGGCCATGCCGATGAAAGCCTCACCCTGCGCTCGGTCAAGATCGCCCATCAATATCTGGCCAAGCCGTGCGAGGCGGAAGCCCTCAAGGCCACGGTGGCCCGCGCCTGCGCCGTCTGTGATCTGCTCAACAACAACGCGCTGCAGGCGGCGGTGGCTGGAATGGACACGCTGCCCAGCCTGCCCACCCTGTATAGTCAAATCATGACCGAATTGCAGTCCCCCGACGCCTCGGTCCAGCGGATCGGGGAGATCGTGGCCAGCGATCCGGCCATGACCGCCAAGATCCTGCAAGTGGTCAATTCCGCTTTTTTCGGTCTGCGGCGGCGGGTTTCCGATCCGGCCCAGGCGGTCAATTTTCTCGGCCTGGACACGATTCGGTCGCTGGTTCTGGCGATTGGGATTTTTTCCCAGTTCAATGCTTTTCAGGTCAAGACCTTCTCCATCGAACGCCTTTGGGGGCATTGCATTGAAACCGCCGATCTTGCTCGAACCATCGCCCGGTGCGAAACCGAGACCAAGCAACTGGTGGAAGACGCGTTTCTGGCCGGCCTCCTGCATGATACCGGCAAGCTGGTCCTGGTGGCCAACGCTCCGGACCTTTATCGGCAGGCCCTGGAAGCTGCCGAATCCGGTGTGCTCCCACTATGGCAGGCGGAGCAGCAGGTGTTCGGCGCCTCCCATGCGGAAGTGGGTGCTTATCTCATGGGGTTATGGGGACTGCCGGACCAGATCGTTGCGGCCATTGCCTTTCATCACCAGCCGGCGCATTTCGCGGGTGAAGATTTCCATGCCCTGACCGCCGTCCATGGGGCCGACGCCCTGCTGGCCGAAGCCGCCCAAGGTCACGACGGACCGCCGTCCGTAAGGATCGACCCAGACTACCTGGCCCGGCTCAAACTGACCGATCATCTGGACGGCTGGCGGGTGCAATGCCGCGGCGCTCTGGAAGGGTCCCAATAAATGAACCGAAACGTGCTCTTTGTCGATGACGACCCCAACATCCTCGACAGCTATAAGCGCCAGTTGCGCAAGCTGTTCAAGATCGACACCGCGCCGAGCGCCGCCGAGGGGCTGGCTAAGCTGGCTACGGCCACACCTTATGCGGTGATCGTGTCTGACTTTCGGATGCCGGTCATGGATGGGATCCAGTTCCTGGTGCGCGCCAGGCAATCGGCGCCGGATACGGTGCGGATGATGCTCACCGGCTATGCCGATTTCGATGCGGCCATTGAAGCGATCAATTCCGGCAACATCTTCCGCTTCATGACCAAGCCTTGCAGCCCCGAACAGTTGGCCCAGGCCCTGGCGGCCGGAGTCAAGCAATACCAACTGATCATGGCGGAGCGCGAACTGCTGGAACAGACCCTCAACGGCTGTATCAAGGTGCTCAGCGAAGTGCTGGCGCTGCTCAATCCGGAAGCCTTCGAGCGGGCGCTGCGGGTGGCAGCCCACACCACCATGATCGCCAGGCAACTGGGGCTGAACGAACTCTGGCAGTTGGAAACCGCCGCTCGACTGTCCCAGCTCGGCTGCATCACCCTGCCCGAAGAAACCCTGAAGAAGGTCTACCAGGGGGAGGCACTCAGCACCGAAGAACAACAGGTTTTCGCCATGCACCCTTTTGTCGCTTCCGATCTACTGCAAAAAATCCCGCGCATGGACGAGATCGCCCGAACCATCGCCCATCAGGAAGCGCACTTCGACGGCTACGGGGTCGGCAGCAACCAGATCGGCGGCGCGGAGATCCCGCTTGGCTCGAGGATCCTCAAAGCCGCGCTCGATTTTGAAGCGCTCGAGGTGAGTGGGACCTCAAAAGCGGACGCCCTGGCCGAGTTGCACCGACGAACCGGCTGGTATGACCCGGAAGTGCTGGCGGCACTCGAGCAGGCGGTCGCCACCGAAATCGCCTTCAGCCAGGAGCAGGTCGGTCTCGCCGGCCTGACCGAGGGCATGTTGGTGGGCGAAGATATCCACACCACCGATGGGCGACTGCTGGTCAAACGCGGTGCCAGGGTAACCGAGCCCTTCATCCGCCGGCTGGAAAGTTTTGCCCGCACCCACGGCGTGCGTGAACCGATTACGGTGCTGGTGCCGCAGAAATGATTCCGCATTCGGCGGCGCGCGGGCGAGTTTGATTCGACCGAGCAGGGGATTTGCTCCGAAGTAACGCACGGGAGGAACCGAGATGCCTTCGAAGATTCTCATGGTGGACGATGAGCCGCGGGTGCTGGCGGCCCTGAAACGGGCCCTGAGGAAAGAACCCTTTGAAATTTGGGGGGCCGGTTCGGCGTATGAAGCACTCCAGTTGTTGAGCGAACAACCCATGGAGGTGGTGGTTTCCGACGAAAAGATGCCGAGCATGAGCGGTTCCGAATTGCTCGCTGAAATCGCCGTTCGCTACCCGGAAACCATTCGCATCATGCTCACCGGTCACGCTTCGCTCGACGTGGCGGTCAAGGCCATCAATGAGGGTCGGATTTACCGTTTCATGACCAAGCCGGTGAGTGAGGTGGAACTGGCGGTGACCATCCGCCAGGCCCTGGAGTACCGGAAGCTCCTGGTCCAGGTCGTCGCCCTCAAACAGACCGTGGCCCGGCAGTCATCGGTGATCGGCGAACTGGAGTCCCGCTATCCGGGCATCAGCGAACTGGAACTCGACGCCTCCGGACGGATCGTGCTGGATTGCGCCTGATCCGAGCGGCTGAAACCGGGGCCTGATCGCCCGGCGGATTGGTCGGAGAGAGGGTTAGAGCGATGCCGACGGAAGCTATGCTCGTTGCGGATGAAATCCTTCATTTCGCTTGGGCCCTTGCCTGGGAGCGCGGGCATCCTGCCCGCATTTGGTCATGGACGATTTCATCCAAATTGGTGGTTGTCGGATGCCATTCGACCGATGCTCGTGGCGCTCATCGGCAGCCAGTCTCCCGCTTGCGCAGACCGCGTTCCACGGTCACCACGAAATCCTGAACGTTGGTGAGAATCGAGCGGGCAGTGACGGAACCGCGATTGGCCAGCTTGTTCACCGCGAATTCCGACATATCGACTGAATAAAAATACACCGGCCGGACCGTCTCCTCGGCCGTCACCGCATACGATGGCACCATGTTGCCGACGGCGATGGCGTGGAGCTGGGTGGCCATGGCGATCACGGTGGTGGCCCGGCGCGTCAACGCGCGCATTCGGTCCTGAGCCTGGTAGACGTCGGCGATGACCTCCGGCAGCGGTCCATCGTCGCGGATCGATCCGGCCAGCACAAACGGCACCCGGCGGCGCAACACGGCGTCCATGATGCCGTCCCGGATCAGCCCCTGGTCGAGCCCGCGGGCGATCGAGCCGAGGGCGCGGATGCGATTGATGGCATCCAGATGTTTGTAGTGGCCCAAGGCGGCCGCCCTCTTGGTGTAGATTTCTTGCCCGAGAGCGGTCTGGAACAGGGCGGCTTCGATATCGTGCACCGCCAGGGCGTTGCCGGCAAGAAGCGCCTGAACGAAGCCCCTTTCCACGAGCTGGGAAAAGGCGCCGCGGGCGTCGTGGTCGAAGGTCACGGCCGGGCCCAGGACCCAGAGAATGAAGCCGTGCTCGCGTTCATGTTCGAGCAGATCGTGGAGTTCGTCGTAGTCGATGGAAAAAGAAGTCTCACGGGTGATCCGCGTTCGAAACGCGAATTTCTCCACGCTCCGGCGGGGCCACTCGAACCCCTCCGGATGGACCCAAATACCGTCTTCGGCGTTTTCGCCGCGGCCGCAAGCCACCCGATCACCCACCTGAAGGCGGCGGAATTCGGTGACGGCCAGATCGCCTTCGTGGGTGAGCACCACCACGCAGTCCATTCGCGACTCGCGCAGCAGCCGCCAATCTCCTTGGCCAAGCTTGAAATATTCAGGAAAAACCGAGGTGGCGTGATAGTTTTCCGGTGCCACTCCGGCCTGCCGTACCGGCGTGAACGTCACCAGCGGAGCCCGAACCAGGGCCGGCACCGAAAAATCCGGAGGGTGATAGCGCGGCAGTGCAAATCCCATTTTCCATCCTCGTTTCCGAGCGGTAGGTCAGGTTGCGACCAACGGGAGCTACCTGACGATCTTGCCGCCGCGGCGTCTCCACGGATGTCAGGGAGCGCCGCGCGCACCCTGACCCACGGCTATCGACCCGCGGCCGACGGTGTTGTCGCCGTGCGTTTTCACCCTCCGGCTCGCCCCCCGAGGGTCGGCGGCGATCAATAGGCGCGGCGGGGTCGGCGCGGGTTGAGATAGCCCCACTGGACCAGGCGCTCCCGGCAGTAAGCCGCCATCGACCCCTGTTGCACCTTTTGCAGTACCTGGTAGTAGGCCCGGGCCGCCTGATCTCGGTGGCCCGTTGCTTCGTAATCGCGCCCCGCATGGAAAATGACCTGAGGTTGTCCGGGCACCAGCCGGTTGGCCGTCTGCAAGTGTCCGAGGCTCTGATCGTAAAGTTCGTTTTGAAAAGCCACGATTCCCGCCGTGTAACGCGCCCGGAACAGATCGGGGTAGAGCCGCACGGCGGTTTCCGCCGCTTCCAAAGCCGGCCGCTTCTGCCCGGCACCGGTTTCCGCCGCACTCAGGAAGGTCCAGATCAGCGCTTCCTTGGGGGCCTGAGCGGTGGCGTTTCGCAGCATCCCCACCGCCGCCGGGTAATTTTTCTCGGAAAGCTGCTTTCGGGCCTGGTCCATCTGCTGGTAGGCGGGCTTCACCTGTTTGAGCTGCCGGGTCGATTGCTCGAAGGGCCCCTGCTTCAACAGGGCCGGCGCGCGCTGGGCCGGACTGTACTGGGCCGCCCGCTGGGACGCGGTCGCCACGCGTTCATCGGTGAGCGGGTGGCTGCTCATGAAGGCCTCCAGGGCCCCCGGGCGCTGGCGTTTTTCGTCCATCAGCAGTTGCATGGCCTGGACGAAACCCTGCGGACTGTAGCCGGCCTTGACCATGTACTCCATGCCCAGCTCGTCCGCTTCCCGCTCCTGATCGCGACTGTATTTCATCAGCGTGAGATTGGTCACCAGTTGACCGCCCTGGGCGATCAGATCGGCTCCCTGGATGTTGGCCGCCTGCAGGGCCGCGAGCCCGGCCGTGGTGATCACTTGGGCGAGCACCTGCCGGGTGTAGCCGGCCGAAGGGTGCAACGCCGCCACATGACCGATTTCATGGGCGAGCACCGAGGCCAGCTGCGCTTCGTTTTGCATCCTCGAAACAAGGCCCCGGGTGATCGATATCTTGCCGCCGGGAAGCGCATAGGCGTTCAATTCCGAACTGTTGACCACGTTGAATTCGTAAGGCATTTCCGGCCGGTGGCCGACCGCGGCCAGGCGACGACCGACGCTTTGGACATAACGCTGGAGCAGGTCGTCTTGCAGCAGACCTTCGGACATCTGGGTGTAAAGCGGATAGAGTTCACCCCCCATCCGCACTTCCTGGCTTTCGCTCAGGAGTGAAAGCTGGCTCTCATGGGTCACCGGATTGACCGCGCAGGAACCGAGCAGAGCAGCGATCAGCAGCAGCCCGGCTACCGACCTCCAGCTTCCGGTGCCCGCCCGCGCCGGACGAACAGCTCCCCTCGAACAGCAGATTCGAAACATTTCACACCTCGTACCTCACCGTTCGATGGCCAAACGAAACCCCTGGTCATGACTCCTGCGAGAGGGCTCACGCAGTCGGTCGCGATCCGCGCAGCGGACCGATTCGGGCCGACTGTACCAGCTGCCTCCACGCACCACCCGCTCCCGGCCGCCCTTGACCATCAGCGGATTGTTGAGTGCATGGTGGGCGTAGGCATCCGCCTGGTAAACATCTTCGCACCATTCCCAAACATTTCCCAGCATATCATGAAAGCCCCAGGGATTGGCGGTATAACTGCCGACCGCCGCGGTAAACACCGCACCGTCGGCACAGGAGTGGACAATCCAGGCGGGAAATTCCCGGGCGGCCGTGCGGTCGGCCACGTTGGCAAAGGCACAGGCCGAATCCGGCGGATCGCCCCAAAACCGCACGCCCTCGGTCCCGGCCCGGCAGGCGTATTCCCATTGGGCCTCGGTGGGGAGGGCAACCGGCCGCCGGCTTTCGGCCTCGAGCCAAGCGGCCATGGCCTTGGCATCGTGCCAGGACACATTGACCACCGGATGGTTTTCGTCCTGGGCAAAACCGGGATGGCGCCAGGAAAAACCCGGCTTCTGTTCCCATTTTCCGGCGTAAGCCCAGGCATAACCCTCCCGTTCGGCGTCGGTCACATAGCCGCCGCGGTCCAGAAAGATTCGAAACTGTCCGCGGGTCACCTCAAACCGCCCCAGCCAGAATCCATCCAGACAGACCTTGTGGCGCGGGATTTCGTCCTTGTCCCACCGGGTTTCCGCCGTGGCGCCGCCCATCCAAAAGCAGCCCCCGGTCACCCAGACGAATTCCATCCCGGTCAGCGGTTCCCGCCAGATGCTGGAGGCCGGCGGAGGTCCCGGAGCTCGGTCGGTGCCGCCTTGACCATCGGACAACGCAGAGGCGGGCGCGGGAACCGGAACGGCTGCTTGATGATCGCCGGACTCGGCCGGCGGGCCGGCCAGCGTACCGGCATGCCTTTCCAAGCCCTCGGGCAATTGGGTTCGGGAAGACCCGAGCCACCATGAGCCACCGGCGCCGAGAACCACCATCAGAGCCAGAACCGGGAACCATCTCCGCATCCGCAACGTCCTTTTCAGCCCGCGCATGGAACCGGTCAGAGGCAAGGCGTTGAACAATAAATCGCCTAAGTCCTTGTTTTCATGTTTATCATATCGATAATATCAATCCTTGTCACTGGCCTTTGCAGCCGCCGCTGCTTGAAACGCTTCAGGCAGGACCGACAGGTCAAGAGGATTCCTTGACGAAGCACCGGTTCGGGACTTGTGGAGATACTGGTTTAGGATCAGATGTTTCATTACCAAAAGCGGGCAAGATGCCCGCGCTCCCGGGAAAGAACGCACACGAAACGAAACTTCTTACCCTTAACCGATATATTTACAGCCCTCTCGCAAGGGGCGGAGAAATAGGTGGGCGGGTCAAGAGTCACATCAATGATCACAAGGCAAAAATGACTTGGGTTTGCAGCCGGGCGCACGGACCTTGCCGGTCTTGTGCTCGCCAATCAGAGCATGGCTGGGGAATCGAGCGTGGCATTAGGGGGCCGCGGAGGAAACTCGGCCTTCGCCGAGGAGCTGCTCGAAATAGGCGATGGTCAGGCCCAGTCCGGTTTCGATCGGAACCCGTGGGTGCCAATCCAGCACCGAGGCGGCGAGGGTGATGTCCGGACGGCGGCGCACCGGGTCGTCGGTGGGAAGTGGGGCAAAGCGAATTTCCGAACGGCTGTGGGTCAGGTCGATGATTCGTTCGGCCAATTCCAGGATGGTGAACTCGGTCGGATTGCCCAGATTGATGGGCCCGGTCACGGCTTCGGGACTTGTCATCAGGCGAATCAAACCATCGATCAGATCGCTCACATAACAAAACGAGCGGGTCTGACTGCCGTTTCCAAAAACCGTGATGGGGCGGTTGGTCAAGGCCTGAAGGATAAAATTCGACACCACGCGGCCGTCATTGGGGTGCATTTTCGGACCATAGGTGTTGAAGATCCGCGCCACTTTAATCGGCAACCGGTGCTGTCGATGATAATCGAAAAAGAGCGTTTCCGCGCAGCGTTTGCCTTCATCGTAACAGGCACGGGGCCCGATGGGATTAACGTTGCCGCGGTAGCTTTCGTCCTGCGGGTGACGGTCCGGGTCCCCGTACACTTCGGAGGTGGACGCTTGTAGGATCCGCGCTTGGATGCGCTTGGCAAGGCCCAACATATTGATGGAACCATGCACGCAGACCTTGGTGGTTTGTACCGGATCGTTCTGATAATGGATCGGCGATGCCGGGCAAGCTAAATTGTAAATCTCATCCACTTCGACAAACAGCGGGAAAGTGATGTCGTGGCGCATCATTTCGAAGTAGGGATTACTTAACAAATGTACTATGTTACGCTTGCTGCCCGTGTAGAAGTTGTCGACCGAAAGCACGTCGTGGTCCAGTTCAAGCAAGCGTTCGCACAGGTGAGAACCGAGAAAACCAGCGCCGCCCGTAACCAGAATTCGTTTACGTAGATGCATTGGGGCTCCTTCTGGAGGTGCCGAGAATGTTCAGGCGTGGAAAGAAAAGGCGACATGGACGTCCGTGTTCCATGAACGGGGCCGCTTCTCCCTAGGCCGCGATCTTCCGCTTGAGTTCCGCCACCTCGCGATCCACGGTCTTAACGTGCCGCGTCGGTTGCGCATGCCCTTCCCGGCGCACCACCACGTTGTAAAACCGATCCATGTGTTCGTTGTGTGAGTCCTGGCGTTTCTTGGTGTCGTCGATACGCCTCGCCACTTCGTCACGTACCGCATCGATACGTGCGTTGGTCTCCCAGACGCTTGTTGATGTCATCGATGCGTTTACTGATTGCATTATAGCGTGCCCGCCGGGGTCTTCCAAGAAGAAAACCCTTGATTCCCACCACAGGTTGATCCTGATGTTTTGCCGGTGATTTTTTCCGGTTGTGGTCGCTGCCGCGCGTGCTTGTATTGCACCCAGCAGTTGACCAATGCTCAGGACCCCGACAGGCCCGGCATTTCATCGGTCCGGTTCGAGCAGACGCCGCTCGTCCGGAGAGTCAGGTGAAGGAGAACGATCATGCAGGGAGTAAAGAAAGAAGTTCTGATTGACGCCGCACTGCGCGAACCGGACGCGTTTTCGCGGCCGGACGAAACCGACGATGCCGCCTTTTACGGTCGCGATCGGATGGTGAACCATCTGGATGCGACGGCGCTCGGCACCGTAACCGATTGGATCGGGCGACTGGTGATCGAGGAGCACCCACGGATCCTGGATCTCATGGCCAGTTGGGATTCGCACCTGCCGGCGGATCTGGACCCGGCGGAAGTGGTCGGCCTCGGGCTCAACGCCAACGAACTGGCGCACAATCCGCGCCTCACCGAACGGGTGTTGCACGACCTCAACCGGGAGCCCCGGTTGCCCTTTGCGGACGATCGCTTCGATGTGGTGCTCAATGTGGTTTCGGTCGACTATCTGACCCGGCCGCTGGAAGTCTTTGCTGACGTGGCGCGGGTCCTAAAACCCGGCGGGGTGCATCTGGTGTTCTTTTCCAACCGCATGTTCCCGCGGAAGGCGGTGAAAGTGTGGAGCCAAGCGACCGAGGTCGAGCGGGTCCGACTAGTGCACCGGTTCTTTGAGCAGTCCGGGGGCTTCCTCGCTCCGGCGAGTGCCGAATCCATCGGCAAGCCGCGGCCGCGCGATGACAAATACGCTCATACCGGTCTGCCGAGCGATCCCGTTTATCTGATGTACGCTGAAAAGCCGGGGCGGGACCCGAGCCGGCCGGAGCGGCCCAGGGTCGTGGTTGATTCAACTGAAGGACCTACTGGGCAAGAGGAATTCGAACGGCATCGGGCGGAAATCAAGAGTTCCCTGCGTTGTCCCCACTGCGGCGAGAAGATGAAGAAATGGATGGTGCCCCAGAGTCCCTTCACCCAATGGGACAACGAATTCATGTACATTTGCTTCAATGATTCGTGCCCGTACCTCGAGGGCGGCTGGCGGGCCATGCAGGAGCAGGGTAATGGCGGCCTGTCCTACCGCTGCATGTACAATCCCGAACGCGACACCTGCATGCCGGTGCCGGTGCATAACCTGATGGCGCTGCGCGAGAGCATCGTCGAAGACGAAGTCGCCGCCGCAGCCTGAGGCGCCCGGCGATAAGGGAGCGACCGCGCTGAGAAGACCGACGCGATGGGAATGATCGCGTCGGTCTGAGTGTTTCGATAAAACCCAAAGGCGTCCTCGAACCGCCTTCTAGACGTGATTCAAGAGCTGCAGTTCGATTGGGTGCGGATTGAGAAAGAACTGCACGCTCAGATAGGGTTCCCGATATTTGCGCCCATAGTGGTTGATCAAGGTGATGGGAACGATCAGGGGCACATGGCCGTTTTGGTAGGTGCCGATCACCTCGAGCAGTTCCTGCTTTTCGTCCGGGGTGAGAACCTTTTTGAAGTAGCCCATCATGTGTTGCAGCACGTTGCTGTTTTTTTTCACCGTGCGCTTCAGTTTCAGAGCTTCCATGAGGAGCTTCAGGTAATCGCCGTAGAATTGGGAAGCATCCAACTCCTGGGCATGGGCCACCAGTTTTCCCAGGTCGCGCAAAATTTTCGGACTGTGCGCCATCACCAGCAGCTTGTGGCGGCTGTGGAACTCCACCAGATGCTTGAGCTTCCGGGGTTCCTCGAGCATTTCCCGCCAGCGCTTGAAGATGAAGATCCGTTCGATGAAATTTTCGCGCAGTCCGGCATCATGCAGGCGGCCGTCCTCTTCCACCGGAAGCAGCGGGAAATGGTCCATGAAGGCGCGGGCGAACAGGCCCACCCCTCGCGGCGATGGAATGTGATTGGCATCGTGGAGTTTCACCCGTTCCATGCCGCTGCTGGGGGAATTGCTCTTGAAAATGAAGCCGCAGAGTTGTTCGCCTTCCAGTTCCCCGACCCGCCCCGCGGCCCAGGACCGCATCTGGTCGGTCAGGTCCTTGCCGGTGCGTACGGTGACCAGTCGCGGGGCATCAGGGTCACCGCTAAGATGCATGGCTTCCCGGGGGATCGACAGGCCGCATTCGACTTCGGGGCACACCGGCACGAATTCCACATACCGGCCCAGGGTGTCGCGGACAAAGCGATCCAATTTGTGGCCACCATCGAAGCGCACCGGTTCGCCCAACAGGCAGGTGCTCACGCCGAGTCGAATGGGTTCCATCGGTCGATCCTTTTCAGTGCGGGCTCAAGATCAATACCAAAAATCGCCGCCAACGTGGCCCAATCCCCGCAGATTGAACGCCAGGGTCACCCACTGCTTTTCGCCTTGTTCCCGATAAGCCAGTTGGATCCCCCAGCAACCCTTGGTGTAGGTGAGCCCGTAAGCTTGGCGGAACAGTTCCTGCTTATCGAACGAATAGTCGTGATAAACGTCGAAGTGGATATTGGAGCGCAACCGCACCCGGAAGCGAGTGATCAATTCGTCCACCTCGGTGTTGTCGAGGTAGCGGTAATTCACCTGCGCCCAGTGGCCGCCGGTACTGTTCAGGAGCATACTCAAGTTCTGGCTGCTCAGGGTGTCCTGGTAGGGAGACACACCGACATCGTAGGACAGGGTGAGGTAGCGGCCTGGAGTCAGGTCCAGTTTCATGTTGAGATCCGACAGCCGGTGGTCGGAATCCTCCGGGACCTCACTGAAGTCTTCATTGGATACGTGCCAGACGGTGGATTCCAGTTGATAGGTCTGGTACACCTGAAGCTGGGCCATTTCGTGGTACATGGTGGTGGGCTGATCGTCCAGGGCGCTGAGTTTCTTGCCGGTAAGGAAGGTGGAAAAGCCGTAGCGGATGCTGTTTTCCTTGGAAATCCAGTCGAATTCGTCGAATTGGGGGAGATCGTCCTGATCGACTTCGGGCACATAGCGGTACACCAGTTCCGGTCGGAAAGCGTGCTGGAAGGCCGCGTAATCCCAAAATTTAACATCGAAGATGCGGTTTAGCCGACTGCTCAGATCCAGCCTCAAGTCGGATAAGAACCGACTTTGCTGGGCATCCTTATCGGCGGTCTGCCAGTCCACCTGATATCCCGTGGCCTGAACCCCGACCGAAGGTTCCAGATCCAGGTAGTTGCTCACATGCAGCGGATAATAAAAACGCGGGCTGAGATCGGCCCGGAAAGCGGCATCGCCCTCGCGCCGGGTGTAGTTCACCGTGGAACTTTGCAGTGAATAGTACATGGGGACCTGTTCGAACCAGACGGGGGAAACATCGAAAAACAGCATGGGCAGTTGCTGCAGGGTGGTTTCATCCTGGGACCTATCGAGGTTGTCGTAATAACGGGTATCCATGCCGGTCAGGGTGTTTTCCGTGGCGCGCCGGAGATAGAGGCTGTTTTCCCGGGTGGTGATGGTCTTGTCGTTCAAGATATCGCGGTTGGAAAAGCTCCGGAACAAGTGGTTGGTGTAATCGTAGGAAGCCGACCCATCTTCGAATTCCTTGAGGAAATTCTGGTCGCTCAGCAGATCCACATCGACGGTGCCCTTGATCTGGTAGGGCAGCTGAAAATCATGCCGGCCGCGGACCCAGTAGCGGCTGGTCCGTTGATACGGGTAGCCCTCATCGGCCAGATACTGTTCGTCGGCCTGATCGTCCAGGTAGTGGAACAACCACATCCCTTCTCCCAACACGGCGTGGTTGATCCGGTATTCGGCCCCGCCCATAACCCCACGCTTGGCCAGGTAACGGGCGGAAAAAGTCAGGTCCATGTCCTGGCGGATGGCCCAGAAGTAAGGCTGCTCGTATTCGAAGCCGTTCAATCCGGAGATACCGGTGCTGGGCAGAAGCAGCCCGGACTGGCGGTCGCGGTTGGCCGGAAAGGCCAGCCAGGGAAAATACAGGATCGGCACTTCACCCACATAAAAGCGGCTGTGCGTGGAGGTGCCGACCCCATCCAGATCGATTTTAGCGTCCCGATAGCGGATCGACCAGTCCGGTGAGTTCGGATCGCAACTGGTGACCTGGCCTTCCTGGATCAGGAAGATTTTCGCTCCGATCTTACGCAGTTCCCTGGCGCTGAGATAAAAGCCGCTATCGGAAAAATAGGCGGTCCCGCCGTCCACCCAGCCGGTTTCGGTATCCAGGTGCCAGATCACATGTTCACCCTTGAGCCAGTCGCGACCGTAACGGATCAGCACGGCCCCGGTGAGATCCACCTGCTGAGTGCGGACCTCGAGGCGCGCGTGCTGGGCTTCCAGGCTGCGATCGCCGGAAAAAATCCGGACATTGCCGTGGGCTTCGTAAATTTCGTTCTGGTGGTCGTAGCGGACTTCCTCGGCTTTGAGCGACCAGGGGCGGCCGTCGGCTTCCAGGATGTTGCCGCGGCCGGTGGCGCCGGTGAGTGGCGATGAGAACTGGGCCGCGGCCGGCTGCCCCCAGGCGCCAAGCAGCCCCAGGCAGAGCAATGCCGCCCCGAGCACCCGCTGCCAGGGGTGCCGCGGCCGGGATCTCCGCCGAGACCCCGACCGCCGGTCGCTAATTGGATGCCGGCTCGGCCTCTCCATACAGTCTCTTGACTTCGCCGGCGAAGTAGAGACTACCGGCGATGCAGACGAGGTCATTGGGTTCGGCCAGGGATTTGGCCTGGGCGATCGCCGCCGCCGGGTCCTGGATCACATAGACCCTGGTGTGGTAAGGGCGCGCCAGCGGTCGCAGCGTTTCCGGATCGGCGGCGCGGGGGTAGGCGGGGTGGGTCAGGATCACCGTCTCCGCCAGCGGCAGCAAGCGCCGGAACATCCCACGGATGTCCTTATCGCTCATGATCCCCAGCACCAGATGCAACTTATCATAGGTCAGATCTTGCTTGAGGGCGATGCGCAGGGCTTCCGCCCCGTGCGCATTGTGGGCGCCGTCCAGCAGCACCATCGGGTTCCGTTCCAGCGTTTCCAGACGCGCCGGCCAGGTGGTCCGCGGCAGTGCGGTGGTGACCGCGGTCTGTTTGAGTTTGAGTGCGCCCCGTTGCTGCAGCACCTCGAGGCCGCACAAGGCCAGCGCGGCGTTACCGTGCTGGTGTTCGCCGCGCAGACTGAGTTCCAGGTGGGGCAGATGCAGCCCCAGCCCATGGTACTGGAAGCTGCCGTCGCTGTTGCGCCGAACCTTGAAGTGCTTGCCGAGTCGGTACAGGTCCGCCTTCCTTGCCGCGCAGGTGGTCTTCAGCACGCTCTGCACCGCCGGCTGCCGGGCCCCGGTCACCACCGGAACGCCGTTCTTAATGATCCCGGCTTTTTCCCGGGCGATGGCGGCGATGGTGTAGCCGAGATACTCCTGATGCTCCAGGGCCACATTGGTGATGATGCTGAGTTCCGGCCGGATCACGTTGGTGGCATCCAGGCGGCCGCCCATCCCGACCTCGATGATCGACCAGTCCAGGTCTTCTTCAGCGAAACAGGCCAAAGCCATGGCGGTCACCACCTCGAAGAAAGTCGGCGGCTCGGCCGGGTCCATGAATTTCGTTATCCGATCGAAGATATCCAGGATCCGGTGCTCGCCGACCTCCCGGCCGTCGATCATAAACCGTTCCGTGAACCGCACCAGATGCGGCGAGGTGTAGAGGCCCACCTTCAAACCGTGGGCCTTGAGCATGGCGGCCAGCATCGCGGCGGTGGAACCCTTGCCGTTGGTGCCGGCCACATGGATGCAGCGCAGCCGGCGCTGCGGATGGCCCAGCTGGGCGAGCAGATTTTCGGTCTGGTTGAGACCGAACTTGATCCCGAATTTTTGCAGGCTGTAGAGGTAATCGACAGCCTTCTGGTAGTCAGTCACGGACGGCGGCTCCCGACATACAGGCGCGACAACAGGCTCGCGGCCTCAGGCAAACCCCGACGCTGCCGCCGAAAACCTTGACGGCTTGCCCCATTGCCTGAATCAGCCGCGGCTACGGTCGCCGAAACGAGCCCAGCGACTTCTTTTCTCTAGGCGAAACAAATCGCTTGTAGCACATTTGCCGGGGAAAATGAAAGCATCTGTCGGCCATTCAATCAAGACGGCATCAACACCACCGCGACCGCTTTCGCGGGCAACTCTCCCAGGCAGCGGAAGCCGTGACTGATATCGGAATCGAAGTAGATGCTGTCTCCGGCTTCCAATACGTCGATCCGATCGACACTGCGAAATTCCACCCGTCCCTCCAGCAGATACAGGAACTCCTCGCCCTCGTGGCTGACGAAGGCCATCTGGTCGGCGGGCATCGGTCGGAATTCCACCAGAAACGGTTCCATGTGCTTGCTGGCCTTGCGCATTTCCAGCGATTCGTAGATGTAATCCACTTCCCCCTTGGCATGATGCGGCCGCCGTTCGACCCGAACCCGCTCCCAGGAACGGGTGATGGAAATTTTTTCATCGCTGGTCTGATCTTGAAAGAAATACGCCAGGCCGACCTTGAGCGCTCGGGCCAGCTTGAGCAGCGTGGCGATCGGCGGCACCACATGGTCGTTTTCGATCTGCGATAGAAACGGCTTGGAAAAGCCGGTTTTCGCCGCCAGGTCTTGTAGCGTGTATTTATACTGCTGCCTCAGGTCGCGGATCTTACCGCCAATCTTGAGTGCTTTCACCGCCAGTTGGATTTCATTGTCGCTTCCCATAGCCCCTCCTTCTTCCTTCAACCCGGTGGGAACAGTCGTCGCAACGGCCTTCTCGTGTGCGCAAAGGCATGTTCGAACCACTGTCGCTTGAGGAATCCACTATAGGGAAATTGTGATTTGATGAAAACAAAGAAAATTTGCCCGCATTCCCTGGGGCGCTTCGGACTTATCCGTTGGTCTCTTGGGGCGGCGGGCGTTATAGTGGACGGTGATGGCGCCGCGGACCCGAGTCGCTGGCCGTTGCCGGGGTTCCGCT
>MNZR01000030.1:0-4533 GCA_001873705.1 Syntrophobacteraceae bacterium CG2_30_61_12
TATCTGCTGATCACCGAAGCGGACCCCCGCCTGTTTGCCCAGGCGGAACAGCGGGAAATCGTCGCGGCGGAAGGGCCGGGGCTGCCGGTTTTGAGGGCGGCGGCCCAGGGATCGCTCCCTGAACAGGCGCCCGATCCTCCTTGCGAATCCAACCGGCAAGGCGCTCCTGGAATCGCCATCGCTTACGTGTTTCAATCGGGGAATTCACTGATGGAACTGGCCCGCCTGTTCGGGATTGATCTGGTCACGCTGCTGAACCATCCCGCCAACCAGCGGTTGAAGACCCGCTACCCGTTGGGACCCAAGCCCGGCGATACGGTGGTCATTCCCGGGCTCGCCACCACCACCACCCTGGTTGCATCCCCGGACGGACCGGCGGACCGCCCTGATCGCTACCGCACCCGGAACAATCTCAGCTTGCGGGAGATTGCCGAGGACCTTGGCCAGGAACTGGCCGCGGCCGCCGAGGATGGCCCCGCCGGCGGCTTTGGTGCCACCGGCATCAGCGCGGAATATCTGCTCTATTGGAACCGAGATCGGCTGCCGCCGGAAGTCGGTATCGACGATCCCCTCCCGGCCGGGATTGCGCTTTTCATCGTGAGCGGCTACCGGGTTTCATAGCCGGTTTCGGGTTACCCCGTGGTTTACACCAATGAACCCTGGCATGTCTTCCTTGGCGGCCGCGGCCACCCGGGTGATGGAGATGCGGTCATGAGGATGGGCGGCAAACGTTCCGCGCCCGAGCGGCCTACCCTGCCGTCGGGCCGGTTTGGAAATGACGGGAACAGGATCGGATCGGAAAGGTTGGAATCCCCCATGTCGACCATGCGTAGGCTCGGAAGCTCGGCCATCTGCTTGATGATCCCGGTTTTTCTGTTGCTTTCATGCGGCAACCAAGGGCAACCGGACGGCAAGGCCGTGGCCCGGATCAACGGCTATGCGATCACGGCAGCCGACTTCCGTCGGGAGCTTGCCGAGCATACCTATTTCAACGACATCGCGGCCGTTTCCCTGGATGACAAGCGGCGCGTGCTGGACGAACGCATCATGCGCGAACTCTTCATCCAAGCCGCCGTTCGGGATGAATTACACAAGGATGAAGCGTTTCGCCAGGCTATCGAAAAGTATTGGGAACAGATCCTGGTGACGATGCTGCTGAAGAAACAGGCCGACCAATTGTCGCGCGACATCCTGGTGACCCGCGAGGAGGTCCTGGCAAAGTGCCCTGCCGCCGCCGAGCAAGCGGACCAGGCCACGGTGGATGAACGCTGTGCCGGGGTGGCGGAGCAACTCCGGGAAGCCAAGAAAAGCGAGGCACTGGAATACTGGATGGAACAACTGAAACGGCAGGCGACCGTGGAAATCAATCAGCAGGGCCTGGAAGAGCTGCGCTGAGTCGGTATGGAAAGGGATGACCACCCATGAACAATCAGAGACGCATCGTATACATCCACAAGGAATTCCAGACCCGGTTCATCATCAAATTCTGCCTGGTGGCCCTGGCGGCCATGGTGATCGCTGGGGTACTGCTGCTATTGCTCTCGAAAGAGAGCCTGACCATGACCTACCATTACCATCATCTGGCGGTGGAGGAAACGTCGCGGGCCATCTTGAAGGCGGTGATTTGGACCAACTTGATCGTTTTTCTGGGCCTGCTGGCCGCCACCGTGCTGGTCACCCTGTATGTTTCGCACAAGATCGGCGGACCGCTTTATCGGTTGGGCAAGGCCCTGGATGCGATCGGGCGGGGCGATCTGGTCCGGCCGGTGCAACTGCGCCGGCGCGATCAACTGATGGAACTGGCGGACCAGGTGAACACCATGACCAAGGGCCTGCGGACCCGGCTCGAAACGATCGATGCGGAAGTCGCCCGGTTGGCTCGGGAAACTCGCCAGTCCAATCGGGAACCCGAACAGATCGCGACGGACCTCGAACGACTGCGGCAAGGCATTCGCGATCATTTCCAATTCGAGGATCATGGATAAGCGACGCTGGTTCGGGCCCTCGGCATCCTCGGCTTGTTGGCGGTTGGGAATTTGCGATTGAAAACAGATCCTTTTCCGATGAAAACGGTTCCGGCCTGCCTGATCTTTTGCCTGCTGATCTTTTCCGGTGGGGCCGAAGCGGTTCAGTCCGTCTCCCCGTCACGGCGCATCACCATGGACTATGACAGTCGGGAACAACTGGACCAGGTGCTGGCGCGGCTTGCCCCATCCGCACTCGGGCAGGCCCTCAACAGGGTCTTCCTGGGAACTCCCGAACCCACGACCGGCGGTCCCGGCCACGGAGCGATCCTTGATCGGCTGTTCCAGCGGGTCCAGATGATCCTCGATATGCCGCGCCCGCAACTCACGATCACTATCCGCTTTCATGACGACGCCCGCGGCTTGCAACAGGCCTACCAAACCTTGAGCGGCCTCCACGCTTCCACGCCGGCGTTCTACTGGCAAAAAACCCGCACCATTCATATCAACAGCCAGGCGGCTACCCTCGGCATGCTGGCCCATGAAATGGCGCACGCGGTCATTGACAACTACTTCGTGATCCGGCCCCCCGGCAAAATCGCTGAAATGCTCTGCCAGTTCGTGGACAAGGAGGTATCGCGGGGGAACCTCTAGCCGCAAGCAAGGCGGCAACCGCCCTCGAGGTACCGCGACCAGGGGCCGTAAAGCAGCCGAAACTGCTTCACGGCCTCGTTTTTTTGGGGGGATGGTTGAGAAACAGCTTGTCCGGGGTCACGATTGCCGCCGGTATTCCCGTTGGCGGCATGCGGGCATGGCCCAGCGATAGCGATAGCGATGCCGATACCGATACCGATACCGATACCGATACCGATACCGATTGGGGAGTTCGGCCAAGCCATCTCGGTTCCGGGTAGGTCAGGGTGTGCGGAGCACTCCCTGACGATCCGGTGTGGGCCTGCGGAATGGAGGAGTCGCGGCGCGGCGTCGGGTAGCTCCCGCCGGTCGCAACCCGACCCACGGTTTCACTACGGTTTCACCATCCGCCGGTGGATGGCGCAAGTTGTCGGGGCTGGAGATATACCGGTTTAGGATCAGATGTTTCATTACCAAAAGCGGGCAGGATGCCCGCGCTCCCGGGAAAGAGCGCACACGAAATGAAACTTTTTACCCTTAACCGGTATACCTGACGGGCTTGCCGAGGAGATGAATCTTGCGACCTTCCAGAGGTGATGGCGGCGGTGACGGCAGGCGCCCTCCTGCTTCGATGGCGGTAGGCGTTTGCCACCGGCATTCACGGCGGACGCGCCCGGCCGGGATTCACGGTGGAAGTTTACCGCCGCGGATTCCGGTCAACCGCGATTGGCCATGCTGCGCAGATTGAGCACCAGTTCCACTTCGCCCAGCGGTTTTTTCAGGCGTTCGGCAATGGCCCTGGGGGTCAGGCCCTGTTGCGAAAGTTGATGAATCAGGCGTTGCTCGGAATGACGGGCACTGATGCTTTCAGCCTGACTTGGCGGCGGGGTCTGTTGCACCAGATTCATGTGCAACGCTTCGAGTTCCGCCTTGAGGCGGCTCGCCGCTTCCATTTGTTGATCCAATTTCCCCAGCAACTGCCCGATCAAGTTTTCGCGTTCCCGCAGGTTGGCATCGAAGCCTTCGGCAAGCGTGCGGGTTTCTTCGAACACCTGATTGATGGAAGCGGTGATTTTATCGGCCTGGATCAGGTCGCCGGAGCGTTTTTTCAGCAGGAACAGCATCACGCCGATCAGGCAGAGATCCAACCCGATTTGCAGCAGGGAAAACAGACTATCGATTTCGCGGACCCATTCCATGGGGCTCACTCGCAGCCTACAGGCGCTCGAATTGTTCCACCTGGACCGTGGTCAGATCAAGGTCCGGGTGGCGGTTCTTGATCTGCTCCGGGAGTTCCTTTTGGATGAAGGGCTGCCAATAGCGCAAGGCGTTGCGTTGGGGGCGGCAGCTGATGAGGAAGTGATAGATTTCATCGCGAAGCGCTCGTTCGCGCTCCGTAAACCGCTCGACTGCCGGTAAATTTTTCAGGCTGAACGCCAGCTTGACCGAGAGAATGTCCTTGCGTTCCGCGGATTCGGCAATGAAGAAAAAATCCAGCTTGCGGGGCTCCGGCCGCACCATTTCCGGAGGCAGCTTGGGCATCGGTTGGCGCACCATGGAGCGGGCGGTTTCGGCGCCGAAACCGCTGGGGACCATGGCGAGCCAGGCACCGAAGCCGACCAGGACCAGCGTTCCGAGCAACCTTCCGGCCCTGTTCCAGCCGGGGTCGGCACCGATAGGACAACGGGTGAGCTGGCTCATACCGACTCCATTTCACAAAGCGCGACCGCCGCGGTTCGGACAGGTCTCTTGCCATTGGCGCCGAGCGGGGTTTTGGTTGCCGGCGCCAGGTAGCCGGGAAGGTCTTCGCGGGTCAGTTTCTGGGCCAGTTTACTCTTCAGCTTCAGCATGATCTTGCTGTGAATCTGGCAAACGCGCGACTCGGTGCAGCCGAGCACCGCTCCGATCTCCTTCATGGTCAGCTCTTCCTGGTAGT
>MNZR01000030.1:4544-8201 GCA_001873705.1 Syntrophobacteraceae bacterium CG2_30_61_12
ACCTGTTGTTCCCGCCGCGGCAGCGAGGTGATGGCGGCGGCAAGATGGGCCTGGATCTCCTGCCGATAGGTGGTCTGGAAGGGGGTATCCGGGTGTTCGTCTTGCGCATCGCATCCCCCGTTATCGGTCGTGCCCATGAGCACCTCCTCCGGCACAAAGCTGATCGCTCGCACTTCGCACAACAGGTCCTGATAAGCCTCGATGGAGAGTTCGAGGGCCTCGGCGATCTCGTCGTCGCTCGGGTATCTTCCCAGTTTGCACTCGAGTGTGCGCGCCACTTTCTCCAACCGCCGGGCCTTTTGCCGAACCCCGCGCGGCACCCAATCCAGGGCCCGGATCTCGTCCAGCATCGCTCCCCGGATCCGGGTCCTGGCATAGACGGTAAAGGGAATGCCGCGGGAGGCATCGTATTTGCCGACCGCATCCATCAAACCGAGGATCCCGGCCGTGAACAAGTCATCCGAGGAAATCTCGTCGGGCAGTCGGGCTTGCAGTCGGATGGCCATGGTTTTCACCAGCGGACTGTAGCGCAGCACCTGGTCTTCCTGATCGGCCATGGCGCCGGGCACGGATGACGTCGCCGGCGACGGATTGGGATAGGTGGCGGTTTTGGTGAGCATAAGCTGGTCCTGTCTCGAGTCTAAATCTGCAGCAGACGTTTCCAAAAGAAGTTGATATTGCCGAAATTGGTTTGCGGCTGTTCCTTTTCCAGGACCTCGGCCAGGACGGTGAACGCTTTCGAGGCCGCGGCGGAGGGGAACGCTTCCAACAGCGAGCGCTGTTGCATCACGGCCTTGTGTAGACTGTAATCGAAGGGAATGGCGCCCAGGTAGCTGAGCGCCAGACCGTCCAGGAAATGTTCCGCCACCCGGCTGATCTTGGCGAAAACGGCCCGTCCGGCGCGTTCATCCTTGACCGAATTGATCAAAATTTTAAAATGCCGTTCGCCGTGGCGGAGGTGCAACACCTTGATGAAAGCATAGGCATCGGTGAGCGAGGTGGGTTCCGGGGTCACCACCACGATCTTTTCCTGGGCCGCCAGACTGAAATACAGGACCGAATCGGAAATGCCGGCGCCATTGTCGATCAGGACCACGTCCACTTCGGATTGCAGGTCATCCATCACGTCCAACAGCAGCAGCTTCTGTTCGTCGCTCAGCCGGGTCAATTCCTGGACCCCGGAGGTGGCCGAAAGGACCTTGATCCGCCCCGGACCATTGACCAGGACCTGACCGATATCGCGCGACCCGTCCAGCACGTGACCGATGTTGTACTTGGGGGTGAGGCCGAGCAGGACATCGATGTTGGCCAGCCCCAGGTCGGCATCCATGATGAGCACGCGTTTTCCGACCCGATCCAGCGCCACCGCCAGATTGACCACCACGCTGCTCTTACCGACCCCGCCCTTGCCGCTGCTCACCGCGATCACGCGAACCGGCACGGTGCCGGGGTAAGCCAACGGTCGCGACGCTAGCGGATCCATCGAGGCGGATTCCTTGTTACGCAGTCCAAGAGCCTGATCCATGTTGTTCCTCATGCACCCTGCGCATTGTTCACTGGAAAAAGCAGAGAAAGCATCTGCTTGCGACTGGGAGCCAGGAGGTCTTCCGGGACCCTCTGGCCGGTACCGAGATACGACAATGGGCGACGAAACCGCAGCAACTGATTGAGCATGCTTCCATGGTTGAGGGTTTCGTCCACCTTGGTGAAGATCAGGCTGTCGGTCTTGAGCGCGCTGAAGTTCTTGATCGTCTGAGCCAGGTCTTCATCCTTTGCGGTGGCACTGAGCACCAGAAAATGGTGATAGCCGCCGTCGGCCTCGAACACCGCGAGGAGGTCCTCGATGTGCTGACGGTCCAGATAGTTCTTGCCGATGGTATCGATCAGCACCACGTCGTAGTCGCCAAAGTGTTGGCGAGCGCGCTGCAGATCGTCATGATTTTGAACCACCTGAAACGGCAGTTCGAGGATATCGGTGTAGGTCTTGAGCTGATCGACCGCGCCGATCCGATAGGTGTCGATGGAGATGACCCCGACCGTCAGCTTGTAACGGACCTTCAACAGTGCCGCCAGCTTGGCGAGGGTGGTGGTTTTCCCGACCCCGGTCGGGCCGACGAAGGTGAAGCAGTGAGCCGCGGCGGTGGGAAACTGCTCGAACGGTCGCGCGATATCGATCCGATCCAGCAAGCGCCGGCAGAAGGCCGTCAGCAATTCACGCTTGCCCAGGCGAGCATCCTCCAGTTGCCCGACGATGTCTTTAAGCAGCATATAGGTGTATTTCTCGTCCAGGCCTCGGACCAGCAGCCCATGATAAATCTCCGCCAGCGGTTCTTCCATCTGCAACTGGGTCCAGTAACCCTTGGAGGAGATCAGCATCGACAGGAAGCCCTTGATTTCTTTCAGCTCATTATGGATTTCCTGACCTGCCGGCCGCGCTCCACCGCCATTGCCGTCGGGCTTCCCAGTTTCCTTGTCCACCGCCGCCATCACCTCGACCTGAGGCTTGCCGACCGCCGGCGTCACCTTCTTGTTGCTGAGGATGATGGCGTCGGGACCGAGCTCCTTTTTCACCAGCTCGAGGGCTTGACTGATGGTTGGGGCCCTGAATGTTCTAACTTGCATGGCCTACTCGAATCGTTCCGATGGCTTGGATTTCCGACAGCGAGGACAGCTCGCTGTGACTGATGACCACAACCTCTGGCAAGAATCGTTCCAGCAGCTTCCGCAAATGGCGTCGCACCAGCGGCGACGACAGCACCACCGGATGGTGCCCGTGATTGAGCGCCTTCTGGGCTTCCTTCTTGACCGCCTCGATCATTTGATTGATGAACATCGGCTCCAGCGTGAGGTAGGAACCCTGCTCGGTTTTCTGAATGCTCTTGCTCAGCCGATCCTCCAGTTCCTGGTGCAGGGTGAGCACCAGCAGTTTGCCGCCTTCGCTTTCGTACGGCCGGGTAATGGAGCGGACCAGGGCCTGGCGCACGTACTCGGTGAGGATGTCCGGGTCCTTGGTGGCGGCGGCGTGATCGGCTAGAGCTTCGCAGATGGACTGAAGATCGCGGATGGATACCTGTTCTCGAATCAGGTTTTGGAGGACTTTCTGAATGAGCCCGAGCGCCAGCAAGGTGGGGCACAATTCCTCCACCAGGCGCGGCTGGGATTCGCTCAGGTGATCGAGCATCCGCTGCACGGTCTGGCGACTGAGCATTTCGTGGGCGTGTTTCTTGAACAGTTCGGTGAGGTGAGTGGCGATGACCGTGGCCGCATCGATCACCGTGAAGCCTTTCTGTTCCGCCCGCTGCCGCTGATCTTCCTGAATCCACAGGGCCGGGAGCCCGAAGGCCGGGTCCAGGGTGCGGATGCCCTGCACACTGCGATCTTCTTCATTCGGCCCCAGCGCCAGCAGATGCCTCGGCATCAGCTCCCCGTGCGCGATCATGTTGCCCTTGAGCAGCAGGCGGTATTCGGAGACTTTCAACTGCAGGTTGTCGCGCACGTGCAAAGCGGGCACCACGATGCCGAAATCCAGGGCCAGTTGATGGCGGATCGACTTGATCCGGGTCAAAAGATCGCCGCCTTGCGAGTCATCCACCAAATAGATCAGGCCGTGCCCGACTTCCAGTTCGAGGGTATCCAGGAGCGGCGGCAGTTCCGTTC
>MNZR01000030.1:8238-18372 GCA_001873705.1 Syntrophobacteraceae bacterium CG2_30_61_12
AGCCGCCTTCGCTTCCGCCGCGGCGGGTTGTTGCTTGAGCAGGAGCAGCGCCGTGCCGACCAGCCCGGAACCGACCAACATCAGGGGCAGCATGGGGAACCCGGGAACGATACCCAGCACCCAGAGCATCCCCCCGGCGATGGCCAGCGGCCTCGGTTGCAGTTGAAACTGACGGCCGAACGCCCGTCCCATTCCCATATCGGTGGCCGCCCGGCTGACCAGGATACCGGTGGCCGAGGATATGATCAGGGCCGGGATCTGACTCACCAACCCGTCGCCGACGGTGAGCAGGGTGTAATTCTGGAGCGCCTCGGTCAGTTCCATGTCGTTTTGCAGCACACCGATGGCGAGCCCGCCGATGATGTTGATGAGGGTGATCAGGATACCGGCGACGGCATCACCGCGGACAAACTTGCTGACCCCGTCCATGGTCCCGTAGAAATCCGCTTCCTGGCGAATTTCGCCGCGGCGCCGACGGGCTTCCCGCTCCTCGATCATGCCGGAATTGAGATCGGCGTCGATGGCCATCTGTTTTCCGGGCATGGCATCGAGGGTGAACCGGGCGGTCACCTCGGAAATGCGCTCGGTGCCCTTGGTGATCACCACGAAATTGACGATCACCAGGATCACGAAAATCACCAGCCCGATAACGTAGTTGCCGCCCACCACGAAATTGCCGAACGCGCCGATGATATGACCGGCGGCACTCATTCCTTCGTGACCCCGCATCAGGATCAGGCGGGTGCTGCTGACATTGAGGGCCAGCCGAAACAAGGTGGTGAGCAGCAGCAGGGACGGATAAATGGCGAAGTCCAGGGGGCGTTGCGCATAGATGGAGGAAAGCAGGGTGATCAGGGCGAACGAAATGTTGATCGCCAGCAGCACATCGAGGATGGCGCTGGGCAAGGGCAGCAGCATGACCGCGAGGATCGCCACGATCCCCACGCCCACCAGGGCGTCGGCATCACTGAGCTGTTTCAATCTCGGTAAGAGGAGAGCTTTCGCCTGGACCGCCATCAGTTTTTCCCAATCATTGCCGAGCGCCCATGAGTTCGAAATCAACCAACCGATCGTCCTTTCTGCTGATAGATGTAGGCCAGCACCCTGGCGACCGCCTTGTACAGGGCGGCGGGGATGACATCGCCGACATTGACCTGCTTATACAAAGCCCGTGCCAAGGGCGGGTTCCGGACCACCGGGATGCCATGCTCCCGGGCCACCTTGATCACATTGCGAGCGATCCGATTCATGCCCTTGGCCAGCACCCGCGGGGCTTCCATTCCCGGCTTGTATTCCAGGGCCACCGCGAAGTGGGTCGGGTTGGTGATCACCACCTGGGCCTTCGGCACCGCCGCCATCATCCGCCGGCGGGCCAACGCCATCTGAATCGAACGAATCTTTGACTTGACCTTGGGATCGCCTTCCGCCTGTTTGCTTTCTTCCTTTGTTTCCTGCTTGGTCATCCGTAGGTCTTTCCGGTGCTGCCAGCGTTGATAGGCAAAATCGAGCGCGCATACCGGCAGCATCCACACACACACCATCAGCACCAGCTTGATCGCAAGAGCACCGATTGAATGCAACAGAGCGTCCAGGTCCTGATCCACCAGCAGAACAAAGACCTCGCTGTTGGCCGCCATCACCCGGTAGACGGCGAAACAGATGATGGTGAGTTCGAGCAGGTTCTTGAGCAATTGGCTGAGCGAGCGGAGCGAAAAAAAACGAGCAAAACCCTTAATGAAATTGAGCTTATCCAGCTTTGGCTGGATCGCTTCCGTGGAGATGGTGAAACCCTTCATCTGGATCAGGTTCGTCAGTACTCCGACCAGAAGGATGGTCAGGCAAAACGGCCCCATCATCATGACCATGTGATAGCCGGTGTCGTAAAGCAGCCTGGCATCGAAGGGCGAATCATCGCCGCGGCTGAAACCGCCGCCCCAGGTTTCCACGACCAGTTGCTGAAAGTGGCTGTAGATCTGCCGACAGGTGAGCATGCTCAGGGCGAGGGATGCGCACAGGACCACCAGGGTATTGGTTTCCCGACTGAGCGCCACCTGGCCCTTCTTGCGGGCTTCGCTCAACCGCTTGCCGGTTGCTTTTTCGGTCTTTTCCTGAGCCCCTGCCATCGCTTCAACTCCTCAAAATCACCGCTTCGCTGAAAATCCCGGCACCGGCACCGGGAACCAGGAATCGTTCGACGGGTCAGTTTTTTGGCTTCGACTGACAATAAGTGTCATTTGAGCAGCCCAAAGATGAATCCGAAAACCTCCCGAGAGCATTGTTCGATCGCGCCTCCCCAGGCCAGGAAAGAAACCCCGGTAAAGAAGAAGCCGATCATCAAGGTGAGCGGAAAGCCGGCGATGAGCACATTGATCTGGGGCGCGAATTTGGCCGTCAGCCCCATCCCCAGTTGGGTAAGCAGGATCGCCACAATGATCGGCGCCGCAACCTTCACCCCGACGATGAAGAGCTTCCCGGAAAGTTCCAGGACCGGCTGATAGAGCACGGTATCCAGGCGGAAGCTGCCGATCGGAATGATCAGGAAGCTCTCCACCACCGCCTTGATCAGCAGTCGGTGACCACCGGCGGCAAACAGCACCAGCAGCACCAGCATATTGAAGAAAGCACCGATAATGGATTCCTGGTGGCCGCTCGAGGGGTCCATCACCTGGGCCATGGCGATTCCCATCTGGAACCCGATCAGTTGCCCCGCCAGCTGGAAGGCCCCGAACAGGACCTGCAGGGCAAACGCAAACAGTCCCGCCAGGATCAGTTCGCCGCAAAGGATCCAGGCGAAGGTGCCAAGATTGAGCAGCGGCAGCGGTTGCACCTTGGCCGCCACCAGCGGGTAGAACACGACCGCCAGGGCCAGGATGGTGGCCACCTTGATGGGGGCCGGGTACTTGGCGGCGCGAAACAGAGGCAGCATGAACAGCACCAGGCTCAGCCGCAACACGATGGCCAGTAGAATACCCAACTCAGAGAGGTGGACGGTGATGGGCAACATAGAGGGCTAACTCCTGCGCGCGCCGGCCGCCCAGTCTCCCTCTGGATGCCTGGCTGGGTCCGCCGATTCCCGGTCGAATGCACCGGCGCCACGTGCCGAGGGGCGATCCGGTCGCAGCGTCCTGGAGCGGCCCGGCTACTCGATCCAGTGAGGGAAATTGGTGAAGATCTCAACGGTCAATCCGACCATCTGATCCATCATCCAGGCGCCCAGAAAGAGCATCGCCAAGAAGGTCGCCACGATTTTGGGAACGAAGGTGATGGTCATTTCCTGAATCTGGGTAACGGCCTGGAATAGGCTGATCACCACCCCCACCACCAGGCTGATGAGCAGCACCGGGAGACTCACCAGCAGCGTGGTTTCGATCGCCTGACGGGCGATACCCATGATGAATTCAGTCGACATGACTAGGCCTCAATGAAAGCTTTTCACCAGCGAGCCGATGAGCAGACTCCAGCCGTCCACCAGCACGAACAGCATGAGTTTGAAGGGCAGTGAAATCATCACCGGCGGCAGCATCATCATGCCCATTGAGAGCAAGATACTGGACACCACCATGTCGAGGACAATGAAGGGGATATAGAGCAGAAAGCCGATTTCGAAAGCGGTGGTGAGTTCACTGATGACGAAAGCCGGAATCACCGTGACCAACGACAGGGATTCGGCATTTTTCGGCTTATCGTCGGCGGCCAGGGAAATGAACAGGGCCAGGTCCTTTTTCCGGGTCTGTTTGAGCATGAACGCCTTGAGCGGTTCCGCGGCCCGGTTGATGAATTCCTCCCCGGAAATGCTTTGTTCCTGGTACGGCACAATGGCCTGCTGGTAGATTTTCCGCCCCACCGGCTGCATCACGAAGAAGGTCAAGAACAGGGCCAGCCCGATCAGCAGTTGGGTGGGCGGCGACTGCTGGGTGCCGAGGGCCTGCCGCATCATCGAAAAAACCACCATGATGCGGGTGAAACAGGTGGTCAGGATGACGATCGAGGGGGCCAGGGACAGCACCGTGAGAACGGCCAGGATCTTGAGCAGGCCGGACACCTGTCCGGGTCCCTCAAGGCCGTCGAGATTGAGGGTGAGGGCGGGGAGATCGATGTTTTGCGCCCAAGCGAAGCGGGCGGCGCCGAGAATCACGATAATGGTCAGGGCCGACGGCAGGAAGCCGGATCCACGCCGATCCGGACGCGAACCGCCTTGGTGCCGCGACCGTATCGGCCTTGGTGCATCGGACCTGGCGGCGGGCGCGGCATGGGGCAACGATGCCGAGAGGGAAACGGCCCTGAAGCCGTGCTGCGCGTATTGGGATTTCACTGAGGATCCGTCCCGTCCGGCTGGGTCAGGGTTCGATCCAGACCATCCAACCGGCCCAGCCGATGGATCCCTTGCGGGGAGGTCCCGATCAGGAAATAGTGTTCCTCGACCTTGATCACCATGAGCTGACACTTGGGCTGGAGCGGTCGTCTGGCGATAATCTCGATCAGATTGGAAGCGCCGTTGACCCGGCCCAGGTAGCCGCTGCGCTTGAGGCCGTAAACAATCAGAAAGAGGCATGCCAACACCAATCCCAACGCACCCAGAACCCGGATCGACAGCCCTGCCAGTTCCATCGCCCAACTCACTCACTCGATCCGGCCGCCAATGCCGGATCATGCCAGTTGTTTGACCCGTTCCAGCGGGCTGATGATGTCGGTGATCCGGACCCCGAATTTTTCGTTGACCACCACCACCTCGCCGCGCGCCACCAGACGCCCGTTGACCAGAACTTCAAGCGGTTCACCGGCCAGTTTGTTGAGTTCGACCACGGAACCCTGACCCAATTGCAGCAGGTCATTGAGAATCATCGTGGCGCGTCCCAGTTCCACGGAGAGTTCCAACGGGATATCGAGAATGAAATCCATCTCCCTGGAGACCCCGTTTTTTTTCGGTTCGGACCCGGAAAATTCGGGGAATTGAGCGGCGCCCACCATCTCATCCGGAGTAACTTGGTGGACCTGGTTCTTGTCCATGTTTTCCACAGCCATGAGTGCACCTCAAAGACGAATCAAAGTTGCGGCGATCCAGCCACATCGAGGATCTGAACCGCCCGATTGCCGCGTGTTTTTCCCGGGTGTGCCGTGAATTTGGGAATCCCCTGGACCATCATGGTGACCGGCTTTTTCATTTCCTTATCGAGCACCACCACGTCTCCCACATCCAGATGCAGAAGTTCCTGGGCACTGATGGAGGTGCGTCCCAGTTCCACGCTCAAGCCCACACCGACCTCGAACAGGCGCGCCTTCAATCGCGAGATCCAGGCCTGATCGATTTCCAATTGATCGCTCTGATAGCTGGCATTGAGCACGGGACGGATGGGTTCGATGGTGGAATAGGGAACGCACAGGATGATTTCCCCGATCACCTGTTCCAGTTCCAGTTCATAGTGGATCACGATCACCAGATCGGAAGGCGGAACAATGCCGGCGAACTGCGGGTTCATCTCGGAGCGGACGAACTCGAAATCCACCTTCACCGCCGGGTTCCATGCTCCATGCAGGTCCTTCAGAGCCGATTGCAGGATCCTGCGAATGATGCGGCCTTCGATGGCGGTGAATTCCCGGCCTTCGATCTTGTAGTGGCTTTTCCCGGAACCGCCGAAAAAACAGTCCATGAGATTGAAAATGAGGCGGCTTTCGATCACCAGCAGCAGGTTGCCCCGCAGCGGATTCATCCGAATGATGTGGAGACTGGTGGGCACCGGCAGGGTGCGAATGAATTCACCGAATTTGATCATCTCCTTCTGGCTCACGGTGACGTCGAGCATCTTTCGCAGCATGCCGGAAAGCGTGAGGCGGTAGATGCGGGCAAAGCGGTCGTTGATCATCTCCAGGGTGGGCATCCGCCCGCGGATGATTCGATCCTGGTTGGTGAGGTCGAATTTCTGGATATGATCTTCGTTGCCGACCGCGGGTTCCGATTCGGTTTCAATGTCACCGCCGGAGATCCCGTTGAGCAGCGCATCCACTTCATCTTGGGAGAGTACTTTTTCCATCGTCGGCCATTCGCCCAGCTACTGGATCAAGAATTCGGTCACGTAAATATTGGTGACTCCGCCGTTTTTCAGCGCCTGGTTGATCCGGTTCATGATCTCGCGCTTCAGCGTCATCTTGCCGGTCGGCAGCGTCACGTCATCCACTTCCAGACTGGACAGGTACATGAGGATGGCATCGCGGATCTGAAAGCTCTTCTCGGTGATCTCGGTGGCGATTTCCGCGGCGCTCACTTCCAATTTGATGCTGGCCTTGAGATAGCGCTTACCGCCGGGATCGGCCAGGTTCACCAGGAACGGATCCAGTTCATGGAACACTTTCTTCTCCACCAAAGCCGCTTCCTTCTTGGGCTCCTTATCGCCGCTCAAGAAGAACTTCCATCCGGCAAAACCGCCACCCGCCAGCACCACCACCAATCCACCGATGATTATTAGTTTTTTCATGGTCCATCAGGCTCCCTGGAGTTCCCGCCGGAAGGTTTCACCGGCCCCTTGAGTTCCCCGTTCCGGTCCCCCTCCCGCATGAACTTCCGTTAGTCAAAACGGCTGTGGCGCGATTTCGGGGCCACGAAGGAGTGCAGTTTCTGCTCGATGATGCGCGGGTTTTCACCGTTGGCGATGGCCACCACCCCGCTGATGGCGATGTCTTTCACCAGGGTTTCTTCCTTGCTGCGCCCGCTGAGCTTCCCTGCCATCGGGATACACAGCAGGTTGGCCCCGACCGAGCCATAGAAGGTGGTCAGCAGGGCCACCGCCATGGCCGGACCGATACTGCTGGGATCCGACATGTTTTGCAGCATCTGGACCAGGCCGATCAGGGTCCCGATCATTCCCATGGCCGGGAAGAAATTGGCCATGGTATTCAGGATTTCCGCTCCGGATTGGTGCCGATCATTGAGATAGTCCACTTCGGTTTCCAGCACGTTGCGGATCTCGTTCGGGTCCATCCCGTCGATGGCCAACTGCAACCCGGTCTTGATGAATGGGTCAGTGACTTCGACCAGTTGCCCTTCCAACGCCAACAGCCCTTCCTTGCGCGCTTTGTCCGACAGGTCCATGAATTGATTGATGGTCTGTTCGGTACTGAAGACCTTAACGAAAAAGACGTGTTTCACCACGCCGATCATGGAAATGACTTCTTTCAGCGAATGCCTGATCATGGTGGCCCCGATGGTACCGCCGATCACGATCAGGACCGAAGCCGGATCAACAAACATCAGCGGGCTCCCGCCCAATACGATCGCAGCCATCACCAGGCCGAAAGCGAGAACAATACCGATAACGGACGCCAGATCCATGGGAGCATCTTACCTCGTTGCAAAAGGTCCCCAGCCAAAAGGTCGCGTCAAAGCCTCACACTCTCGCCGCTTGAGGTAAGCAATGAACATGCCATATATCCCCGCCGCGGTGAGGCTGACTCGGGGCAACGAGCGGGTCCGGCAATCGTCAAATTGATGACGACAAAAAACTGCCCGCGCGCCTTTCAGCGCAACGGGCAGCCGTGATTTGACCAGATCGAACAGGTCAAACAATCATCTCAGCCCCAGCGTCCCAGCTTACCGGACCAGGGAGTTTATGGTATCGAACATTTCCTTGCCGACCGTGATGGACTTGGTGTTGGCTGTGAAATCCGCCTGATATATCACCATGTTCACCAGTTCCCTAGTCATGTCGACGTTGGAGTTTTCCAGGCTTCGCGCCATAATTTTCCCATTGCCGTCAGCCCCGGCGGTACCGTCTATGGGATTCCCCGAATAGGGTCCCTGGACGTAGAGGTTGCCGCCCTGGCGAACCAATCCTTCCTGGTCCGGGAAGGTGGACACTCTGAATTCGTCGATCTGCACCGGCTCGCTCCCGTCGACCGGCATGCCGTAGATCTTGCCGTCCGCTTCGACATAGTAGTCGCTGTAAGCCGGGTTGGCTGCATCCGTTTCGATCTGAATGACCGTGCCGTCGTAACCGACCGCTTGGTAGCCCTGGGAATTCACCAGGAACCCGTTTTCATCCACATGCAGAGAGCCGTCGCGGGTGTAGTACTGGGCCGCGCCGGCGACCGAGGTGATCCCATCCGTCGCGGTTCCCGGCGGCACCATCACGAGGTAGCCGTCGCCGTTGAGCGCCACGTCGGCCCAGTTGGAAGTCGACATGACCGGCCCCTGAGTGAAATCGCTCCGCATGGCCAACAAGGTGGTGCCGGTACCGGCCCGGTTGGCCGTGCCGGCAAGGGTCGAGTAGGAAGCACCGACCAGATCGGCGAACAGGACCTCATTGGCCTTGTAGCCGATGGTGTTGACGTTGGCAACGTTGTCGCTCACCACTGAAATCGCCTTGGTGAAGCTGTCCATCCCGCTGGCTGCCGTGTACATCGTGCTGGTAATACTCATGGTGATCTCCTTTCACATGCATGGTGCCGAAAGCCTACCGGCTTACGCGCTGGTTTCTCGTGTTTTGGTGGCTCAGAACAGCGTCAACGCCAAGCCGCCAAGAGCCAGCAAGTTCTCCGTCGTCAACTGTTTGGCCAGATCTTCCGCGCTGCTCACCTCCGTGATGCTGTCAGACGGCTCTTCGACCGCTGGATTGTGGACTTCCTGAACCGATCCGATGGGCAGGCTGACTCCTTCCGGGCCGTCCAGGACCAGATAGGGCATTCCGTCCACCACCCGGAAGGCGTAAACCGTGCCGGATACGGTTGTCTCCACATCCTGCTCCTGTCCATCTTGGTCCACCGCCTTCACTTCCACTCGATAAGAGCCGTTGCCGGCCGCTTCGCCGGCATCGTTCATCCCATCCCATTGTACCTGGTAGGTCCCGGCTTCCTGGACTCCCATGGCCATGGTGCGGACCACCTGGTCGTTCTGGTCATGGATGGTCACGGTCACATCGGAAGGATCCGTGAGTTCATAAGAAGATTTTGAGGTGACGCCATCGGTCAGCTGAATCTGATCACTTGCTCCAATCACCTCCTTGCCAATCGTCTCCAGCATCTGGGCGTTGTTGATCGATCCCAGATAGGCCTGAACCTGGAGCGTCTGATCGTTGAGGTTGCTCAGCTCCTGAACCGTGCTGAACTGGGCCAGCTGTGACGCCAGTTCATAGGATTCCATTGGATTCATGGGGTCTTGATACTGGAGCTGGGTGGTGAACAGAACCAGAAAGTCATCCTGGTCCAGGGTGCTGGACGAATAGACCCCGGATTTTGGGGCCTGGGTGCCGGCGGTTGCGGTTGCTCCCTCGACAGCGATGTCCGACATGGCGATCTCCTTGCTAAACAATCAGGTTGACCAGTTGGTCCGGTGCATATTGTTGCTGAATGATGACGGATTCGCTCAGGCCCGCGGGCCCTCCGGCTTCGCTTCCGCCCCGACCGTACCTTGCGGCGATCGCCGCAAGTTCAGACCTGGCATGGCCGCTCGCGTTGGGATTTGATTGACCGCCCAGGTCGACCGAAAACCCGCTCAAGCTGAAACCCTGCTGTTCCATCTGCTGCCTCAGCGCTGGAGCGTTCTGAAGCAGGATCTGACGAGTGCTTTCATTATCCGCGGTGATGCTTGCCGTGACCATATTGTGCTTGGTACGCAGCCGCAGCACCAGGGTACCAAGGTTCTCCGGCTCCAGCCGCAGTACCAGCTGATTGACCGGCTGCTGCTGTAGGCTCTTGAATTGCCGCGCGAGCTGACTTGGCCAGGCGTCATCGGTAAAAGCCAGGCGTGGGCTTTCCCCGGTCGCCCCCGACGGCGTTCCTGAATCGCTCGCCGTTCCCAGTTGAATGCCGAGTTGCTCCCACATTCCGAATGGGTTCGCATCCGCTGCATCCCGATCCAACGCATCGCCCCCGACAGCGGTTCCCATGCCGCCGCTGGTCATGGTTCCAACCGATGTCCCAAGGTCTTCCCCTGAATTTGCGAGCGGCTGCCGCGAGCTGTGTTGGCTCCTTCGCTCAGGTGCTTCCAATATGGTGGACCGGCTGCTCGGCTCGGCCGGCTCGACCGGCTCGGGTGCCCCTTGCCCCAGGCCGGCGGGCGTCGGGCTTTCCTGGGCGCGGGTCACTCGATCGGCTTCCGAACCGCGCCGCGCCGAACCCAGCCCCGGCGATTCCCAGCCTCGGTTC
>MNZR01000025.1:0-2924 GCA_001873705.1 Syntrophobacteraceae bacterium CG2_30_61_12
GCCCGGCCATCCGGAGCCGGGCCCCGCCCCGCCGTTGCCGCCGCGGCTATAGGTTGTAGCCGACTTCGCCGTGCAGTTCCTTGTCCAGACCGATGATTTCCTGTTCGTCGCTGACCCTCAGCCCCATGGTTTTATCGAGCACCGTTGCCAGAACGTAAGTAACCACGAAGGCATAGCCCCCGGAAGCCAGCACGCTCAAGGCTTGCACGCCGATCTGGCCGAGGTTGCCGGTGATCAGGCTGCCGGCGCCGACGGTCGCCACCAGACCGGTGGCCAGCGCGCCCCAGGCGCCGCCGATGCCGTGGATACCCACCACATCCAGGGAATCATCGCAGTCGATCTTATATTTGAGTCGAACTCCGTAAAAGCACAGAAAACCGGCACTCAGTCCGATCACGATGGCCCAGCCCGGGGTCACGAAGCCCGCCGCAGGGGTCACCGCCACCAGCCCGGCAACGATCCCGGAAGCCACGCCCAGGGCGCTGGGCTTGCCGAGCACGATCCATTCCATCAGCATCCAACTGGTGGCCGCTGCCGCGGCCGCCACCATCGTGGTGGTGAAGGCGAGAGCCGCGTTGCCGTTGGCCGCCAGCGCGCTGCCGGCGTTGAACCCGAACCAGCCGAACCAAAGCAAGCCGGCTCCCAGCAGGGTGTGGGTCAAATTGTGCGGCACGAACATTTCGTGCGGATACCCCCGGCGCTTTCCGAGCAGCAGGGCCATGGCCAGGGCCGAGGCCCCGGAAGAAAGGTGGACCACCGTGCCGCCGGCGAAATCGAGCGCGCCCAGCCGCCCCAGCCAGCCGCCGCCCCAGACCCAATGGGCCACCGGGTCATAGACCAGCACCGCCCAGGCCAGAATGAAGACGAGATAGGTGCTGAACTTCATCCGTTCCGCCAGGGCCCCACTGATCAGGGCCGGCGTGATGATGGCGAACATCCCTTGAAACATCACGAAGGCATAGGTGGGTACCGAACCGGTCAAGGATTCCGGGGTGATGCCGAGCAGCAGCAGATGATCCAGACCGCCCAGGAATGCATTGCCCTTGGCAAAGGACAGCGAATAGCCGAGCACCACCCACTGCAACCCGATCACGGCCAGGGCGACGAACGAATGCATGAGCGAGCTGAGGACATTCTTGGTGCGGACCATACCGCCGTAGAACAAGGCCAACCCGGGCAGCATCAGCATCACCAGGGCCGAGGACACCAGCAGCCAGGCGGTGTCTCCGGGATCGGGCTGGCCCTGCTCAGCGAAAGCCCGGTCGGCCGCTGTCAAAACCAACGCCAGCGCGGCACCGATACCGGTTCCGCGGCCGAGCCACCGATTGCACTCCAGCCCTGTTCCAATCCTCCAGACCCATGTCGCCATTGCTGCCTCCCGATTCAACGATTCAACGTGATTGCCATTGCGAACGTTTCGAGAGGCTCCAGGCAAGACTTGTGCCGTATGGATATCCTTATGATATCGTTCAGGGAAAATTCATTCTCGGGGACTTGGACCAGCTCCGGTTGACCAGCAGCTCTGGGTCCGGAACGATTTTGTAGCGTTCCGGCGGGCCGCGGCCGGTGGTCCGGGTTCACGATTGCCGGGCGGGCCGGTCCTGGAGGGCAAAATTCGGGCCGGAACCGCAAGGCACATTATTGTGCCGTTCCGCCTTGGGGCAGCAGCGCAAGCCGGAGCACGTCTTCGCGGGGGTTGACCTGGTCGATCCGGACCCGCACCAGTTCTCCCGGCTGCACCCGGGTGTCCTCGTGGATCGGGAGATTGGCCTCGATCAGGAAATCGGGCAGCAGCAGATGGGCGAAGCGGGCGTTTTTTTCCAGCACCAGGGCGTTGAGCTGCTGAATGTCTTCCTGTTCGATGTATTTGAGCAGCCAGTAGCGGATCCATTTGCGCTGGACCAGCATGACCTTGACGCTGACCGTTTTGAATTCCATGATGATCTCTTGCAGTTGCCGTTCATCGTAGAGGGCGGTGGCGGTGGCGAGCGCGTGTTTCAACTGGCGTTGGCTGATCAGGTCCACGTAGCGGCGGATCGGTGAGGTGATGCTGGTGTAGTGCGGCACCCCCAAACTGCAGTGGGGGCCGGGCTGGGTATCCAGTTCGGCGCGGGCGAACAGGCGCCGCTGCCGATAGCTGTGAAACAGCGCGTGCTCGCTCATGACCGGTTGGGTTTCCGGCTTGCATTCCGCTTGCCGCCGGAAGATGCCGGCCAGATGCTGGGCGGTGAGATGGGCCGCGGCCAGTTGGTTGGCGGCGATCATCCATTCCGAAACCACGATCTGGCTCGGGGATTCCTTGAGATACTGGTGCAGGCGGATCATGCCGGCGCTATTGACGTAGACCTGGATTTCCGGCAGCGGCAGGATCACCGCCCCCTGTTCGAGCCTTTGTCGGCGCAGTTCGAGGCTGAATTGATGGAGGACCTGAAAACGCTGTTGGGCTTCCAGTTGAGTATTGAATTGTTCGTAGGTGAAGCGTTCCTTGACCCGGATCAGACTGGACACGATCCGGCTCTCGCAGACGTTACCGTTGCCGTCGAAGGTCATCAGGAAGCTCAGCGCCGGTCGATCCGCCCCGGGCAGCAGACTGCAAAAATTTTCCGAGAGCGCGGTGGGCAGCATCGGGATGCGCTGGTCCGGAAGGTAGACGGAGGTTGCCCGGGTGCGGGCTTCCTGATCGATCGGATCGCCCGGTTGGATGCAGGCGGCCACATCGGCAATGTGCACGCCCACCTGGAACCGGCCGTCCGCTAACGGTTCCAGGCTGAGTGCGTCATCGTAGTCGCGGGTGGCGGCGCTGTCGATGGTGAAGGTGTCAAGCCGGCGCAGGTCCTCGAGGTTCACGCCGCTTCCGGAAAGGGCCGTTGGCAATTGCCCCTGGCGGGCGCAGGCGATTGCCAGGGGCTCGATCGTCGGGGCGA
>MNZR01000025.1:2945-18356 GCA_001873705.1 Syntrophobacteraceae bacterium CG2_30_61_12
GGAGCAGGTAGGTGTTTTCGTCTTCCCGCCACACGCCCAGTTTCACCAGCAGGCGAAAAGCCGTTTCGGGCAGGGGACTGAGTTTGGCGCGTTTGAGCAGTTCCTTCACCAGGGCGTGTTCCGCTGCGTCCTGAAAATGCAGCGCGAAGTCCTTCAGGTTTTCGATGATCTGCTGACGCTGGTCGGGGCCCAGCGCGGCAGCGGTCGGCAGCGGTTGTCCGGGTTTTTTGGAGCGGACCGCGGCCAGCCAGTCGGCACCATGATTGAGCAGGGCATCGCGGGCCGCTTCCCGTTCCAGTTGGGCGGTTCGTTCCTGGACCTGCTGCTCGGAGCGGGCCTGGAAGGCGCCGTCCTTGAATTGAAAATACAGCTTGTCCTGGAGCATGACCCGCTGCAGCGCGGCCACGTGATGATCGCTGATCGGTCCCGAGAACACCAGCTCCGCCAGTTGCTCGCTGGTGAGCCGATCGGGTTCGTCTCGAAGCAGCGACCAAAGTTCGACGATATCGACTTTATCGCTCAGGGCCTGCCGGGTTTGGCCGATGGCCCGCATCTGGGCCTGCAACTGAGCACGCTCCGCCTGCCAATCCAGGGGGCGGCGGCTGAAATGCAGCACCCGGTTGCGGGCCAGGTTGAATTCACGACCGGTTTCGGCCACCACCGACAAACGGGTGCCCTTCACCGCCATGCAGATCCCCAGCAGGATGCGTCCGGCCTCGAAGAATTCCACCACGGTGCCGACCGGTACCGGCAGCGGAGCGAGCGTGGTGTCGGTCATGGGTTGTCTTCCAGTCGGGCGGTTTTGTCCAACGCCCCGATATATCGCCCAATACCGAAGGCGATTCCGTGCGCGATCTGGGCCTGAAAGGCTTTTTGTTGCAGCAATTGTTCTTCTTTCTCATTGGACAGAAAGGCGGCTTCAACCAGGATGCTAGGCATTTCCGCGCCCAGCAAAACGTAAAAGGGGGCCTGTTTGACCCCCAGGTCATGAAAGTTTTTATATTCCTTGCTCAGGCCCTGGGCCAACTGCCGGTGCACCGTCGCGGCCAGGCGCGAGGATTCACTGATCTTGGTGTTGCGCAGCAGGTCTTTCAGGATGGCTTCCAGATCGCTGATTTTCTTCTTCGAGGTGGCGTTTTCAAAGGCTGCCACCCGGGCCGATTCACGATCTCGGGAAAGATTCAGAAAGTAGGTTTCAAAGCCGTGGATGGAGCGGTCTTCGTGGGCGTTGACGTGGATCGAAATGAACAGGTCGGCTTTTTCGCCGTTGGCGATGGCGGTACGTTCTTCCAGCGAAATGAAGCGGTCATCGGCGCGGGTGAGCAGGACTTTGCAGCGGGTGTTTTTTTCGATGGCCTGCTGGAGCTTTTTGGCGATGGCCAGGGTGATGTCCTTTTCATAAGTGCCGTTGCCGCCGATGGCGCCTTTGTCGCGCCCTCCATGGCCCGGGTCGATCACGATGCGGCTGACCCCGAGGCCCAGTTGCTGAGCCAGGCTCGGAAGCTTCTTGGCGGAACGGATCGCCGCGGCGTCCGGGGGTTGGGCTTTACCGGTCCCGGCCTTGGCCGCCTGGCGCGCCGGGGCCTGGGCTGGCTTGGTCTTGCTGGTTGCGACGTTGGACGCCCGGGCTAAATTGGTCTTCGGTTTTGCTGCTTCGGGGGTTTGGGTTTTTTCGTTCTTGGGCTTGGCGGCGACCGTCTTCGAGACTGCCGGCGCGGGCCCCGTTTCCGCCGGGCGTTTGCCGCGAACGTCCACCACGATCCGGAAGGGATCGGCCATGGTGAACACCTTATGATTTTCGATGGAATCGATATCCAGCACGGCCCGCGCCAGGTCCGGACGGTATTGGCCCAGCCGCACGTCGCGTAGGAACCCGTCGGTGATATCGATCTGATGACCGATCTTGGGGCTCAACCGGCAGCCTTCCAGATCCAGGTAGATGCGCGCCGGATCGTTTTCTCCGGGGTCGGGCGTCAGCATGTTTTCCCGATACTGGATCGGCGCGCTCAGGTAGAAGACCACCCGGGTGTAGTCCTGGGTCGACCAGTAAGACACCTGATCGAGAGTGGCCAGATGAGAAATCGAGGGTACCGGCCGTGCGGGTTCGACCTTGGCCGCGTTGGGGGTGATCTGCCGCCTCAGTTCGCGAGCCCGGTCTTGGGCCCGCTGGGCCATATCGCCGTTGGGATAGAAGGTGGTGACCTTGGCCAGTTCCAGATAGGCCTGGGCCGGGTCCTTATCCACATACAGGACCCCGATCAAGAATTGCGCGTCGTCGGCCAGGCGACCGGCTGGGAATTGGCGAATCAGACGGCGGTAAGCCCGCAGGGCCTGATCGAAGAAAGCGGTTTCGTGAAACCGATCGAACAGGTGATGGTTGCACTGGCCGATCAGGTAATAACAGCGTTCGGCCACTTCCCCCCGGGTGTCGTCCGCAACGATGGCACTGAGTTCCGCGATCGCTTCCAGCCAGGGGGCCCGGTCGGCGATCTCGGGCAGGGTCCCGACCAGGCGCTGGGTGTTCTTGCGCGCATTTTCATAACGGGTGGCAAGCGAAGCCGCCGGGTACAGGGGGGCAGTGATGAAAATCGTCGCCAGTAAAACGGCGATCGCGATGATGCCTGTGTTGGTGGTGACGCGCATCGGCACTCCACTTGCCCCCGCGGTTGGTTAAGAATCATCGCGAAAATGACACGAATGGGGTTGGACTTCAATAGGAACCGGTGGTTTCCATCCCGGAACTAGGCATCGGTCTCTTTCTTGATCTGCTCCTTGATGGCATATAGGGTCTGGAGCGCCGCCAGGGGGGTCATCCGCTCGAGGTCCAGGGCTTGCAGCCGGTTCAGCAACCACTCGGCGGAAGGTCGAAACAGGCTGAGTTGGAAGCCGGCTCGCGGTTTCGTTCGGGCCGGTGACGTCCGGCCCGCGCTCGCCGGCTTTGGCGGCGGCGCGTGGTGGGTGCTTTCCAGTCGCGCCAGTACTTCGCGGGCGCGTTCCACCACCGCGTCCGGGACCCCGGCCAGCCGGGCCACCTGGATCCCGTAACTCCGATTGCTGCCGCCGGGCACCAGTTTGTGAAAAAACAGGATGTCCTGCTGCCATTCCTTCACCGCCACGTTGAAATTCTTTACCCGCGGCAGGGACTGGGCCAGTTCGGTCAGTTCATGGTAGTGGGTGGCGAATAGGGTCTTGGCCCCGGCATCACCCAATCCGTGCAGGTATTCCGCCACCGCCCAGGCCAGGCTGAGGCCGTCGAAGGTGGCGGTGCCACGCCCGATTTCATCCAGAATGATGAAGCTTCGCGGCGTGGCCTGATGCAGAATGTTGGCGGTTTCCTGCATTTCCACCAGGAACGTCGAGCGGCCGCGGTGGAGGTCGTCGGCCGCCCCCACCCGGCTGAAGATCCGATCCACCAGACCGATCGCGGCGCTCCGAGCGGGCACGAAACCGCCGATATGGGTGAGCAAAACGATCAGGGCCGCCTGCCTCAAGATGGTGGACTTGCCCGACATGTTGGGGCCGGTGATGATCAGCACCTGCTGATCCTCTTGATTGAGGACCAAATCGTTGGGCACGAAGCTGCCGGCATCGAGGAAATGTTCGATCACCGGATGGCGCCCGTCCTTGATGGTGATGCTGCCGTCTTCCAGCAGTTGCGGTCGGCAATAATCGCCGACCCGGGCGACTTCGGCGAGGCTGGAGAGCACATCGAGCACCGCCACCGTATCGGCCATGGCCAGGAGCCGCGCGCCCTGTTCGGCGAGTCGGCGGCGGAGTTCATCGAACAGTCGGGTTTCCAGTTCCAGTCGCTTTTCGTCCGCTTCCAATACCTGGGTTTCAAAAACCTTCAGTTCATCGGTGATGTAGCGTTCGGCGTTGACCAGGGTTTGCTTGCGTACGTAATGCGGCGGCGCCGCTTCCAGATTGGCCCGGGAAATTTCGATATAGTAGCCGAACACCTTGTTGTAGCGGACCTTCAGGCTGTTGATGCCGGTGCGTCGGCGTTCTTCGGTTTCGTAATGGGCCATCCAGCCCTTGGCATCGAAGCTGAGCCGGGTGTACCGGTCCAGATCGGGATCGACCCCGGCGCGGATCACCCCGCCGCCGTTCAGGGTGGGCGGAGGATCGTCGACCAGGGTGACGGCTATTCGTTCGGCCAGATCGGTCAGGTTGTCCCAGGTGGAAAGCAGATCGCGGATCCGCGGCGCGGTCAGGGCCTTGAGGTCGGTTTCCAGGGCCGGCAGCGGCAGCAGGGATTTTTTCAGCGCCAGCAGGTCCCGGGGACCCGCGGCGGCCACGCTGATACGCCCGGTCAGGCGTTCGAGATCGGCGATCCCGGCGAGTTTTTCGACGATGCCCTGGTGCTCCCGGGCCCGATCCACCAGTTCCGCAACGGCTTCCTGACGCCGTTCGATTCGCTCGCGCTCGCGCCGGGGGTAACGCAGCCATTGCTGGAGCTTGCGCGCGCCCATGGCGGTTTGGGTGCGATCGAGCAGCTCCAGGAGAGAACCCTTGCGGCCCTGGAAACTGGTGGATTGAAAGATTTCCAGATTACGCACGGTGGCGTCGTCGAGGAGCATGAAGTCGGCCTGACGGTAAACCGTCAGCTTGCTGATGTGGCTGCAATCGCCCAGGCGATTGTCGCGCAGGTAATCGAGAATGGCGCCGGCGGCCAGAATGGATGCGGCCATCCGGGGACCGATCCCGAATCCTTCCAGGGAATGCACGTGAAAATGACGGCACAGCCGTTCCCGTGCCCGCCGCGGATCGATCGCGCCGGGGTCCAGACGGGTGATGGTCAGACCCAGGCGCAGTTCCACCGCTTTCAGCCAGGCCGGTGGTTCGCCGTCGACCATGAGCAATTCCCTGGGGGCGATGCGCAGCAGTTCTTCCGCCAGTTGGTCGGGGTCATCCAGTTGGGTGACCTTGAATTCGGCCGTGGACACATCGATGAAGGCCAGGGCGAACCCGCGGTTGGCCCAGGCGATGCTGGCCAGGTAATTGGCTTGCTTCGCTTCCAGGTTTTGGTTTTCTACGATCAGCCCCGGGGTGATCACCCGGGTGACTTCCCGGCGCACCAACCCCTTGGCTTTCTTGGGGTCTTCCACCTGATCGCAGATCGCCACCTTGTGGCCGGCTCGGATCAGTTTCGGGATATAGGTGTCGGCGGCATGGTAAGGGACTCCGCACATGGGCACCGGATTATCGGCGTTCTTATCGCGGGAGGTGAGGGTGATTTCCAGTTCCCGTGAAGCGATCAGCGCATCTTCTAGAAACAACTCGTAAAAATCGCCCATCCGGTAAAACAGCAGAGCGTCGGGAAACTGGGCCTTGATTTCCAGGTACTGCTGCATCATCGGGGTGGGAGGCGTCATGGGCGCGTTTCTTTCCGGATTCGATGGCGATTGGCTGCCGCGCTCCGGTCCGGATCATGGGCCGCGCGGAAGCGACCCGATCTTAGCCCAAGCCGGTGCCGGCGGGCAACGGAGTTGTGTGGCCCTGGATATTCGACAAAAACCGGACCGGTTAAGGGGCAGGAACACAGCCACGCCCGCGGCGTGATGGCCACCGTAGCCACCGTAGCGCCTGTTTTCGGTACGCATTGCAGGGTGTGCGCTTTTTGTTCGTAGTGCGTCCCGTCAGGGCGTTTTGGTGGGTTGTGGGTCATGTCAGGGTGATTAGCGCATAGCGGAAGCCCAGCGACCGTGCTTTCGGATGCGCCGTCAACGCCTGACGGCGCCACTACCAACCGGGCCGCGAAATGACCAACCGGGCGGCGTCGCTACAAGGTCAGGGTGCGACCAAGGGGAGCCCCCCGACGATCTCACCCACGGAGCCTCTCCACGGAAGTCAGGGAGCGCCGCGCGCACCCTGACCGGTTGTAATGCTCTCTCCGGCGGCCATTGGGCCGGCGGCCGCGATCCCGCGCGGCACCCGCATGGCAAGGTCGCTATGTCGAATATCCAGTGTGACCAACAGTTGCGAAATACGGCAAGGTTCTGAAATAAATTGTCTTGGCCAACAGTCGGCGTCGGCGACCGGTGCTCCTGCCTTTCAGCGGACTGGTTGTCCCTCGCCCGGTTGGTGGCCGTCGGCGGTGAGGGCATCGAGCGGGGAAGCTTCCTTTAGCGCGCCGGTCAGGCGTTCCTTCAACAGGGTGTGGCGCCGGCTGGTCTTGTCGTTGCGGACCGCCATGGCCAGCGCCTTTTTGCTCCCCACCAGCACCACCAGCTTGCGTCCGCGGGTGATGGCGGTGTAGATGAGGTTGCGCTGCAGCATCATATAATGCTGGGTGGCCACCGGGATCACCACCGCCGGGTATTCGCTGCCCTGGGCCTTGTGCACGCTCACCGCGTAAGCCAGCACCAGTTCGTCCAGTTCGGAAAAATCATAGGTCACCAGGCGGCCGTCCACTTCCACCTTGAGTTCCTGATTTTCCAGATCGATGGCCCGAATCCGGCCGAGATCGCCGTTGAACACGTCCTTATCGTAGTTGTTGCGAATCTGCATGACTTTATCGTGCAGGCGCAGAATCCGTCCCCCGCGTTCCACCGCCGGACCCCGCGGATTGAACACCCGCTGGAGTTCCTCGTTGAGCCGGTGGACCCCGATCGTGCCACGGTTCATGGGGCTCAACACCTGGATATCATCGACCGGATCCAGGCCGAAGCGTTTGGGGATTCGGTCCCGGCAGAGCTTCAGGATGATGGCGAGCACCTCTTCCGGCTGTTCCTTTTCGATGAAATAAAAATCGGTCAACCGGTGCGGATCCGATTGCAGGGATGGAAATTGGCCCATCCGCACCCGGTGGGCGTTGGTCACGATTCGGCTCTGCCGCGCCTGCCGGAAGATTTCGGTCAGGCGCACCACCGGGAACCGGTCGCAATCGATCAGGTCTTGCAGCACGCTGCCGGCCCCGACCGACGGCAGTTGGTCCACGTCCCCCACCAGGACCAGGGTGGCGCGCCCGGGGATCGCTTTCAGCAGATGGTGCATGAGCAGGCAATCGAGCATCGACGCTTCATCGACGATGATCAAATCGGCGTTGAGCGGATTGCGTTCGTTGCGCTGGAAGCCGCCTTGTTGCGGGCTGAATTCCAGCAGTCGATGAATGGTGAGAGCATTGTGCCGGGTGGCTTCATGGAGGCGTTTGGCGGCCCGCCCGGTGGGTGCCGCCAGGGCGATCCGGACCTCCATCCGCCGGTAGACGGCAACGATCGCCTGAACCAGGGTGGTCTTGCCGGTGCCCGGACCTCCGGTAATGATCACCATGTTGGCGGTGAGCGAACGGCGCACCGCTTCTTCCTGGAGGGCTGCGAGCTGAAACGGCAGCCGGGAGCGCAGCCAGGTGATGGCCCGGTCCAGATCCACCACCCGCCTCAGCGACTGAATCGCCAGTTGCCGCCGAAACCGCTGGGCGATTTGGGTTTCCGCCTGATAATAACCGCGAAGGTAAATGGCGAAAGGGTCTCCGAAAGCGTCCCGGATCGGTCCCGGCACGGCCTGGCGGATGATGCGCCCGCCCGTCGCCAGTCGCGGCAGGGCTTGCCCCAGGATCTCCGGCTCGATTTGCAGAATTTCACCGCCCTGCCTGAGCAGTTCCCCTTCCGGCACACACACATGGCCGGCTTCGGTGGCCTGGAACAACACGTAGTGAAGACCGGTCTCGGCCCGCACCGGAGAATCCAGCGCGAAGCCCAATTGCTGGGCGATCCGATCGGCGGTGAGAAAGCCGATACCGTAGATTTCCATGGCCATTCGGTAGGGGTTTTCATGCAGGATCCGCAGCGAGGCCTTGCCGTAATGCTTGAAAATCTTGGCGGCATAACCGGCGCTCACCCCATGGCTCTGGAGAAACACCATGACTTCGCGGATTTCCTTTTGTTCCTCCCAGGCCTTGCGAATCCGTTCGATCCGGGTCGGCCCGATGCCTTCGACCTGACGCAGCCGCTCGGGATCTTGGTCGATCACGTCCAGGGTTTGTTCGCCGAAAAGCTTGACGATCCGTTTCGCCATTTCCGGCCCGATCCCCTTGATCAGCCCGGAACCGAGATACCTGCGAATGCCGTCCAGGGTGGCCGGGGCCAGCGATTCGTACCGATCGCACTTGAACTGTTCCCCATACTTGGGATGATTGCTCCATGCGCCGGTGAGGCGAAGCGATTCGCCGGCGCTGACCGCGACAAAACTCCCGATCACGGTGACCGGGTCCCGGCGCCCGACCGTCTTCAGCTTCAAGATGCTGTAGCCGTTTTCTTCGTTGTGGAAGGTGATCCGTTCCACCCGACCCTGGATTTGTTCGGCCATGGTTCCCACCTGGTGCCGATGCAACCGGCTCGATTTCACCTATCGCCGGCGGCGGCGCGAAGGTCAACGAGCGGTTCTCCGGCGCTGATCATACCGGCGCCTATATGAACCGGCCGCTGGTTGCAATGCTGAATGGCGCGCTCCCGGGTGTCCGGACGGACTGCCATGATCTTCTTTTTCAAGAGATCACCCGCCATAATGCATCTTACGTATCACCCGAACATTGCGTCGTCATGGTTTGCCATACTTCGAACGGTCACAAACCGAAAAGTGGCCGAAGCGACGATCATCGCCTAGAATCGGCAATCTGTTCCCGTGCGTAGTATATACCGGTTAAGGGTAAAAAGTTTCGTTTCGTGTGCGCTCTTTCCCGGGAGCGCGGGCATCTTGCCCGCTTTTGGTAATGCAACATCTGATCCTAAACCAGTATACACCCAACCATTCTTGAGTGCCTGGCACCTAAAAGAGCAACATGCGGCACGGCTCAACCATCCGGAACGCCGTTGCCGGCTTCGCATCATCCGGCAACGGTGGAGCGCGGCCTGGGGGCGAAGATTGTCTTCGATTCCCGAGCTTCGATGATCTATAAACAGGGGGTGGGGAGAGGGCGGTTGGATGATGGGGAACGAGTGGAAACTGGAAACGCCGCGCTGCGATTGACGATCGGATGATGGAATTGAAACCGAACCGGGCTGACGATGCCGCCATTCACCTGCGGGGAGTACGGCAGCACAATCTCAAGAACATTGATTTGGACATTCCGCTGCATCGGCTGATCGCGGTGACCGGGGTGAGCGGGTCGGGGAAATCCAGCCTCGCCATCCACACGCTTTACGCCGAAGGGCAGCGGCGCTACGTGGAAACCTTTTCGCCTTACGCCCGCCAGTTTCTGGAACGGATGGACCGGCCCCAGGCCGACCGGATCGAAGGCATTCCGCCGGCCATCGCCATCGAGTCGGGGACCGGAGTGCGCAGTTCGCGTTCCACCGTCGGCACCATCACCGAAATCAACGACCATCTGAAATATCTCTACGCCCGGCTGGCGACCCCGGTTTGCCCCCAGTGCGGTGAAACGATCGCGGAAGACACGCCGGAAACGATCCTGGCGCGGTTGCAGGACGTTGCCGCGGAAAGCCGGATGCTGATCGCCTTTCCTTTCGCCGCGGCGGACGGCGTCGGCGACTGGGTGGCTGAACTCCTGGCGAAGGGGTTTTTGCGGGTGTACGCGGGCGATCGGGTGATCGATCTGGAAAGCGCCGACCAGGCTCAATTGCAGGCCCTGGCCCAGGATCCGCTGCTGGTGGTGGTGGACCGACTCAGATCGGGCGCGGTACCCCCGGAGCGCCTGCTGGATTCGCTTCGCACCGCGCTCGAAGGCGGCCGCGGGCGGGCGGCGGTGGTGCTGCCGCCGAACTCGATCCGCTGGTTCAGTGCCGAACTCGCCTGCGCCCGCTGCGGGGTTCGGGTCCCGGCCGCGACCCCCAACCTTTTTTCCTTCAACAGCCCGCTCGGGGCCTGCCCGGATTGCCGCGGGTTCGGCCGCATCATCGGGATCGATCCGGATCTGGTGATCCCGGACCGGCGCCTTTCCATCCGCCAGGGGGCGATCAAGCCCTGGACCCCGGACTGGTCGGAATACGAAGACCTGCTGACCTTCTGCCGGGCGGAAGGGATCTCCACCGAAGTGCCGTTCGCCGATCTCGATCCCGCCATGCAACGGAAGATCTTCGAGGGCAGCGATCGGTTTTACGGGGTACGCGGGTTTTTCAAATGGCTTGAACAAAAAACCTACAAGATGCACGTGCGGGTGTTTTTATCCCGCTACCGCGCCTATCACCCCTGCCCCACCTGCGGCGGCAGCCGGTACCAGCCCCTGGCCCGGAGCTACAAGCTGCGCGGTTATTCCATCGATCAGGTGATGGCCTGGCCGATCCACCAGTTGCACCGGTTCTTCGCCGATCCCTGGGCGCGGGAAGCGGGCGACGGCGCCACCGCGCTGCTGCTTCAGGAACTGCGCGGCCGCATTCAATTTTTGCAACAGGTGGGCCTCGATTACCTGACCCTCGATCGCCAGTCGCGGACCCTGTCCGGCGGCGAGGTGCAGCGGGTACATCTGACCCGGGCCCTCGGTTCGGCCCTGGCCAATGTGCTCTACGTGCTGGATGAACCGAGCGTCGGCCTGCACGCCCGCGATCAGCAGCGGCTGGTGGACCAGATGCGGCGCCTGCGTGATTTGGGCAATACCGTGGTGGTGGTGGAACACGATCCGGACGTGATCCAAGCCTGCGACCAGGTGATCGATATCGGTCCGGACGGCGGCGAACGCGGCGGTCGGGTGCTCTATCAGGGACCGCCGGACGGCCTTGAAGCGGTGGCCGCCAGCCGCACCGGCGCCTATTTCCGACGCCGCGGCGCCGGCCTCGATGCCGATGCGGGTACCGGGGCCGGACCGGGCCGCCGGGCGGGACCGGCACTCACCATCCGAGGCGCCACCGCCAACAACTTGAAAAACCTCACGGTGAATCTGCCCCTGGGGCTGCTGGTGGGGGTGAGCGGGGTATCGGGTTCCGGCAAGAGCACCCTCACCGAAGCGGTGCTCTACCGGGGCTGGCTCCGCGCCGGCGGCAAACCCACCGAAGAACCGGGGGCCTGCGCCGGGATCGACGGCTTCGGGCGGATTCAGGACCTGGTCCTGGTGGATCAGCAGCCGGTGGGGCGCACCCCGCGAGCCAATCTGCTCACCTACACCAAGGTGCTCGATCCGCTGCGCAACCTCTTTGCCAAAACCGACGACGCCCGCGCCCGCGGCTACAGTGCCCGCCATTTTTCCTTCAATGTGGCGGGGGGGCGTTGCGACCGTTGCCAGGGTGAAGGCTTTGAACGGGTGGAAATGCAGTTTTTGGCCGATGTCCTGATCCGCTGCCCCCAGTGCGACGGCCGCCGGTTCAAGCCGGAAATCCTGGAACTCAAGCTACGCGGTTGGTCCATCGGGGACCTGCTGGACTGCACCGCGCACCAGGTGCTGGAACGCTTTCCCGATCAGCCGGCCATCGTCCGCGCCCTCGAACCCGTGGTCGCGCTCGGCCTCGATTATCTCCGCCTGGGCCAGCCGCTGAGCACGCTGTCCGGGGGCGAAGCCCAGCGGCTCAAGCTGATCCGCTACCTCGCCGCGCCCCGACCCGCGGCGGGCACCGGCTCCGGCCCGGCTTCCGATTCAGGTCCCGGCGGCCGCCGGCGGCCCACGGTGTTCCTCCTGGATGAACCCACCACCGGTCTGCACCCGCACGATTTGGACAAATTGATCATCGTGCTGCGCCGGCTGGTGGCCGCCGGGCACTCGGTGATCGTGGTGGAACACAATCTGGATCTGCTCGCCGCCTGCGACTGGCTGATCGATCTCGGGCCGGAAGGAGGAGAGGCGGGCGGTACCGTGGTGGCCGAGGGGCCCCCGGCGGAAATCGCCGCCGGGGCCGCCGGCTGGACCGGGAAATACCTGCGCCGGCGCTTCACGGAAGCCCCGGGTGGCGCCGCGGCCGCCGGCCCGATCGTTTGCGCCTCGGGACCCGCCGCCCACCCGGCTGCCGACGGCGCCACGGAAATCATCATCCGGGGCGCCCGGGAACACAATCTGGATCTTCCGGAAATCCGCATTCCCCGAGACCGGATGACCGTGCTCACCGGTCTCAGTGGGTCCGGAAAATCATCGCTCGCCTTCGATGTGCTCTTCGCCGAAGGCCAGCGCCGCTATCTGGAATGCCTTTCCACCTATGTGCGCCAGTATTTCAAGATCCTGGAACAACCGCGGGTGGACCAGATCCTGGGGCTGCCGCCGACGGTGGCGATTGAACAGCGCACCAGCCGGTTCGGCAGCAAATCGACGGTGGCCACCATCACCGAAATCTACCATTTTCTGCGGCTCCTCTACACCAGGCTCGGCCGTCAGCACTGCCCCGCCTGCGGCCGCCCCCTGGAAGCGCTCAGCGCCGACCGGATCCTGGCCCTGGTGGGGACCGAACTGGCGGCGCCCGGAGTGCAACTGACCGCCCCGGTGGTGCGCGGGCGCAAGGGCATCTACCGGGACCTGTTCGCGCGCCTCGGCCGCATGGGATTCGACCGGGTCCGGGTGGACGGCATAGTCCTGCCGCTCGATCCCATCCCCCAACTGGCGCGCCAGCGCGAACACGACATCGAAGTGGTGATTTATGAAAGCAGCGCCACCGAACTCGATCCGCTCAGCCGCGATCAATGGGTGGAACGCGCGCTCAAACTCGGCGGCGGTGCGGTGCATCTGTATGCGCCCGGCGGCGACGAACCCCGGGTGTACAGCCGTCAACTCTACTGCACCCGCTGCCGCCACGGCCTGGCACCGCTCGATCCGCGGCTTTTTTCCTTCAACAGTCGGCATGGCGCCTGCCCCAAGTGTTCCGGCACCGGCACCGCGCTTCGAGTCGATCCCGAGCGGTTGGCCGGGCCGCCCGGGGTCAGCCTTGAAAACGGGCTGCTCAAGCTGCTGCAGGGCGGGAGCCCGCTCGAACGGCGGCGCCGGATGCTGCAGCGCTTCTGGCTGGAGGAACTGGGATTAACGCCGGCTACCGTTTTGAGCGAACTCAGCCCGGAACTCCGCAACCTCATTTTCGCCGGCGGCGGCCCGAAGCGGCGCCCCGGTCTGATCCCGCTCCTGGAAAAGGCTCTCGAAGAAGGCGCCGCGCCGAACAGCTGGAGCCGGTTCGTCGAACCCATCCGGTGCCCCGAATGCCGGGGCGACCGGCTGAACGCCCAGGCGCGAGCGGTGTTGTTCCGCGATCTTTCCATCGCCCAACTGACCGCTTTCAGCGTGGCCGATTTTCGCGATTGCTGGTCCCGGTTTGAACCGTTCAGCGCCGCCGAATGGCCGATTCTGGAACCGATTCTGAAAGAAGTGCGGGAACGGACCGACTTCCTGGCGCGAGTGGGGCTCGACTATCTGGAACTGAACCGCTCGGGAGACACGCTTTCCGGTGGCGAAACCCAGCGCATCCGCCTGGCCGCCCAGCTCGGTTCCAACCTGCGCGGGATCTGCTACATCCTCGATGAACCGACCATCGGCCTGCACCCGGAAGATAATCAGCGGCTGCTCGATGGCTTGCGCGAACTTCGCGACCGGGGCAACACGGTGATCGTGGTGGAACACGATGCCGACACCATGAGGGCCGCCGATCACCTGCTGGAACTGGGGCCGGGTGCCGGCAAGGCGGGCGGACATCTGGTGGCGGAAGGTCCCTTCGAGGCCCTCTGCCGCCACCCGGAATCGCTCACCGGCAAATGGTTCGGTGCCGACCCGGGTGGTCTTGAAGAGCTGCAACAGGGTCCGGGCGCCGATCTGAGCGCCGTCCGCTGGCTCGAAGTGGTCGAGGCCGACGCCAATAACCTGAAGGGAATCGATGTGCGGGTACCGCTCGGGACCCTCACCTGCATCACCGGAGTATCCGGTTCCGGCAAGAGCACCCTGATGGAGGACGTGATCCACCGGGGGCTCGCCGAGCGCCTGGGGGCAACCGGGCCGGTAGCGGCGCAGTCGGCGGCAGCGGTCGCCGCCTCCACCCGCTCCAGCTCCCCCACACCCTTGACGGGGTCCGCACCGTCCACCGTGGCCCCGGCGTCCACTCCGCGCCCCAGCACCACCGCCGGTTGCCGCGCCCTCACCGGCTTCGAACGCCTCACCCGGGTACTCAATGTGGACCACAACCCGATCGGCCGTACCCCGCGGTCGACTCCAGCCACCTACGTGGGGATCTGGGACGAAGTGCGCCGCATTTTCGCCGCGACCCCGGAAAGCCGCGCCCGGGGATTCGGCGCCGGGCGCTATTCGTTCAATATTCAGGGCGGTCGCTGCGAAGTCTGCAAGGGTCAGGGCACGGTGCGGGTGGAAATGAATTTTCTGCCCGAAGTCTACGTCCCCTGCGAAAGTTGTGGGGGGCGCCGGTTCAATGAAGAAACCCTGGCGATCCGCTACCGCGGAAAGAACGTGAGCGAGGTGCTGGCCATGACCATCGAGCAGGCCTGCGAATTTTTCGCGAGCTACCGCGGCGTGCTACGTCCGCTCCAAATTTTGAACGAACTGGGGCTGGGTTATCTCACCCTCGGCCAGCCCAGCCCGACCCTGTCCGGCGGTGAAGCCCAGCGCCTCAAACTGGCCACCGAATTGAGCAGTCACCGAACCCCCACCCTCTATCTCCTGGATGAACCCACCACCGGTTTGCACCGAGCCGATGTGGTCAAGCTCATTCGGGTGCTGAAGGCCCTGGTGGCCAAAGGTCACAGCGTGGTGGTGGTGGAACACAACCTGGATTTCATTTGGGCGAGCGATTACCTGATCGATCTAGGACCAGGCAGTGGCCGCTCCGGCGGAAGGGTGGTGGCCGCCGGCAGTCCGCGGCAACTGCTGCAATCGACCAACGAATCCGCGACCGCGCGGGCGCTGCGCCGTGAGTTCGACCAAACGCCGCTTGTCAAAGCGCGCGCGATGGGCTAACTTCAACCCACTTTTGGCGCCAACCGGCGGCCGTGATTGCGCCCGCGGGCCAAATGTTGCGAATCATCCTTGCCCATGGGAAGGTCGGCGATGGAAGACAAACCCTTGATCCTGGTGGTGGACGACAACGCGGATACGCGCATGCTGGTGAGCATGATCCTGAACAAGACCGGATTTTCGTGCGCAACCGCGGAAAACGGGGTAGCGGCACTGGCCCGTCTGAAGGAAGGCCTGCCCCCCGATCTGATCATTTCCGATATCATGATGCCCGAGATGGACGGCTACGAGCTGTTTCGGAAGGTTCAGGAAAACCCCGACTGGCGGCGGATTCCCTTCATTTTCTTCAGCATGAGGGATTCCGTCGAGGACCTGCGGAAGGGCCGCGAACTCGGAGTCGATGATTATCTGACCAAGCCGATCCTGCCGGACGCCCTGATCTCCGCCGTGCGCGGCAAGTTGAAGCGGTTCCGCCAGTTGCAGTCATCCCCGGAAGCCCCCTCACGATCGTAGGTCAGGTTGCGACCAACGGGAGCTACCTGACAGCCTCGGCGGGTGCCGATCTCATCGACAATGTGTCAGGGAGTGCCGCGCAC
>MNZR01000336.1 GCA_001873705.1 Syntrophobacteraceae bacterium CG2_30_61_12
GGTGGTCCGGCGTCGCATAGACCATGTGTTCGCCGTCGATGGTGCCGCTCCAGGCCGCGACCACTGTCTTGTTCCGCGAGAGCCCCTGCAGAAGCCGCAGTGGGTCCTGCTTGAGCGAGACATCGAAGAGGAACTCTACGTTGTCCAACAGAATCACTTCGGCCGCGGATGCGCTCACGATTTCCGAGAGGAGGCGGGGCAACTGCAGCGCCCGCTGGCGCTCGGTGAGGTCGAGCATGCGCCGGGAAAGCTCGAGGTTGACGTTGACCAGCGGAGCCGCCGTGCGCTCATGAACATCCTGGAGCGCGGCCGTCTTGCCCGCACCGGCTGGGGCCACCAGCATGACGAGACGGTGGTACAGCTCGGCAGCCTGTCCAATTCTCTTTATGACTCTATCGGCGAGTGGTTCCGCCATTAGCGATCTCCTTTTGATCCAGACTCGTTATCGCCGGCTCCGCCAGACTTCACCCACTCGTCCACTTCTTTCTTGTTGAATTTCCAAAGCCGACCGATCTTGTGGCCCGGCATCTGCCGTTCACTGATCCACTTGTAGACCGTATCCCGCTTGATGCCGAGATGGTCCGCAATCTCATCTACGGAGAGCCATCGGTCTTCCATCATTCGACTCCAGTCATGTTTGGCCTCATTGGTTGCCTCGCAGCGGCCTCTTTCTCTTGGTTGATCGGTGTCCCACGTTCCAGCCTTCGGCGTTTACGTCCCAATAAACCGGGACAAACAGGGTTACAACATATCAGCCTGAGGTCCATTGTCAAGCGGTTTGTCCGGTTATTTTCCGTATTTGACCGAGTGTAACCGAGTCAAGGCTTCCGGTGCCAGCGGGAGCCGCCGAGAGGGGTAAGCCTGCCCGAGATCGGGTCTTCACTCACATAGAGCCAAGCCGGAAGATCGGCTCCGTTGACCTGGACAGGGACCAGGTCTCGACGGTAGAGGCAGGGACCGTCCGGGTGGAACCCCTCCAGCCGGTCGCTGGCCGGAAGGCGGGTCTCGGGGTCGTCGAAGGCAAGAAGCTCCCCGTACACGGGGCCCCAGGGCGCGCGTTTCAATTGTGGATTGTTGATTGCGGATTGCGGATTTTGGGTACAGCATCATGTCCCGTGTCGTTTTCAATCCACAATCCCAATTCCGAAATCCGCGATTGAATGGTTGAGGATTGAATAACGACGCCATATACTGACTCCATGAACGCGGATGAATTCAAAAACAGAACCAAAGCCTTCGCGATCAGGGTAATCCGGTTGGTGGAATCCTTGCCGAAAAACCAGACCGCGAAAGTAATCGGAAACCAGTTGCTCCGATGCGGCACATCGGTTGGTGCGAACTATCGTGCAGCCTGTCGTGCAAAATCTCCCGCAGACTTCATCGCCAAGATGGCCATTGTCGAAGAGGAAGGCGATGAATCTATCTACTGGATGGAACTGATTGTCGAAGCCGGATTGATGGACGAAAAGCGCCTGATTGAGCTGAAAAACGAAGCAAACGAAATCCTTTCCATGGTTGTCGCCTCCATAAAAACCGCACGATCCCGAAAGTAATCCGCAATCCCCAATCCGAAATCCACAATTACCTCGCCCCCTTTCTTTCCTGGGCGACGAACTCGAACGGCTCCACCGAATACCCGGCCAGGTCCTCGCGCCGGAACACCACCAGGCTCATGGGCGGGACCGGAAGCTCCCTCCAACCCTTTTCCTCCGCCAGCACGGCGTCCAGATACGCGGGGTCCGAAGCGTAGAGGACCGCCTTGCGGCGGGGATGCCAGCGCAGTTCCAGCGGCCTGTTCCCCTTGAGCACGATGACGGTTTCCGGATCGGTCCGGCAGGCGATGACGGCGGTTATCTGCCCGCGGCAGCGCCGGAGGCGCGCCTTGAACCGCTCGATATCCATGGCACCGTCCCGGGCGGCGTTCGCGGCCAGGCGGAACAGAATCTCGCTGTCCACCTCGGCGAAACGTCGCAGCTTCCAGCGGCGGAACAGGTAATTGGCGTTGTAGATGGTGCCGTTGTGGGTGCCGATCACCTCCCCGGCGCGGATCGGGTGGTTGTTGCTATTGATCCGTTCGTCCCCGCGGGTGCGCCAACGGGTGTGTCCGAGGAGGAGCGCGGCGCGGTTGTCCATGGAGGCAATGAGTTCGGCGAAGGCCTTGTCTGTCACGAACCGCTCGGCCGTCACCGGCCGCTTGAAGAGCCGGTGGCCGCCGTCGACATCGAGCCACGCCGCGCCGGCGGCATGGGGACCACGCTCCTCGCTCAGCAGCAGCAGGCGGGTGAAGAGCCAGGCGAGGTGCTCCCGCTCCTCGGCGCGCCGCCGCTTTTTCCCAAAGATGACGCCCGCGAGCCCGCACATCAGGATTTCCCTCCCTGCGGGTCGACGACAAAACCGCGGAAGACGCCCTCGGCATATTCCTTCGGGTGCTCCTCGATCCAGCGCGCGGCATCGGGATATCCGAGCTCTCCGGCCAGCCGGGCGACAACAGGCCGGTCGAGCATGTTGGTCTGCCCGGAGAGTCGGACCGCGTCGATGCCCTGCCAGACAATGGCAGAAATCGGTATCCGCGCGGGTTTGTCGTCCCGCACATCGCCGCGCCGGACCAGTCCGTCGAAGCGGATCGCCAGGGCCATCAACTTCGAGACGCGGGGCGGATTCCCCGGCTTGATGGTTCGGTGTACCTCGTATGGATGGTTGTCGCTTTTCCTGCGGTTCTTGGGTTTGAAACTGAAGGAGATCTCCAATCGGCTAAGGCCCGTTCTGTCGGATGCAGTATTTTTCATACGGACACCTCCCGACTGCGCATGTCGGCCTCGCTGCACAGCGCCTTGACTCCCGGCGAGCGGAAGGTCACGGTCACTCTGCCGTCCCGCCCGTCATAACCGACACGCTCGATGAGGAGTCGGACTATCCGTGATTGCTCTCGGGGAGACAGCGACTCCCAGACCGGGTCGAAGACCGCCAGCGCCCGCGCCATGTCCCTTTCGTCGACGGTTTCTCTCTGGATGGCGATGACCTCTTCGCGTATGGCGGTCATCCGCTGTTCCATGGTTCGAATCCGATCCTGAAGGTCGGCGAGCTGGTCCATGGCCGGTCCTCCGTTCGAGGCGGCGGTGAAGGACTCGCTCACAAGCTTCTGGACTCTGGTGTGCAGCCGTTTGAGTTCACGCTCGTGGCCGCGTTGTTCGGTTTCCAGTTCCGCCATGCGCTTGCCGCTCTCTTTCCGAACCTTTGCAGCCGTCGCTGCGATGATTTCCTCATTCCTGCCTATGCCTCGGATGTGTTCGACCACCGCGGTTTCGATCTCGTGCGCGTTGAGGTGGTCCACTGCTTGTTTTTCCAGCCGCGCCGTTGGATTTCCTCAACGACTGGGATCAAGGCTTTGTGCTCCAGGCAGAGCTGGTACATCCCCCGGACCTGTCCTGATTCGTCCTCGTTGACGATCAGCTTTCCACCTTTCGGGTCCACGTCATACCCGAGAACCGCATCCCGCCGACCCACTTGCCCTTGCGCCGCGCGGCGGACATCTTGTCGCGCGTGCGCTCGGAAATAATCTCCCGCTCGAACTGGGCAAAGGATAAAAGGATGTTCAAGGTGAGCCGCCCCATGGAGCTGGTCGTATTGAACTGCTGGGTGACCGAGACGAAGCTCACGGCGTGCTTGTCGAAGAGCTCCATCATGCGGGCGAAGTCCAGGAGGGACCGGCTCAGCCGGTCCACCTTGTAGACCACCACGCAGTCAATTTCGCCCGCCTCGATGCCGGCCAAAAGCCGCTTGAGGGCGGGCCGCTCCATGTTACCGCCGGTGAAACCTCCGTCATCGAACCGATCCGGAATGCACACCCATCCCTCGTGACGTTGGCTCGCGATATAGGCCTCCGCGGATTCCCGCTGGGCGTCGAGCGAGTTGAACTCCTGCTCCAGCCCTTCCTCGGTGGACTTGCGCGTGTAGATCGCGCAGCGGATTGTCCCGTTGATCCTTGATACCGACTCCCGGGCTTCTCCCCGGCCACGGTTGTTGTTTCTGCTCATTCGTTCCTCCTCT
>MNZR01000003.1 GCA_001873705.1 Syntrophobacteraceae bacterium CG2_30_61_12
GGATCGAGGTCATGAAGCGCTCCCAGATACGCAGGGCGCCTTTGCCGCCACTCAGGAAAGTGGACCGATTGTCGTCGAAGCCGATCCACACCAGCACCAGCAGGTCCGGGGTGTAGCCGACAAACCAGGAATCGCGGTAATCGCTGGTGGTGCCGGTCTTGCCGGCACAAGGGAAATCGATCCCGTGAGCGACCGCGCTGTGGGCGGTACCGAATTGGAATACCCCCTCGAGCATGTGGGTGACGAGAAAGGCTTTCGCCGGAGAAGTGGCCTGGGCCAGTTCAAAATGGCGGCTCTGTTCGACGGCGCCGGCGGCCGTGACCACCTTTTTTAGGCTGAGCAGGTACGGCCTCTGCCCGTCGTTGCCAAGGGCCACATAGGCCGCGGCCAGTTCGAACGGGGTCACTTCAAACGCCCCCAAAGCCAGCGACGGGTAGGGTTTGAGCGGCGAAGCGATGCCCATTCGGCGCGCGGTATCGATGATCGGGTCCAGGCCAACCGTCATCGCCAGGTTGACGGTGGCGGCGTTGAGCGATTTGGCCAGGGCCACCTGCAAGGTGACTTCGCCGTGATAGCGGCCGTCGTAGTTGCGCGGGCTCCAGCTCTTGCCGTCCACCTGATAGACCAGGGGCTGATCAAGAATTTTTCCGGTCACCGGAAACTGGTCCAGGGCCGCCAGGTATACGAACGGCTTGAACGCCGAACCCGGCTGCCGGCGCGCCAGTAGGGCCCGGTTGAATTGACTCGCGGCATAATCGCGGCCGCCCACCAGCGCCAGCACCTGGCCGGTTCGCGGCTGTACCGCCACCAGAGCCGCCTGCAAGGGTTCCTTATCGCCCTGGGCCTTGAGCCGCGGATAGGCCGCTTCCAGGTCTTCCAGTCCGTCGGAGACCGCCTGTTCGGCGGCCAGGCTCAATTCCGGCTGCAAACTGGTGTGCACCACCAACCCTTCCGAGGCGAGCACCTCCGGCGAATAGAGCTGCTCCAGTTGCTGCCGCACCGTGTCCACAAAATACGGTGCCACGTTCACCGGCAGCGGCCGTTCGATCAGCCGCAGCGGTTCCATGCGCGCCTGTTCGTAGTGGCTGCGATCGATTTTTCCCAATTCCAGCATCCGTTTCAGCACCAGGTCGCGACGCTCCTTGCAGGCCTCCGCGTTGCGATAGGGAGAATAGGCGCTGGGTGCCTGGATCAGTCCGGCCAGGGTAGCGGCTTCAGCCAGCGTCAGGTCGTCCACGTTGCGCCCGAAAAAGGTCAGCGCCGCTTCGCCCATGCCGTGGATGGCCACCCCACCGCGCTGACCCAGATAAATCTCGTTGAAATACATTTCGAGGATATCTTCCTTACCGTAGCGCGATTCCAGAACGATCGCCATGGCCGCTTCCATCAGCTTGCGTCGAAGGGTCCGATCGGGTTCCAGGAAATAGTTCTTGACCAGTTGCTGGGTGATGGTGGAACCCCCCTGAACCACGCGCCGGGCCAGGAGATCCACCCACAAGGCGCGCGAGATCCCGAGCCAATCGATCCCTCGATGTGCAAAAAAGCGCCGGTCTTCGATGGCCACCACGGCATCGATCAGGTCCTTCGGGGTCTGAGCAAAGCTGATCAGATGGCGGCTTTCCCGCTCCCGGCCGAACAACCGGCTGATAACGATCGGCTCGAGTTCCAGAAAGGGCAGCGGTTTCCCCGATTCACTGAGGCCGCGCAGGGAATTCTTGGTGAATTCCATCTTCACCAGGCGGGCGGGCAGGTCTCTACCGGCGAATTCGAATTTGCGCAGGTACACGGTGAGTCCCGCCGGGGCCAGGCGATACTCGCCGGCCATCGGTTCGCGCCCTCTGACTTCGCGATAGCGGCGCACCAGGAGTAGTTGCTTCAGATCGGAGAGGGCCAGACGCTGGCCCGGATAACAGAACACCGTATCGCTGAAAATGGTGGCGGGAATGCTCCAGCGGCGCGAACCGAAGCGTTGGTCGATCTGCCGGCCCAGCACCAGGTAGAGGCCGGCGCTGCCGACCGCCGCCATCAGCACGAACACCGCCAACAGCTTGAGGCCGACCCGGCGGCGCGGGCGTGGTTGTTGTTTCGCTGGTTTAGCCATGAGAACGGCAGTTTATCACTTGCGCTCGAGTTTCACCACACATTCGATATGCGGGGTGTGGGGAAACATGTCGAACGGCTGCACCGCCGTCACCGCATAACGGGGTTCGAGCAGTTCAAGATCACGCGCCAGGGTCGAGGGATTGCATGAAACCGTAACGATCCGCCGTGGGGCGAGTTGCAGCAGCGCCTGCACCACCTTTGGATGCATGCCCGAGCGCGGCGGGTCGGTGATCACCACCTCCGGGGCCGCCGACCCGGCCGGCGCCGCATCCCGGATCACATCCTTGAGGTCCCCGGTGCGAAACCGACAGTTGTCGATGCCGTTGAGTTCGGCGTTCCGGTAGGCATCGGCAACCGCCTGCTCGACCACTTCGAAGCCCAACACCCGCGCCGCTTTGCGGGCCAGGGTGAGAGCGATGCTGCCGGTGCCGCAGTAAAGGTCCCAGACCGTTTCCGCACCGGTCAGGTCGGCGAACCGATCGACGCAGGCATAGAGCAATTCGGCGCCGTACGGATTGGTCTGAAAAAAGGATTGGGCGGAAATCCGAAAGGTCAGGTCACCCAGACGTTCCTCGATAAACCCGGGGCCCCACAAGGTGCGCGAACGTTCGCCGACGGCCACCTGGGCCCGACCGGTATTGGTGGAATGGATCAGGGTGGTAAGGGTCGGGTAGGTCTGGAGCAAATGTTCGGCCAGCTTCGCCACCGCGGCTTCATGACCGGGGTGATCGGCGGTGATGAGATGCACCAGGGTCTGGCCGCTGCGCTTGCCTTCCCGGATCACCAGAAACCGCCAGCAGCCCTGATGGGTCTTGACGCTGTAGGCGGGCAACCCGCTCTGTCGGCACCAGTCCCGTACCTCGCGGACAATCGCCATGGAGGCGAGCGATTCCAGGGCGCAGCAGCGAACGTCGAAGAGCTTATCGAAGAAGCCGCGCACGTGCAGTCCGAGCGCGAAGTCCCGTTCGTAGGCCACCTCGGCGGCGGCGATTTCGGCGGTCGAAAGCCAGCGCCGACTGGAAAAGGTATATTCCATCTTGTTGCGGTATTCGATTTCGCGGGGTGACGGCACGGTCGCCGCGACGGCATCGGCATCCAGCCCCGGGACCCCTTGCAGACATTCCATCACTTGCCGGCGCTTCCATTCGAGTTGCTCCGAGTAGCGGAGTTGCTGCCAGCGGCAGCCGCCGCACACCCCGAAATGCTCGCAAAACGGCTCCACGTAATGGGGCCCTCGTTCCAGCACGGCAACCGTCCGGGCTTCCGCGTACTGGCGCTTTTTGCGTTGAATCCGGGCCAGTACCCGTTGGCCCGGAATGGCGCCGTCGACAAACACCACGAACCCGTCCACGCGCGCCACCGCACTGCCGCCGAAGGCGAGTTTTTCAATGTCCAGTTCCAGTTCCGCGCCACGACGAAGGATCTCACTCATCTGCCCGCATGCTCCCGCATCCCGATTGAAGTCAACGCAAAGCCCTGCCGGCCCCGATGGTGCCGGCCGCTCCATAATATGGCGATAATCATCGTTTGGCCACGGCCGGCGCCGCCAGTTAGGCGGTGCCACCGTTGTCCTTCATTCCGCGCATGGGAAGAGGAAAAGCTTACGGCCTATAATATCGATCAGGCGGGAAAGCAAGGGAAAGCCACGGCGGAGATGTCGGAAGCGGGAAGACGGGATGCCCCGTGCAGGCATCTCCGGCATTCGCCCATTTATACCTTTAAGAATTGAAAGCTCCGTTCTTGTAGGAGCGGCTTCCAGCCGCGACGGTGTGTCGATCGCGGCTGGAAG
>MNZR01000076.1 GCA_001873705.1 Syntrophobacteraceae bacterium CG2_30_61_12
AAGGCGTTACCACGGGCGCGCTGCGAACCTGGGCGCGCTGGTAGTGGCGCCGTCAGGCGTTGGCAGCGTATCCGAAAGCTCGGTCCATGGCAGACCGGTAGGCATTGAACGCCCTGACGGGACGCACTACGAACAGGACGATCCGGCGCACTTCGAAGGCGTTACCACGGGCGCGCTGCGAACCTGGGCGCGCTGGTAGTGGCGCCGTCAGGCGTATGGGCGCTTCCGAATCCGCGGGCCCATGCCATCCCCGAGGCGCAATGAACAAGGACGCCCTGACGGGACGCACTACGAACGCATCAGGCTCAAGGCATCAGCTTCCGTGCGAATGCATCACGGTCCCTGAAACGCTAAGGCTTTCTCCTAACGATTCGAATTGCGCCCAGTCATAATGGTCAACTCGACAAGTCGCGGTTTGGATTTAGGCGGAGGCGCGGAGCGCGCGGAGGAAACCCCAGAAATCAAGTTCCACGTCCTCCGCGTCTCCACGTGAAGATGAAGCTTTTAAATCTTCACGGGGTGAGAATACCGACCCCGGTTTCGGCAGGACAACCCGGTTCGCTAGCAAAGCAAGGGAGGAACCCGATGGCCAAATTTATCGGAGCATTGGATCTGGGCACCACCAGCAATCGGTTCATCGTCTTTGATCGCCGGGGGCGGATCGTCGGTCAAGATCAGATGGAGCACGAACAGATCTTCCCCCAGCCGGGTTGGGTCGAACACGACCCCATGGAAATCTGGCGCAACACCCAGGCGGTGATCAAGGGCGGTCTCAACAAATGCGGATTGAGCGGCACCGATCTGGCCGCCGTCGGCATCACCAATCAGCGGGAAACCAGCCTGGTGTGGGACCGCCGCAGCGGCCGGCCGTTCCACCCCGCGATTGTCTGGCAATGCACCCGGACCGAGGAAATTTGCCGGCGGCTGACCGCCGAGTGCGGTCAGGACGGACTGCGGGAAAAGACCGGGCTGCCGATCGCAACCTATTTTTCCGGCCCCAAGCTGCGCTGGATCCTGGACCGGGTGCCGGCGGCGAAAGCGGCGGCCGAATCCGGCGACGCTTTGTTCGGAACCATTGACAGTTGGATCATCTGGTGGCTCACCGGGGGACCCGCCGGCGGCGCTCACGTGACCGATGTGACCAACGCCAGTCGCACCCTGATGATGAACCTGAAAACCCTCGATTGGGACCCGGAAATTCTGGAACTGCTTGGCATTCCGCGGCAAATGCTGCCCCGCATCGTGCCCTCCATCGATCCCGACACCTGGGGCCACACCCTGAAAGACGGTCCCTTTCAGGCCACCGTGCCGGTGGCCGGGGCGCTCGGCGATCAGCAGGCGGCCCTGGTGGGTCAGGCCTGTTTCAGCCCCGGCGAAGCCAAAAACACTTACGGCACCGGCTGCTTCCTGTTGCTCAACACCGGCACCACCCCGGTGGTGTCCCAACGCGGCCTGCTCACCACGCTCGGCTACCAGGTCCGCGGTCAGGCCCCGATCTATTGCCTGGAAGGTTCCATCGCCATCGCCGGGGCCCTGGTCCAGTGGTTCCGAGACAATCTGGGCCTCATCGCCTCGGCTCCGGACATCGAAGACCTGGCCCGGGGTGCTGCCGACAACGGCGGCGCCTACATCGTGCCGGCCTTCGCCGGCCTGTTCGCCCCCTACTGGCGCTCCGAGGCCCGCGGCGCCATCGTCGGCCTCACCCGTTACGTCAACAAGCATCACCTGGCCCGAGCGGTGCTGGAAGCCTGCGCGTTTCAAACCCGAGATATCGTGGAAGCGATGAACGCCGACAGCGGTGTGCCTCTCACCCGACTCAAGGTGGACGGCGGTATGGTGGCAAACGATTTGCTCATGCAGATCCAGGCCGACCTGCTCGAGGTGCCGGTGATCCGCCCGCGGGTGAGCGAAACCACCGCGCTGGGAGCGGCCTATGCGGCCGGGCTGGCGGTCGGCTACTGGTCCGGGTTCGAGGAACTGCAAGCCAACTGGGAGGTGGACCGAACCTGGACGCCGCAACTGCCCGCCGACCAGCGCGCCCGCGGCTATCATTTCTGGCGCAAGGCGGTGCAGCGCACCCTCGACTGGGAAGAACCAGCCCAATAGAAAAACGCCCGAAGGCACCCTCGGGGCCGGCCGGCACCCCACGGCGCGGTCGCGCGGCTTCGCCTGGATCGCCATCGACGATTCTCCCTTTACGGGTCACTCGATCGCGCTTCCGGCTCTCAGGTTTTCGCGCCTTGCCTGGACTGGACCAGTTCCTGCAAGCTGAAGGTGCGAAAACCACCGCTCAGGTTCCTCACCCGAAAGCCCAACTGGAGCAGCATTCGAGCGGCGTAATAGGACCTTTGGCCGACGAAGCAGTAGGCCCAGATTTCGCGGTCTCGAGGCAATTCATCGAGGCGTCCGCGGAGTTGGTGGAGGGGAATATTGACCGCGCCATCGATATGACCGCGTCTGAATTCACCGGGTTCGCGCACGTCCAGAATGAAGGCATCGGTCGCGGCCAGGTCCTCGTGGTGGAGCAGAACCGAATCACCGCGAAGCACATTGGCGGCGATCATCCCGGCCATATTGATCGGGTCCTTGGCCGCGCCGAATTGCGGCGCGTAGCACAGTTCCGCCTCTTCCAGATCGAACACCGTGGCCTCTTTTTGGATGGCCATGGCGATCACATCGATGCGCTTGTCGACTCCGTCCTTACCGACCGCCTGGGCGCCCAGAATACGGCCGTCGCGTTTGGAAAAGATGAGTTTGAAGGAGAGCATGGAAGCTCCCGGGTAGTAGGACGCGTGATGGCCCGGGTGGAGATAGATCTTTTCGCACTGCAGCGGCCCATCCCAGAGGCCCTCCCGGCGCAGCAGCTTTTCCCCGGGGCCGGTGGCCGCCAGGGCCAGGCCGAAGAGACCGACAATGGCGGTGCCCTGGACCCCTCGGAAGCGACTGTCGCGGCCCATGATCACGTCGGCGGCGATTCGTCCCTGGCGATTGGCCGGGCCGGCGAGCGGCACCGGGCCGCTCAGTCCGGTGATCGGGCTAAGCACCTCAACGGCGTCACCCACCGCCCAGATATTGGCCACGCTGGTGCGCATCCGATCATCCACCTGAATCCCGCCCCGGCTTCCCAGCTTGAGGCCGGCGGCTACGGCCAGCTCGACTTCCGGCTTCACCCCTACCGCCAGCACCACCAGGTCGGTCTCGATCGCTGTTCCCGACCCCAGTTGCACCCGCAAACGGTGACCGTCGGCCGGTTCGAACCTGGTGGCCCGGTCGTTTAGAAGCACCCGCGCGCCTTTCCGGCTCACCACGGCCTGGAGCGGTTCCACCATTTCCGGATCGAGGATCGGCATGAGCTGCGACTGCAGTTCCACGATGGTGACGCCGAGACCGCGTTCCACCAGATTTTCGGTCATTTCCAGGCCGATGTAACCGCCGCCCACGATGACCGCCTGGCGGGCTCCGGTTTGCTGAATCCAGTCACGCATTCGCCGACTGTCCGGGATGGTCCGCACGGTGAAGACCCCATCCAGATCCACCCCGGGAATCGGCGGCCGGATCGGTTTGGCCCCCGGCGACAACACCAGGGCATCGTAGGCTTCTTCCGTTTCCGCTCCGGACTGGCGATCGCGCAACTCAATCCGATTGGTTTCGGGGTGGATCGCGGTCACTTCCGTATTGGTGCGCACGGCGATATTGAAGCGGTCCCGGAACAATTCGGGGGTCGCCACCAGCAGGTGTTTTTCCTCTTTGATCACATCGCCCACATAATAAGGCAGCCCGCAGTTGGCGAATGAAGCGTAAGGGCCCCGCTCGAACACGATGATTTCCGCCGCTTCCGACAACCGCCGCAACCGGGCGGCGCAGGACGCCCCCCCGGCGACTCCGCCGACAATCAACACACGCATCTTGGTTAGCCTCCTCAACTGGGGTCGGGATTGGTTCGATCTCCGCCACGGTCGGCGACCGTTCATTCGGCGGCGGCC
>MNZR01000116.1 GCA_001873705.1 Syntrophobacteraceae bacterium CG2_30_61_12
TATCTGCTGCCGATCGATCCGAACGGCGCCCCCTATCTCCAGGCCCTCGCCCAAATGGCCGCCAGCGCCGCCGTGTTTGGATCGATCGTGGTCGCCGCCGGCCTCCGCTTCTGCCCCGATCTGTTGCAACCCTTCGTCGATAAAGTGCGGTGCCACGCCCGCCCGTCGGGACAAACGCCGACCTGAAACGGACTCAAGCCTTGTAACGGCTGCCGGCTGTGTGCTAGATTATTTCAGCCTTCACCATGCGCCGCGTTGCCGTTGAGCGAGTTTTTCCACAGCGCATTCCCTTCCCGATGGATTTCGAAGGCAGCACCCGGTTCAATCGACGACAATGCCTGGAAACCCCAATGGTTGTTGACTTCCGCCAAGGAGGATGAACCATGAAGGTGGTGTTTGTGCGGCCGGAACGCTGCGTCGGCTGCCGCCAATGCGAACTGGCCTGTGCCGTGGCCCATTCCCGGTCGCAAACCCTGGCCGGCGCGGTGTTTGAACCGCGATCGCCGCAGCCGCGGATTCATATCGGGGTGGGCGCCCTTGGAGAACCCTTTCCCAACCGCTGCCGCCATTGCGACCCGGCCCCATGCCAGGCCGCCTGCCTGCCCGGCGCGCTCTATCGCGAGCCGAAGACCGGCAGTCTGCTGCTGAACCCGGACCGCTGCATCCGTTGCGCGTCCTGCGCCATGGCCTGCCCGTTCGGGGTGATCCGGTTTTACGACGAACCCTTGCAGGCGCGGATCAAGGTCCTGGCCCACAAATGCGACAACTGCGTCACCCGGCGGCGGCACGGTCAGGTGCCGGCCTGCGTGGAAGCTTGCAAGGCGGGCGCGCTCCTGTTCAGTGAATTGAACCAGGTGCTGGCGGCCAAGACCCGGGAAGTGGCTCGAAGCGCGAGCTTCGGACCGCGCGCCGAAGCCGCCGGGGAACCGGGCGCCATGACGGTGCTGCGCGAATTCCGGGCGCGCCTGGTGGAACTGGGCGAAGCAAAATGACCGGACGGGGATCGCCGGGCACGGGCCGGCTCATCCCGACCCCGCGAAGGGGTGGGATGGCTCGCTTCGCCACGCGCCGTTCGAATCGACCCTCAAAGCGTTCGCGGGCGGCCCCCGAAGACCGGATGGATCACTGGATCAGCGGTAATGACAACGACTCCAAGAAGGAGGAGATCCATGTTGACAAGTGACGACATTCGCAACCGGACCATCACCGAAGACGGTCAACGGATGCTGGAAAAGGCCGAACACGATCAGGTCCGAACGGTTTGGGACCGCTATCAGGCGCAGTTGCCCCAGTGCGGGTTCTGCGAACTGGGCTTGAGTTGCCGCAATTGCGCGATGGGCCCCTGCCGCATCGATCCGTTCGGGGAAGGCCCCCAGGTCGGGGTCTGCGGCGCCGATGCCGACATCATCGTGGCCCGCAATCTCGGCCGGATGATCGCCGCCGGGGCCGCATCGCATTCGGATCACGGGCGTGATCTGGTGGAAGTGCTGCGGCAGGTGGCGGAAGGCAAAGCCCCTGGTTACCAGATCCGGGAAGAAGGGAAACTCAGGGCGCTGGCCGCGGAATTCGGGATCTCCGGCGACGGCCGCGGCAAGGAAGCCGTGGCGCTGGACCTGGCCGAAGCCCTGGAAGAGGAATTCGGTACCCGCAAGAAGGAACTCACCCTGGTTCGCCGGGCCCCGGAACAGCGCCGCGCGCTCTGGACCAAGCTCGGGATCATGCCGCGCGGGATCGACCGGGAAACCTCGGAAATGATGCACCGCACCCACATGGGCGTGGACAACAACTGGCAGAGCCTGCTGCTGCACGGGCTGCGCAACGCCCTCTCCGACGGTTGGGGCGGCTCTCTCATCGCCACCGAAGTTTCCGACATCCTGTTCGGGGTACCGCGGCCGGTGCATTCCAAGGTGAACCTGGGGGTGCTCAAGACCGATCAGGTGAATATCCTGCTTCACGGCCACAATCCCATCGTTTCGGAAATGATCGCCCAGGCCGCCACCGATGACGACCTGGTGGCCCTGGCCAAGGCCAAGGGCGCGGCGGGGATCAATCTGGCGGGGATCTGCTGCACCGGCAACGAACTCCTGATGCGCCGCGGGATCCCCATGGCGGGCAACCATCTGACCACCGAACTGGCGCTGGTCACCGGGGCGGTCGAGATGATGTTCGTCGATTACCAGTGCATCATGCCGGCCCTGGGGCAGGTGGCGGCCTGCTATCACACCCGGATGATTTCCACCAGCGACAAGGCCGGCTTCCCGCGGATGGAACACCACGAATTCCATCCGGACAACGCCCGCGAACTGGCCCGCAAGCTGGTGACCGAAGCGATTGAAAACTATCCGCGGCGAGTCCCGGGGAAAGTCAAGATCCCGGTGGAACCGGTGGACATGATGGCCGGATTCAGCGTGGAAGCCATCGTGGCGGCCCTGGGCGGGACCGTGCAGCCGTTGATCGACGCTATCGTGGCCGGTAAGATCCGGGGCGCGGTGGGCGTGGTCGGCTGCAACAATCCCAAGATCCGTCAGGACTACGGCCACGTGAACCTGACCCGGAAACTGATCGCTCACGACATCCTGGTGGTGGATACGGGCTGCGCCGCCGTGGCCAATGCCAGGGCCGGCTTCAAGGTGGCCGAAGCGGCCGCGCTGGCCGGACCCGGACTACGGGAAGTGTGCGGCGCGCTCGGGATCCCGCCGGTGCTCCACATGGGGAGCTGCGTCGACAACGTCCGCATCACCATGCTCGCCGCCGCCCTCGCCAATGCCTTAAAGATGGATATCTCCGATCTCCCGCTGGCCGCCGCCGCCCCCGAGTGGTACTCGGAAAAGGCCATTTCCATCGGCTGCTACGCGGTGGCTTCCGGGATCTACACGGTACTCGGCCCGATGCCGCCGGTGCTCGGCAGCAAGAACGTGACCCAGCTCCTGACCGAAGGGCTGGAAAAAGTGGTGGGCGCGACCTTCGCCGTGGAACCGGACCCGGACCTGGCGGCGGATCTCATCATCGCCCACATCAACCGGAAGCGAGCCGGCCTGGGGCTGAGCTGAACCGCCGGCAAAGCGATGCCGTCGGCGCCGGTTGATCCTTGTTGAGGCCAAAAACCTTCATTTTGGGTGGACTCTTTCCTGGGAGCGCGGGCATCTTGCCCGCCTTTGATGATGAAAAGGTCTTATCCCAAATCGGTAGAGCAACCGTCGGATCCCAATGCGAGGAGCGCGATGGAATATCAAGGTTTACCCAGATCCGAAGCCGGCCCGCGCGAACGGGTGCTGGTGCGGATCGAACGCTGCGTCGGCTGCCGCAACTGCGAGCTGGCCTGCGCCGTGGCCCATTCGCAAAGCCGCACCCTGGCCGCCGCGATTCGGGAAGAACCGCGGCCGCAACGGCGGATCTACGTGGAAGCGGTGGCCGAAAGCCGGGCCCCGTTTCTCTGCCGCCACTGCGATGACGCTCCGTGCGCCCGGGCGTGCCCGACCCGGGCCCTGTTTCAAGACTCGGAAAGCGGTCTGGTGGCCTTCGAAGCGGCCCGCTGTATCGGCTGCCATGGGTGTCTCATGGCCTGTCCCTTCGGCATGATCCAGGCCGGTCGCGGCAGCCCGTTCATCGTCAAATGCGACCGCTGCCCGGATCGGGATCAGCCGGCCTGCGTGGCGGCCTGCCCCACCGGAGCATTGCTGCTGGAAGGGGCGTATCTCAGCATGCGCCGGCGTGACGCCATCGCGCGGCTCACCCGGGCGGCCCGGCAGGGGCGGGCGGAACTGCCGCCGGTAGAGGCATCGCCATGAAGCGGGACCGGGTCCGAACCATCTGCCCTTATTGCGCGGTCGGTTGCGGCCTGGACCTGCTGGTGGCCGGGGGTCGGGCGGTGGGCCTCGACTACGCGGCGGATGCTCCGGTCAACGGCGGCTCGCTGTGCGCCAAGGGCAACGCCGCCCTGGCGCTGATCGAGCA
>MNZR01000036.1 GCA_001873705.1 Syntrophobacteraceae bacterium CG2_30_61_12
TAGCCGAAAGCAGTAGGAGATATGGAGCGGCCTCGGACAGCCCCTGGCCCAGCTTGAAGCGGGCCACCTGGTCGGTGCTGCCGCCGAGACGGTGCGCTTCGTCCACGATGACCAGGTCCCAGCCGGCGGAGATCAGGTCCTCGAACCGTTCGCGATTGTGCTCGCTCACCTGAGCCGCGCTCCATCCGCGGCGCTTGTCCAGGGGCTTGACCGAATCCATCGGTACGACCACCTGGGAGAACATCTGCCAGGTGTTGGCGGGCAGAGCCTCGGGATCGTGATTGCCCTTCTCGCCGTTTCCCGGACCCGTCACCGGGACGATCCGTTTCAATGTCTTGATGTCCTCGGGAAGCACGAGTTGGAAGGTCTCCCCGAAGTGAAAGCGCATCTCGCTGACCCACTGGCTCACCAGCCCTTTCGGGGCGATGACCAGCGTCCGCTTGACCAGCCCGCGAAGTTTGAGTTCCCGCATGATGAGCCCGGCCTCGATGGTCTTGCCCAAGCCGACCTCGTCCGCCAGGAGATAGCGCACCCGGTCGCCCGCCATGGCGCGGGACAAGGCCCGGATCTGGTGCGGCAGCGGGATGACGGAGGACTCGATGGGCGCGAGCAGGACGTGGCCGTCGGGAGCGTTGGCGGAACCTGCCAGCACTTCAGCAACTCTGGAAGCTGCCGCGACGTAGGTGATGCGCCAGCCATCGATCTCGGGTTGCAGAGCTTCATTCAGCGGCCGCAAAGTTGAACGGGGCACCCGCATCACCGCGTCCTGGTTCGGCAACCAGACACGACAGACCGTCTGTCCCCACAATGTCTGTTCTTCGATGACCCTGCAAGCACAGTTATGAATGGTGCTGTATTGCCAATTCTGGGAAAGTCTGGAAGCACTCACTCGGATGCCTCCGTTTGTAACCGGTTCGGCTTGATGGCAGAACGCGACCAGTGTTGAACGACTGCCTGAATAAAGGCGGGACGAACAAGTTTGGCCCGTTGTTCAAGCCAGTCACCTTGATCAATTCTCAGATAAATCCCTTCGGCAGGCTGATCCGCCAGCTTTGATTGTGATAAAAGTTTTTGGATCTCGACAAAGCAAAACCGCCCATGCGCAAGGCGCGGTACTTTAGAGATACGCATCTCATCTAATAGCCGATCCCGGCGCGACGTGGCCAGAAAACGACGTGCCTCTCGGTCATAAATATCAAAGGCAAGAAGCCAGTCGGGCAGACGGTTGTAAGAAATTGAATGCTGGGCATAACACCACTCGCCAAAAAGAATGTACCGGTCAGAGAGATACTCGAAAAGCATATCGGTGTGGCGTGCCAACCACTCGCCGAGCTTTTCCCACTGTCCCGTGCCGGGCAAATGCAAATAAGCCCCTCTGTTCTGAGCGCGGATATTCCCTTCAGCATCAAACGATAGACCTAAATTTGCTCCATCCACTTTTTCTTCTACAATCAACTCATGCGTCATGAATTCATCACGTTCTGATTCTGTCAGAACCTTATCACCCCTGATGTCAATCCCCGGCATGGTTGCCAAATGAGGGGTTGAGGGAAATTTGAAAAAATCCTCTTTCACGTCCCCATCTTCTCGGCGTATTTGGCTTCAACATACTCCTGGCAGAGAAACTTAACGGTAATCCCGACCTTAGCCAGGGCATCCTTCCACCCCCACCATTTGCTGTCGGTGGCTTGCAATATCGGCGGCTTGTCCGGGTGAGCATTGGCCACGGCGACAAACTTGCGGTCTGAGTTATCGAAATCGTTCAGATCGTCATGTGTGGGGAATTCATTGTATGAGTCGCCATTTCTGGTGATGGTCACTCGCTGGCCGTCAGGCAGGCCCCATCGATTATCATGAACCCATTTCATGAAACAGTCACCAACGCCGGGCTGTCCCCTCATGGAGAGTTGCTGCCGGTATTCATCGAAAATTTCGTCTCCCGCGTCGATGATCAGACTGCGCTTTTTAATAACATGTTCAACCGCTTCGATGCAGTCCAGCACACAGACATGGGATACGTTAGAGTCCGGGGCCGGCTGAGTGGCAAGATTAGCCGTCTTGGGTACGTTGGTATCTACCAGGCATTTCTTCGGCAGTTTCATTCAGAGGCCTCCGGCTTTTCGTCTTTCTGCATCCGCTTCTTGATAGAGGCCTTGGCCTGCTCGGTGATATCGCCCATTTCATTGCCAAAGAAGTTCTCCGGCCAATTCTGGATGTTGCCGAAGATATCGATTTGCAACGGGTCCAGAGTTGCGGGCGTTTTGGTGATATTGGCAAAATACGCCGACACTTTTTCCTGTGAAACAACATCCTCGGCAATACGGCGCTGCATTCGGCGCAGGAAATGCTCCGAATGGGTTTCAATTATCAATTGGATGTTTCTGTCTTTTCCGTTTTCCCGCGCGTTTATTGCGTCTATCATGACATCCGCCAAGGCAGACTGAGCACTCGGGTGCAGGTGGATTTCAGGCTGTTCCATGATGATGATCGATCCAGCGGGCGCGTAAAAACACTGCACCAGCACTGGAAGCACCTGCGATATGCCAAAGCCGACGTCAGGAAGATCGACCCAGTCCGATGATCCTTTGGTGTGTACTTTGACCTCGTATTCCTGCCGCTGCTCGGATATCGGGTTGACTTTGAATTCTTCAATCAGGCCCATTGCCTTGAGCTTGAAGGCAATGATCTCCTCAAACGGTTTGGCTGGCCGCTTATAACCCAAGCTGATTTTCCGGCTTCGTGCCGCCAAAATCGCCGCAATGGTATTCTCTCCCTGATAGCCGACGCTTTCCGGTCGGATGCCGGTCCAGGAATACAGCCGTTCTGCTTTGGTGCGCAACGGACCAAGATAATAGAGCGAGCGAAACAGTTTTTCATGATGCAAGTTCAATTCCTGAACGCAATCCGCGTTCTGGTGATAGGCAACCACTTCGTCAGGAAAGCCGTAAAACCGGACCGGGGCGCCGAAAGACCAGGCCCGCCCTTGCTTACGTCTTAAGGTGTAATGGGTTGCTTCCACTTTGTACTCGGATTTAGTGCCCGATTTTCGTCGCTCCATGCCGATGGAAAGTTTACTTTCATCTTTTTCGAGCAATTCGTATTTCAGTCGGTCAACCACCAGTGTGTGCTGATCTTTATCTCCCAAACCGACATCAGCATGAAAAACAAGGCTGTCGCCAGAAAAGTCTTGACTGTTCACCGGGTCCTTGAATTTGAGTATTTCCGGCAACAACCACTGATAATCGAAGATGATCTTGTTTCCCGGATCGCGGTGAAAGACCATCTCTTGGTAGGAACCAAGCTGGACCGCCGAGTTCTTACCGCCCGGGTAGAAAACCGCTTTCCTGTCCGGCGACTCCACCGTCTGCTTCAGCATCATCAGGAATTGGCCGATGCTGGACTTACCGGAACTGTTGGCTCCGAAGAACAAGCTAATGGGGGCCATGCGAATGTCGCCGGTATCCTTCCAGCCTTTGAAGTTTCGTATTCGTAACTGCTTCAGCATAGTTATTCGCCTCCCATTCTTGTCACCGCCTGGTCGTACCACATGAGGAGCTTGGGGTCTTCCTGGAGGATCGTTTCGGGAATTTTGCGGGCCACGGTGATGATGGTGGCGTAGTCGCGCTCCTGCCAGGCCTTCTTGAACCCGGCCCGGACGGCCTCAAGGCGAAACACCTTCAGCCGCTTCTGTGTGGATGCCCGGTATTCCTCGAACTCCTTGAGCAGCGACCGCTCGCGCAGTTTCTCCAGGTCGCCTGCCTTGTTCGGATCGGGCACATACCAACGGTCCTTGCCCTTGGCCCGCAGGCTCTCGTCATCCTTGGGCAGGTTCCGAAGTTCCTTGAAGTTAGTGGAGAGGTAGCTATGAATCTGGTTCGGCACCACGCCCTTGCCGTCGTAGCGCAGAAAATTCTGTTCGAGCAGATCGGATAGCTCCAGCGGC